>CAMYKT010000004.1 GCA_947259185.1 uncultured Methanobacteriaceae archaeon
AGCACTACCATACATGATAATTCCAATTAATAATCCAGCTATAATGGAGTGAATAATAATGTAACCTCCTGCTGCCATGGTAGCTGCACCGGCTAATGGGTTTTCTTTACCAACCTCCGCCATAAAGCCGGCATAAACTCCAATCATTCCCAGAGCAAATGGAGCAGCAACAATAGCTGCTATTATCAAAAACATAACTGACATCATTACATTAGCTTTTCTTTCACGTTTTAATGCTAGTACTGCCCTCAAATCTTCAGCCACAGTTTCAATAATATCTGAAAGACTTCCCCCTGCTCTTCTACCTTCCAGTATCATTCTGAAAGTTCTATCCAAGTTTTTAGATTGTAATCGCTCCCCCATGGAAAGAATAGCATCATCAAAAGTTCTTCCGATTTTTATTTCAATTACTGCCCTTTTTAATTCATCAGTAAGAGGTCCACTTCCATGTTTAGAAACATCTTCCAGAGCCGTCTCTACACCGACACCGGCCCTTAAAAGGGAAGCGATTTGTCTCAAAAAATCAGGAGTATTCTGCTCAATAGCATCTACCCTTTTTTCCATCATATAAAATACATATCCTCCCATAATGACAGGTGGAATAAAAAATCCAATTATTCCTGCAATTAAAGCATTTACACCCACCAGTGCTGAAACAAGTACCGCAAGGATACTGATTCCAAAGCTGGCAATTAAAGCTAGAGTAATGACATCAGAAGCTTTTACATACATTCCTGTCCTGATTAAAATTTCTTGAAGCCTTACCAGAAATTTTTCTGGAATGATGCTGTCTATAGCACCTGAAACCGGAGATAATATTTTGGGGATTGCTGCCAATTCATACACCTAAGTCTATTCTATAATAAATATTATGTTATTAAGTTATTTATATATAAGGGTTATAAAATGCAATTACAAAAAATACACGTTAAGAGTTAGTTTTAATTCCAGTACGATATAATCAGTGTATCACCGAAGGGAGTTTAGATAATTTACGGGCTTTATTTTTTATTAAGACTATATCCTCTATCCTCACGCCCCATTCACCCTCTAAATATATTCCAGGTTCTATGGTAATCACCATGTTTTTTTCCAGATTTATTTCTTCCCGGGAGGATATGGAAGGTTTTTCATGAACTTCCAAACCTAATCCATGTCCCGTTGAGTGGATAAAATTATCTCCATAGCCATAATCTTTTATGACGTCCCGGGCAACTTTATCTATTTCACAGGCAGATATTCCGGGTTTTATTGATTTAATTGTTTCTTTTTGTGCTTCCAGGCAAATGTTTAATACTTCTTCCTGTTTTTCAGTCTCAACTATGGTACGGGTGCAATCAGATGAGTAATTTTCCCAAACAGCACCCCAGTCAATAAGTAATGGATATTCCAGTTTATTGGATGTAGGATAGGCATGAGGAAGGCTTGACCGTGACCCACTAGCAATTATGGTTTCAAATGCTTCATTTTGAGAACCATTAATTTTCATTAAATATTCAAGCTCCGCTGCCAGTTTCCATTCATTTTTTTTAAATTCTAATTGATTAAACGATTTTTCAGCAATAGAGATGGATTTTTTTATGGAATTGATCTCATCTGAAGTTTTTATCATGCGGGATCTTTCAATTACATCATTTATTTCCATGTCAAAATTATTTTTTATTTTATTATAAAATCCAACTTTCATGGATTCCTCAATTCCCAATTTAGGAAATTTTTGAGGTTTAATTATATTTTTTAATTCTTTTAATGACTCAAATACCTGAAAAGGGATCCTGGAAGTTTTACTGGCTTCTTCACTATCCATTTTAGATACCAGTAACAAAGGATCATCTTTTAGAACTAAAATTGAAAAGCCTGAAGGTTTAAAACCACTTAGATAAAATATATTTTCTTCTTTTAATAGCAGCATGGCAGGGATTTCTTCTTTAAGCATCTCATCTAAAACTTTATTGACTCTATCCATGAAATAGAACTCCTTTATAAATAATCCTCAAATTAGTTTGAATATATATTTTGATTTATAATTAGTTGTTTTTGAATTAAATTTTTCAATTTAAGATGCGTTTTTTCAGGTATTTTTCGCTCCACTGGTTGAGGAATATAGCCAAAGTCAGGGTCCTGGAAATTTATATCATCGAATTTGATTGGTTTTTCATATCGAGGTATGAAATGCCAGTGCACTTCTGGTTTTGGATTTTTATAGCGATAAGCAGAGTTTTTGAAGCAGCTCCAATTGAATAAAGTAGGATTAAGCGTTTTTGAAACTGCTTTTTCAAGCATGACTACTACTTCGCCAAAATCAATCCATTCATCTTTTTTTAATTGATTTAAATCCTTGCAGCTTCTTTTTAATGCAACTACGCATGTTCCCAGGTATCTTTGAGATGGTGCCAGGTAAATAATCCAGTTACGGGTTTCATAGATTTTTTCCCCATAATAACCTTCCAGGGCACAATATTCACATTGGGTACGCATTAAATCACCACTGATTTTAATAAATGTAATTATTTAAACCGTTAGATAAAATATCCCGATAATATAATTATATCAATAAATTAATATAAGCATAGGATACAATCAACATTTAATATCTCTAGGTGTTAATTATGGTTCAAGAAAATTATCTCAGAAAATTTGTGGCACCTGAATTTATTTATGGATCAGGGTCCCGGCTTCTTGCTGGTCGATATGCAAAAAATTTGGCTGCTAAAAAAGTTCTGATTGTAACCGACACGGGAATCATGAATCTTAATATCTTAGTCGAACTTGAAGAAGTTTTAATTGAGCAAAACCTGGAATATGAAATTTACTCCAGCATATCACCTAATCCACGTGATAAAGAAGTTATGGATGGTGCTGATGTTTTCAATAGTGAAGAATGTAATTTAATTATTGCCCTGGGTGGGGGAAGCCCCATGGATTGTGCAAAAGGTATTGGAATTGTATCATCTAATAGAAATAATATATTGGAATTTGAAGGTGTGGATCAGGTCCCATTACCTTCCCCTCCTTTAATATGCATCCCTACCACTGCAGGCACATCTGCTGATGTTTCTCAGTTTGCTATTATTCTAGATTCTATAAAAAAAGTAAAAATTGCTATTATAAGCAAAACCATGGTTCCAGATGTTGCTTTAATTGATCCTTTTACCACTTTAACCATGGATAAAACTTTAACTGCCCATACTGGATTCGATGCGCTGGTACACTCTTTTGAAGCTTATGTTTCCAATGCCAGCTCCCATATTACCAATATACATGCCCTTGATTCTATAAGGCTCATATCATCCAACATCATACCCACTATAAAAGACCTGCAGAATCAGCAGTTCAGGTCAAAAATGATGTTGGGTAGTTTAGAAGCAGGATTGGCATTTTCAAATGCGAGTTTAGGTTTAATTCATGCCATGGCTCATAGTTTAGGAGGATTATTAGATTTATCTCATGGAGAATCTAATGCCATACTCCTGGAACATGTAATTGATTATAATTTCTCTGAAGTGCCTGAGAAATACCTGAAAATTGCCCGTGCCATGGGGATAGATCAAAATGGACTTAGTTTAGATGAAAAAAAGGATTCTCTTTTGAATTTCATTAAAAAACTTAAAAAAGAAGCAGGTGTGGATACAAGTCTAAAAAAACTGGGAGTGCGTGAAGAAGACTTTCCATCTCTAGCATTAAAAGCCCTGCAAGACCCCTGTATAGTTACCAACCCTCGCCGACCTTCTGCAGAGGATATTGAGGAGATATACCAGAATGCCTTCTGATGATTACCAGGAATGGGATACATTACGGGAAAAAATTATTGGATTAGGAGAACATTCCATACAAAAGAGTTATTACCCCAAATTACAGGAACAATTAAAAGAATTAGAAAGGTTTAAAACATTACTGGATCACTCCAATGATGCTATATTCCTTATTGAAGTTGTTTCAGGAAAATTAATGGATTTGAACCAGTCGGCATTTTATCAATTAGGTTACGATTATTCTGATATTATTGAAAGAAGTATTTGGGATCTGATAATTTCACAAGACCACTCCGAATTTAAGAAAATATTCACCATTAGTAATAGGGACCTGGATGAATCCAGATGGACTATGGAAACTCAATTTATAAAAAAAGATGGCTCTATCATTCCCATGGAAGTTAGTTTAAGTCTGGTAATTTTTAGTGGTGAAAAATATTCAGTGATGGTGGCCAGGGATATTACAGAACGGTTAATTGCAGAGGAAGCTCTTAAAAAATCAGAAGATTATTACCGGACCATATTTGAAAATTCCAGTGCAGGGATGATTATCCTGGAAAAGGATACCACCATATCTCTGGCCAATAGTGAAGTAGAATCCATTACCAATTATCCCCGAAGAGAAATTGAAGGCCAGAAAACTATTAAAGATTTTTTATCCCCTGATTATCTGGAAGATATTACAGGTATCCACAAAACCCCTGTGGGAGAAACTGTAAAAGAAGAATATGAAGCGGATATTATTGACCGGTATGGGAATAAAAAACATGTATTTATAACTTTAGCCCCCATTCCCCATAGTGATAAACATTTGGCATCTATTCTGGATATCACTGATCGTAAGAAATCAGAAGAAAAAATAAAAAACTCTCTTAAAGAAAAAGAAGTTTTATTACAGGAAATCCATCATCGGGTGAAAAATAACCTGCAGATTATTTCCAGCCTCCTCAATTTACAAACCTCAAATATCCGGGATCCTCTAGATTTAGAAATATTCAAGGAAAGTCAGGATCGAATCAAATCCATGGCTTTGATACATGAACAGCTTTACCGATCCCGGGACTTAGCTAGTATCAATTTTGCCATATACATCCAGCAAATAATGTCCCATCTGTTTTACTCCTATACATTTAAAGATAAAAATATCAAATTGAAGCTGGAATTGGGAGATATTAATCTGGAGATAGATACTGCCATTCCCTGTGGCCTTATAATAAATGAAGTGGTAAGTAACTGCCTTAAACATGCTTTTAAAGGAAAAAATGATGGTGAAGTAAAGATTGTTTTTAAAGAAGAAGAAGGATTGTATCATTTAACCATATCCGATAATGGAATCGGATTCTTACTTAAAAAAATGGAAAAAAGTACTTCTTTAGGGCTAAAACTGGTTCAGATGCTGGTGGACCAGATAGAAGGAGAACTGGAAATTGATAGTAAAATGGGAGTGATTAATTCAGGGACCTCTTTTTATATCAAGTTCCAGGAGTTGCAATATAAAAAGAGAATATGATACAAATGTAATTTGAAAATAATTAGGGAGTAGAGGGATAATATTAAAAATGATTTTAATGTAAATATTTCAGGAATTTTAAAACACGGTTACATAGAAAGCATTATATGTTAAAAATTAGTTTCTATTAATATATGGTAAAATTTAGTTCTAGTGAAATAAGAGATATAATCATTTCCATGCTGGTTATAGCAGCAGTGTTTTCTTATGTCCTTTCGGGACGGAATATTGAAATTGCAACCCAATATTATTTTATAAGTTTAATTGGAGTAGGTTCTGGATTTGTACTCCATGAATTAGCCCATAAACTAATGGCTATTCGATATGGTTTCTGGGCAGAGTATAGATTATGGGTAGAAGGTTTATTCCTGGCTTTAGTTACTGCCTATTTTGGATTTGTATTTGCCGCGCCGGGAGCAGTTTATATCCATGGAACTTATATAAAAGACGATGAGAATGGTAAAATATCACTGGCAGGGCCGGTAACCAATATTATTCTGGCATTATTTTTCTTTGCCTTAATTCCCCTCTTTCCAGCCAATTCAACTGTGGGGGCCATAGCCTTTTTAGGTTACTACGTAAATAGCTTTTTAGCACTATTTAACCTGATACCATTCAGCGTACTGGATGGTGCAAAAGTATTTAGATGGAATCCTCTGGTATGGGTTTTAGCTGCAGGAATAGCTTTCTTCATGACCTTTAATTCCATGTTTAATATAATTTAATTCAAAAAAAATAAGGGGATTTTATGTTTTCTGATATTCCAGTTAAATATTTTGGATGTACTCATCGGGCCCTGAAGCCTTCCCAAACCATAAAAAATGTGGAAAAGAAATTAAAAACTGCAGGGGTTACCAGGGTAACTGAAATTACTCATCTAGACCGGGTAGGAATTCCAGTTTACTCTGCTATCCGTCCTACCGCTCAGGAAGGTGCGGTAAGTATATATGCGGGTAAAGGAGCAACCACACAGCAAGCTAAGGCATCGGCTATGATGGAATCTTTTGAAAGATATTCTGCAGAAAAACAAACCACCGATAAAAAAAGAATTGTCAAAGGTAGTTATGAAGATATTTCAAATAGTTTAAATCCTGAAGCACTTATTTTACCCCAAAAAATATCCCTGAATGAAAATTTAGAGTGGATAGAATCACAGGATATCTTCTCTGAAGATAAAATTATGATTCCAGCTAATTCTGTTTTTCATCCTTATGAATGTGACAATGCCATTAACCTATTCAAATCTAATACTAATGGACTGGCTTCAGGCAATGTACTAGAAGAAGCCGTTTTCCATGGGATTACAGAAGTAATTGAAAGAGATGCCTGGAGTATATTTGAAGTTAGGAAAGAAAGTACTACTGAAATTGATTGTAATGGTGTTGATAATCCCATAATAATTGATTTGATGGGTAAATTTAGAAAAGCAGGCATTGAGATAAAGTTGATGGATCTGACTGCCGATATTCAGGTTACCACCATGGCTGCTGTAGCAGATGATACTGTATTAAAAGACCCTGCTCTTTTAACCCTGGGAGTGGGAACCCACCTGGACCCTGAAATTGCAGCAATAAGGGCTATTACGGAAGTAGCCCAAAGTAGGGCCACACAAATTCATGGAACCAGAGAAGATACTGTTAGGGCTGTTTTCATGAGAAAAGCCGGCTATGAACGTATGAAAAGAATAAATAAACACTGGTTTGGCGAATCAAAAAAAATAATTGGTCTGGATGAACTAAAAAATAAGTCCAGTTCTTCTTTTAAAGAGGACATACAAATTACCACCAAAGAAATAAAAAAATGCGGGATGGGCAAAGCTTTTTATGTTGATTTAACCCGGGATGAAGTGAAAGTTCCAGTGGTTAGAGTTATAATACCGGGCATGGAATTATTCTCAGTGGACCCGGATAGGAAGGGAAAAAGGTTAAAATTGCGTATTTAGAATGAATATTATTGATCAGAGTGAAAAAATGTCAATTTCTTCTCTAAAAATCATAGTTTTTAGCGGTCCCTCTCTAAATCCTGAAGAAGGAATGGAAATCCTCAAAGCAGATTATAGGCCTCCTATAAAAAGAGGGGATGTTTTAGAAGCATTAAAAGGATCCCCGGATATTATTGTTATTATTGATGGTGTTTTTCACCAGCAACCGGCAGTATCCCATAGGGAAATAATAGAGGCTCTGAATGCAGGAGTTATGGTGGTGGGGGGATCCAGTATGGGTGCACTTCGAGCCTCCGAACTGGATGATCTGGGAATGATAGGTATAGGGTATGTTTACTCCCAATATAAAACTGGAAAAATAGAATCGGATGATGACGTGGCTGTGGTTTTTAGGCCGGATACCGGGGAACAGTTATCTGATTCTCTGGTAAGTATAGAATATAATCTAAAAAGAGCCTGTAAAAAAGATATCATATCTAAAAATGAGCTGGATACGATATTGAATACTGCCAAATCAATATATTACCCCCATAGAACTTATAAAAAAATATTTAAAGAATCTGAAATAGAATCAGATGTTATAAAAAAACTTGTAAAGTTTTTAAATAATCACCCCTGTGATATTAAACGAAAAGATGCATTAGACGTTTTAAATTACATTAAATCATTATAATTTTCAGGTGTTATTTAATGGAACTAGAAATCAAAATAAATACCATTCGAACGCTGCTTAAAAATAAAAAAATACTTTTAGCTTTTTCAGGTGGAGCAGATAGTACTATGGTGGCAAAAATTGCATCGGAGGTAGCTGAAACGGTTCTAGCTGTCACTATTGATAATGGTGTAATGCCCTCTGATTGTATCCACAATGCAGAAAATATTGCCCGACAGATAGGAATAGATCATATGGTTATAAGTGAGGATTACCTTTTGGATGAGCAATTTATAAAAAACAATCCTGAAAGATGTTTTATATGCCGAAATAAAATGTATAGTAAATTAGAATCCGTTGCCCAGGAAAAGGGTTTTAAATGCCTGGTGGATGGTACCAATATTAGTGATTTGCTCGAAGATCGACCGGGAATAATGGTAAATTATCAGAAAAATATTTTCAGTCCCTTAGTAGAAGCAGGTATTACGAGGGAGGAGGTTTTAGATTTTCTAAAAAAAGAAGATATGGAATTTTCAACATCCACTACCTGTTTAGCCACAAGAATATCCACCGGGAGTAAGATAACTACTAAAAAAATTAACCGGATTTCATATGCTGAAACTTTAATTAAGAACTTATCTTCTGCTAATTTTATTCGTGTTAGAGACCAGGATGATATGGGCATAATTGAAATGGATTCCTATAACAGCCTGTTAAATCCTAATACTCTCCAACACATAGATAATGAACTAAAAGCAGTAGGCTTTAAAAAAGTTGTTCTGGATATTGGAGATTCAAGTAAAAAGAAAAAAGATTTAGTGATCTACAAACCCTGCAAAGATGAAGCAAATAAAATAATGTTTGAAACAGAACTACCTTATCCTATCAATATTGAATTAACCTGCATTGAACTTGAAAAAATGGGAATTGTTAAATGTTCTCCCGGTATGGGAATAGCCATGCTGGAAGTGGATGGCAGGAATGTTACCATCTTTAAAAAAGGAAAAATAGTTGCCAGAAGGGTAAAAGATCAGGAAGATGCTCAAAAATTATTAATTAAAGTTTTACCAAAAATTAGACGTTTTGTCATTGAAAAATAAGTTTATAAAGTGATAATCCCTAAAAGGGATTAAATAGTTTTTTGGATATTTTCATTTATTTTACGCCTGAAGCTACTTAACTTGGAAAAAGATCCCCTATAATCAGGCCCTTCTAGAATCAAAATATTTTCGGGCATGTAAAATTCTACATCATCTGCACGTATCTGATTAAAGGTTATTTTTACCTGGGAAGATTTTTCCAGAGAATCATTAGTTTCCAGATTGTAATCTAAAAAGAGTTCCTGATGAGGAAAAACACTATAAACCGCTTTTTTAATTACAGATTCCAGTAAATCCAGGAAGTATTCAATTTCGGGTTTTTCCTGCCACCAGCAATATCCCCATAAAAGTTTAAGCTGGATAGTGTGAAAGAATACTTCTCCCTGGCTTTTAGAGGCTATCTTGATTAAGCCAGTAGAAGTACTAATTTTTAAGAGATTTGATTTTTCCATCTTAATCAGTCAATGCTTTTATAAGATCATTGGCTCTTACTAAACCCACCAGTTCACCTTCAACATCAATTATAGGGACCTGTTCGATGTTATTCTGCCTCATCTTTTTGGCACAATCAGAAACTGTAGTTCTAACAGTTGCCGTAACAACTTCTGAGGTAGCCACATCCTTAACTTCTTTATCAGAAAACTTAAGATGATTTTTTATAACATATAAAACATTGGTACTATCCCAGGACCATTTATCGCCCTCGGTTCCTACTGAAGTATTATGTACTGTACTTTCAGAAACAACTTCACTTTCATTGATAAAATCCGTTTCAGTTAATATTCCTGATAATTTTCCATTATTATTAAGTGAAAATAAAACTTTTAGATGGAAGTACCTCATTATTTCAAAGGCTATGTTTAGAGGTGTTCTCTCCCAGGTGGTAGGTGTGGTTTTTAGCATGTAGCTTTCCAAAGGCTCATTAATCTCAATTTGAGATAGAGCTCGGGCTACCAGATCATATGAGGTTATTATACCTACTAATTCACCATTTTCAACTACTGGAACTCTTCTAATATTGTTTTCCAACATTTTAGTAGCGACAACATTTACTTCTTCATCTGGAGAAGTTGTTATCGGATTTCTTGTCATTATAAGTGCTATTTGTTCTTCGTCAGGGTTTTCAACTAAATCAGTCCGGGTTACAATACCCACCACTTCCAGGGTACCTTCTTTAACCACCGGTACTCCAGAATAATTAGTCTCCCTCATGAGACTTAGAGCACTGGTTCTATTACCCGGTACTTTAATATAGTGTATTTCCTCAGACATAACGTCCTTTACCAGCATTATTACACCAACTATCCTTAATTATTCAATATAATTATAAAAAATTTTATTTAAAATAAAATTAGTATAAAAAATTAATTCATTAGTGAACCACTAAAACCGGGCAAGTTGATGAGCGAACAACTTTTTCAGCTACACTGCCCAGTAAAAATCTATCCAAACCATGTTTTCCAGAAGTTCCAATAACCACTAAATCAATATCCTCATCTTTGATGGTCTTCAATACTACATCTGCCGGAGAACCTTCTTCAGTTTTTAATGTTACCTTAACCTCATTCTGGTCTTTTTCAACGATTTCATCAATCTTATCCAGAGATCTTTCAGCTTCTTCTTCCAGCATTTCCTTAATTCTAACAATCAAGTCATCAGCAGGCAGTCCTACTAAAGAAGATGTTTCCATAACTGCTAAGGCAATTATTTCTGCACCACTAGCTTTGGCAATCCATTTTGCGTGTTTTGCAGCCTTGTTAGCATACTCTAAACCGTCAGTAGGCAATAGAATTTTCTTGTACATTGGTTCACCTCTAATATATTATGTTACCTTTTATTATTAGACATATTATATTTTTCGATTCAGTCCTATTTATAATGGACAGATATGGATTGGATGATATCTGTTTTACTATCATTAAATCTGCTAATCTCCCTACATCCAAAAACCCGGCATTGATGTGCAAAGCACAAGCAGCATTTGCTGTGGCCATTTTCAAAACATCCTGTGGGGAAAAATAAGATTTATAAAAGCCTCTGGTTAATTTTAATGCATACTCCATCTCCCTGATCATGTTGGGGGAGTTGAACATTAAATTATCAGTCCCCAGGAGGGTGTTTATTTTATATTTCTGAAAATCCAGTAAAGGAGGAATACCTACTGCCAGTGCCCCATTAGAACGGGGACATGAAACTACAGGGACATTTTTTGAAGAAACATCTTTTAGATCCCCATTTACCGGAGAATTTAAATGTATTAATAGTTCAAATCCAGAATCCAGAGCCCTTTTAACCTCGCTTTTGCCTGTTTCTTTCACCGAATTATCCTGAACATCCCTATATTCTGCAACGTGGATGGAAGAGATTTTACTCTGTTTTTTGCATTCCTGGGCTATTATAGCTGCCACTTCATCTCTTATTTCACCAAAACCACTGGGTGCCAGGCCATCACAGTGCTTTAATAAATTTCTGGCTGCTTTTTTAACTTTTGTCAAACTTGCTTCCTTATCAAAAAATATATCATCCCGGCCCAGGATGATTTTATTTATAGGGATATCTTTTCCTGCTTCTTGAAGAAGTTTTATTCCAGCAAGTCCTCCTTCCCTATAATCAACGAAAGTGGTTGTCCCGGTGCGTAGCATTTCACCCATAGCTTTTTCCATAGCATGAATGAGGTCCTCTGAACTTGAATTAGATAAAATTTGATGTTTAAGGCCATGAGGAGGTTTGACTATTTCTGCAATGCTTTTACCATCCCCTACATCCATTGCCACCGCATCTCCAATATGTACATGGGCATTAACTAAAGAAGGAGATACAATACACCCCATTGCATCTATTTTATGTGATGAATGGACTTTTTTGGTAGTTTTTTCTTTTATGATGCCATCTTCAATTATCAGATTAACCTTTTGCGGATCCAAATTTTTTCCCCAGAGTACCAGCCCATTTTCTATAACCAGCATAATTCACCTGATTTATACGATTCCAATAATTATGATTGTATATTTATTTAGAAATACATTTTAATTTTTTAAAAAAAAAATATAACTATTTAAGGGTTTAAATCCCGGTATTAATTAGAAACTCCTGAAATTATTATTTTCATTGCTTTCAGATACCTTATTGAAGAAATCAACCTTTACACTACCATTTTTATAAGAATATGGCACTTTTAATGTTACAGAAGCCCCCGGGGCCAGACTTGATGTATACATATTCTTATAGTTTTTAAAGGAGGATTTACCATACCATACC
Source organism: uncultured Methanobacteriaceae archaeon (assembly GCA_947259185.1). GTDB lineage: Archaea > Methanobacteriota > Methanobacteria > Methanobacteriales > Methanobacteriaceae > Methanobacterium_F. Next base: position 12,215 of record CAMYKT010000004.1, read on the forward strand.
CTGGTGTGGAAGTTTTTAGCAATAGCTGAACCCTGATTTTTGATGGTGACATAAAGATAACTACCTGATTTACGGGAACTGGTTATTATTAAATCTGGTTTAGGAGTATTTACTACTTTAGGAGGATTAATGGTTATTTTAGTAGATTTTGAACTTGATGTTCCAAAACTATCAGTGGCAGTGAGGGTTACCGTGTAATTTCCACTTTTATTATAGCTATGAGTTATGGAAGGTCCGCTTCCACCGGATCCGTCACCAAAATTCCATTTTAAAGATTTTATATTATCTCCAGTATCAGGATCATAGGATGAGGATAAAAAATTAATAGGAGTTCCTGGAATAAGATTAAAAGCATTGAACTTAAAATCAGCAACAGGATTCCGATTTATAACTTCAATAGTACGGGAATAGCTGGCACTCTGGTTCTGATTATTTATGACTGTGTGATTAACCACAAAAATTCCAGGGGCATTATAGGAATAGTTAATGTTTTGAGGTGTATCTAAATAAAGAATATTTCCATCACCCCAATTCCAGATATATTTTATAAGTGCATTAGAATTATCATAGGATTTTTCAAAAAAGCTTATTTTCTGGTTAATGTAATAAGGACCTTTGCTCACGTCAAAAGAAGATACAATAGGACTCTTAACCCTTTCCCCATGGTACCAATTTTCTGCAGCCAGATCATCATAGGGAGTGGTTTCTATTGCAGTAGGAAAGGTCCCGTTCCAATCCCCTACAAAAGCAGCATATCCTCCTGCATTTTTCCAGATAAGTGTTCCATTAAAAATAGTGCTCCGGGTTATTGTTTCCCAGTTTTGTAGATTGGCCTCTTTGAAGTTTTCAGAACCATTTAAAAAGTCATAGATTATTTCAGCACCATTCCACGCCGTAGCATAATAATTTGCTCCAGAACCGGTGAACATACTGGCAAAGTTGTATATGGTTTCAATGGGATTGGCCACTTCATAGTTTTCTACCCATCCTGTTGAAAAGCAAGCATGGAGAAATATAACAGGAATACCTGGTTTAAATGGAGCATAAAATAATTCACCATTCCACCCTTCCCTCATTTTATCTCCCACACCCCATATCCATTTATAATCAGAATCAGAAGTGACTATAGCAAAGGGAGCTTTAGCAGATCCACCAGCATTATTATAATTCCCAGATTGATAACCCCCATGTCCGGCATAAATTATGGCATCAGCATTGAACATTCCCTTTAAAATATTTTTAGCTGTTGCATTTTCCCTATAAAGTTCTAAAACTTCATAATCTTTAGATTTTAAAGTTTGTGCAAGTTTAGTTGTCTCAGAATAGGAAAGTGGATAGTCATTAAAAGAATCGCCAATTATAAGTATATGTGCATCTGCGGTGGAAATGTTAAAAGCCAGAGATGACACAAAAATCGTCAGTATAATTGTAAAAGAAATTATTAAAGTTTTTATTTTTCGAGAATTATTCAACATTTTAATACCCCGGCTGATATCAAATAATAATTAGTAAATAATATTTGACTATAATACCTAATAAATTGATGTTGAAGTAGTTATTCCCCCATTTAATAAAAAAATATTTGAGATGGGTCACTGAGGATAAATATATAAAAAAGAAAAAGGCACCCTGAATGGTGCGTTTTTAAAGAATTTACTAATTTAGAGATTATGGTACTCGTTAAGGGACCTAACAGTAATTTTACCGTTTTTGACTTCACCTATAGCATTTAAAGCAGCACGAGCTCCGGCTAGAGTAGTTACATAGGGAATACCCAATTCTATGGCCATTCTTCGAATTAAATATCCATCATCTGCAGATTGCTTACCCGAAGGGGTGTTGATTATCAGTCCAATCTCGCCATTGTTAATTGCATCCTGGATATTAGGTGAACCCTGACTTACTTTTCGTATAGTTTCAAGTTCAAGTTCATCTTCTACTGCTCGAGCAGTTCCACGGGTGGCCACTATTTCAAAACCCAGTTCGTCGGCTTTTTTTACAATGTCTGTGATTTTATCCTTATCTGCATCCCGAACACTTATGAATATTTTACCGGTAGTCGGGAGATCCATATTAGCAGAAAGTTGGGATTTATAATAGGAGAGTCCGAAATTTACATCTATCCCCATACTCTCCCCGGTGGATTTCATTTCAGGACCTAAGACTGAATCTGATTCCGGTAACTTAATAAAGGGGAATACAGATTCTTTTACTGCCACGTGATCAATTTCTATCTGATCTTTAAGACCATAGTCTTTTAATTTATGGCCCATCATAAGCATAGCTGCTATTTTTGCCAATGGGACTCCAATTGCCTTACTAACAAATGGAACTGTTCGGCTGGCTCGGGGATTAGCCTCCAGAATATACAGTTTAGGTTCTTCATCAAGTTTAACTGCATACTGTATATTCATTAAGCCCACTACCCCCAGTTCCAGGGCCAGGTTAGTGGTAAACTCTTTTATATCATTTAAAACTTCTTCTGGAATAGTTTGAGGAGGTATTACACAGGCAGAATCTCCAGAGTGGACTCCTGCCTCCTCGATGTGCTCCATTATTCCCCCTATAAATACTTCTTCTCCATCACAAAGGGCATCCACATCCACTTCGATGGCATCCTGCAGGAACTTATCAACAAGTATGGGGTGTTCTGGAGAAACTCTAACTGCTTCTTCCATATATTCCCTCAGTTCATCATCATCATATACAATCTGCATGGCCCTTCCACCCAGGACATAAGAAGGTCGGACCAGAACCGGAAATCCGATTTTTTCTGCTACTTTTCTGGCATCTTCAAATGATTTTGCAATTCCATATGCGGCCTGGGGAATTTCAAGTTTTTCAAGTACCTGAGAGAATCTTTCCCTATCCTCAACCTTATCTATGCTTTCATGGGGGGTTCCCATTATTTTAATACCTTCTTGAGCCAGAGGAACCGCCAGGTTAATGGATGTTTGTCCACCGAACTGCACCACCACTCCTTCTGGTTTTTCTTTATCCACAATGTTCAGGACGTCTTCTAGAGTTAATGGTTCAAAATAGAGTTTGCTGGATATATCATAGTCTGTACTCACCGTTTCAGGATTATTGTTGATTATTATGGTTTCAATACCCTGTTCTTTTAAAGCCATAGCCGCATGGACACAACAGTAATCAAATTCTATACCCTGGCCAATCCTGATTGGCCCGGCCCCTAGTATAATCACTTTTTTATTAGAAGAAACATCGACTTCATCTTCCAGACCGTATGTACCATAATAATAAGGTGTTTTGGCTTCAAATTCAGCAGCACAAGTATCTACCATTTTAAATGTAGGTATAATTCCTTTTTCATTTCTTAAGTTTCTGACTTCTTTCTCGCCAATATTCCAGATTTCTGATAGGATTCTATCTGAAAAACCCATCTTTTTAGCTTTTAACAGCATTTCAGGGTCAAGAATAGAGTTTGAAGCAATTTCATTTTCTAATTCCAGGATATTCATTAATTTATAAAGGAAAAATTTGTCAATAAGGGTAATCTGGTGAATTTCATCCACTGTGATTCCCTGCTTCAAGGCAGTATAAACCTGAAATAGTCTTTCATCGGTGGGGCGTGCCAGCTGATCTTTAGTAAATGAAACATCTTCAAATCCATAGCGGCCAGTATCCAGAGATCTGATGGCTTTATGTAGTGCCTGCTCTATGGTGCGACCTATTGCCATCACCTCACCGGTGGATTTCATCTGTACCCCTATCTCTTTACTGATTCCTTTAAATTTATCAAAGGGCCAACGGGGTATTTTGGCCACCACATAATCCAGTGCAGGTTCAAATGATGCCGGGGTTTCTTTAGTTATGTCATTTTGAATTTCATCCAGGGTCATTCCAATGGAAATTTTAGCAGAAATCTTGGCAATAGGATACCCTGTTGCCTTGGAAGCCAAGGCACTGCTCCTACTCACCCGGGGATTAACTTCAATAACCTTGTATTCTCCAGTATCAGGATTAACTGCAAACTGGATATTACAACCACCCTGGATATTTAAAGCCCTTATAATCTTTATAGACGCATCCCGTAATTTTTGATTATCCGGATCACTTAGAGTTTGTGAAGGGGCCACTACAATACTCTCTCCAGTGTGGATTCCCATGGGATCAATATTTTCCATATTACATACTATGATACAGGTATCATTTTTGTCCCTCATCACCTCGTATTCAAATTCTTTCCATCCCAAAACCGACTGGTCAATGAGTACCTGATTTATAAAACTCATATCCAATCCACGGTTGGCAATTTCCCTGAGTTCAGCTTCATTATAGGCCACGCCTCCACCAGTACCTCCTAAAGTAAATGCCGGTCGTACAATAACAGGATAGCCAATTTCTTCAACAGCATTTATTGCTTCTTCCACAGATTCAACTGCTTTAGCTTTAGGTACCGGTTCATTGAGTCTTTTCATAAAGCTATCAAAAAGATCACGGTCTTCGACATTTCGTATAGTTTCTATACTTGATCCAATAACTTTTAATCCTTTAAGGGCACCTATTTGCTCCAGTCCAGTGGCAACATTCAATCCGGTCTGCCCTCCCATAGTAGGCAAAATTGCATCTGGGTTTTCCTTTTCAATGATTTTAGCCACGATTTCTGGGGTTAATGGTTCTACATAAACCCTGTCTGCCATATCAATATCGGTTTGAATGGTAGCAGGGTTACTATTTACCAGAACTGTCTCTATTCCTTCATCTTGTAGTGATTTACAAGCTTGAGATCCAGAATAATCAAATTCTGCCGCCTGCCCTATCTGTATGGGTCCTGAACCTATTATGAGTACTTTTTTTATAGTCTGATCCTTTGGCATTAATATCCCCGTTTTTTTCTTTTTAAGAATGATTTTATTATGATAATTAAATTTTCATTAGATTGGTTGCCTAATATTCTTTCATTATTTTTATGAAGCTATCAAAAGTATATTTAGTGTCATTAGGTCCCGGCCCTGCTTCCGGGTGATACTGAACCGCAAATATTGGTAATTCATTATGATTTATTGCTTCAGGAGTCCCGTCATTAAGGTTTATTTGAGTTATTTCCAGGGGTAGATTCTTAACTGAATCAGGATCCACTGCAAAGCCATGGTTTTGAGAAGTAATAGAAACTTTTCCAGTAATTAAATCTTTTACCGGTTGATTGACTCCCCGGTGTCCAAACTTCATTTTATAAATTTTTGCCCCAAATGCCAGAGATATTATTTGTAGCCCAAAGCAAATTCCGAAGATAGGTAATCGTTCTGAGAGTTTTTTTACAGTATTAATAGATTCTGTAACCCGATTAGGATTACCTGGTCCGCTCGAAATTAAAACTGCATCAGGATCATAGTCCATAATATCTGAAGGGTCCGCATCATATGGTAAAACCACTACTCCTACTTCTCGATCAAGCAGGGCTTTAATACTATTATTTTTTATACCGCAATCCACAATGACCATTTTTTTCTTAAAATCTTCCCCCAGTATTTTAGGTTCGCGAACACTGACCTTATCTACCAGGTCCATGTCCACAATACTGGGCTGGGCTTTAGCCATTTGAAGTAGTTCTTCGTCTCCAATTTCCTCGGTACTGATTGCTCCCTTCATAGCTCCATGTTCTCTAATTTTTATGGTTAAAAAACGGGTGTCGATCCCACTTATTCCGGGAATTTCATATTCTTTTAAAAAGTCAGATAGCCCTTTCTCAGAAAGCATATGGGAAGGGTGAACACATTCTTCTCTTACCACAAATCCTTCGGCTTTAATTCCATCAGATTGATACCAAACCTTATTTATTCCATAATTACCCTGTAAGGGGTAAGTATTCATTAAAATTTGACCTTTATATGAAGGATCAGTTAAAGATTCAACATACCCTGTCATTCCAGTGGAAAAAACTACTTCGCCAGTTTTAACAGTTTCAAAACCAAAACCTTCTCCTTTAAGTATTGTACCATCTTCTAAAGCAATTTTTGCTTCTTTTGCCATTTAATCACCATTAATTTTGAATTTACTTGGTTTAAAATTATTTAAGTGCATTTTTCGAATTAGATAGTTATTCTGCGAACTGGATTTACTATTTGAGATTTTTATTCATTACTATTGCATTTTCTCCATCTTCATAATAAGCAGTAATTACTTTCTCTTCATTAAATCCCATACGTTGATAAAAATTTCGAGCCCCTTTATTTTCAGCCCTTACCTCTAATTTTATATTTTTCAATCCATACTTAGTAAATATATCCTTGGCCATATCCACCAGTTGACTTCCTACCTGTTTTCTGCGGTGATTCTTATCCACTGCCAGAGAAATAATATGTCCCTCATCTTCAAACCTAATCCAGAATATAATATAACCCTGTATTATATTATCTTGCTGGGCAACCAAAAACCCCGCCCCCAAATTATATATGTCTTTGAGTATACTTGGTGGATAAGGATCATCAAAAGACATTTCTTCGATTTCTAAAATCCTTTTAAGATCTGGAATTCTAAATTCCCTTATTATCATTATATCTCCGGAGATATCATGTGGAAAGATTTTGCAGTTTACATTACAAATAAATGCTCACCCTCTGATAAAGTAGTGGAAGTGGGGGTGGGGAAATTTAATCAGGTTTCCAATTACTTGAAAGAACATTATAAAATGAATATTATTTTAACAGATATTAAACCTTCCCATCAGGGTGTAGTGGAGGATGACATAACTAAACCCCAACAGAATCTATATGAAAATGCCAGGTTAATATATTCAATACGACCACCTGGCGAATTACACCAGCCTTTAATGGATATATCTGATAAAACAGGCGCTATTCTAATAATAAAACCACTGGCAAATGAGGATATCCTTACCAGTAAAAAAATGAGGTTGGTTAATTACAATAAAGCTTTTTTTTATATCTATCCGTAAATAAAAACATTTTACCAGACACTATTGTTTTTTAATTAAACTATACGTTAAAAATATTCATTAAATGAAGCAGATAATTAAATATGAAACAGAAAAATTCAGGAAAATATGTATTAATAATTAAATTTACATAAGTATTAATAGCGGGTTCAGGCAAATTATTAATAACATATAAAAGGATTTATAGCATTGCCTCAATTAATAATAATGATAATTTATCCTTTAATTTAATTAATCCTAAGTTTAATGGGAGTGTATTTTTTTATTAGTACCGAATTAAAAAAGTGTTAGCTATGAAATGGGAAAAAATGAATGTAAAAGAAGTATTAAATACTCTTAAAACCAGTTTTGATGGTTTGAGTATAGATGAAGCCCGGTTACGACAGGAAAAATACGGGAAAAATGAACTGGTGGAAGAAGCAAAAGATGGTCCAGTTAAACTATTCTTAATGCAATTCATGGATATTTTAATTATCCTGTTGATACTGGCAGCTATAGCCGCATATTTTGTAGGGGATGAACTCGATGCAGTGGTAATTCTAGCAGTAGTACTATTAAATGCCGCTATAGGATTCATACAGGAGTATCGGGCAGAAAAAGCTATGGAAAAACTGAAAGGTTTGATATCCAGTGAAGCAGTGGTTATAAGAGAGGGTCAAACCATGGAAATTCCCACTTCTGAATTAACCAGGGGAGATTTAGTGGTGATTGAAGAAGGGGATAACATACCTGCAGATATTCGTTTAATTGAAACTTCTGAATTACTTATTGATGAATCATCTCTTACTGGAGAATCCGTCCCGGTTTTTAAAATCACTGAAATAGAAAATGAGGAAAATGAAAGGGAAGTAATGGGTTATATGGATTCCTATGTTGTTTCTGGCCGTGGAAAAGGTGTGGTAATAGAAATAGGAATGAATACCTCCATTGGTAAAATTGCAGAAATGATACAGGAGGAAGAAGGTAAAACCCCCCTCCAAGAAAAGATATCCAGTCTGGGAAAAAGTTTAGGTCTGATTGCCCTCGTGGTAAGTGCTGCGGTATTTATAATTGAATTTTTTAAAGGAAGTCCTCTGGTGGAGACATTCACCACCGCAGTATCCCTGGCAGTGGCTGCGGTTCCAGAAGGATTACCAGCCATTCTTACCCTTACCCTGGCTTTAGGAATGCAGAGAATGGCTAAAACCAATGCAGTGGTAAGAAAACTTCTGGCAGTGGAAACTTTAGGTTCCTGTACTGTAATATGTACTGATAAAACCGGTACTCTTACATTAAACCGGATGGCCGTCAGGGATACCTGGCTTACGTCACCAGACAAGGCCCTTAAAATCTGTGCCTTATGTAATAATGCCCGTTTATCTGAAGGAAAGGTGATTGGAGATCCCACCGATGGGGCTATACTTTTGTATGCTGAAGAAGAAGAGTATTCCCCGGAGGAGCTTGAGAAAAAATATCCTCGAATTATGGAAATTCCATTGGATAGTACCCGAAAAAGAATGAGTACCATAAACCAGATGGATGATGAGACTTATCTGTTAACCAAAGGGGCCCCGGAAATAATATTGAAAAATTGTAAATGGATAGAAAAAGATGGCGATTTAGTGGAAATGAGGCCTCAAGATCAGGAAGAAATAATGGGCCTTCTAAATCAAATGACTAGCAATGCTTTAAGGGTTTTAGCACTTTCATACCGTAAAATCAGCCCTGATGAAAATTTAGAAGACAAAGAAAATCTGGAGAAAGATCTTATCTTCGTGGGGCTGGTGGGAATGATGGATCCTCCTCGCCAAGAAGCAGCTGATGCCATAGAAGTGTGTAAAAAAGCAGGTATAAGTGTGGTTATGATCACTGGAGACCATCGAGACACGGCTGCTGCTATAGCCAGGGAGATTGGGGTCCTTGAAGATGGAGGAAGGGTTTTAACTGGACCTGAATTAGAAAAACTTAGTGAAAGTGAATTTGAAGATATAGTAGAAGAAGTAAAGGTCTATGCCCGGGTTTTTCCAGAACAAAAAGTGCGTATTGTAGAGGCCCTGCAAAATAAAGATAACGTAGTTTCCATGACTGGTGACGGAGTAAATGATGCTCCCGCATTGAAAAAAGCCGCTATAGGTGTTTCTATGGGAATAACAGGTACTGATGTTGCTAAAGAATCTTCAGATATGGTCTTGCAGGATGATAATTTTGCCACCATTGTCCACGCAGTTAAAGAGGGAAGGACCATCTTTGATAATATTAGAAGATTTGTTAAGTTTCAGATTTCAACCAATGTGGGGGCCATTCTGACCATTGTTTCAGCCTCAGTATTGAATCTCCCTATTCCATTCAGCCCTATCCAGATTTTATGGATAAATATAATAATGGATGGGCCTCCGGCTCAATCTTTAGGAGTGGAACCTGCGGAAAAAAATATCATGCTTCGTAAACCAGATAAGGAAAATATTTTGCCCCGTAAGAATTTGATTCGTATTATAATTGCAGGCCTGGTGATGGCAGTAGGGACACTGAGTTTGTATATATACCAGCTTTCTATAGGTGTAAGTGAAATTCAAGCTAGAACCGTTGCTTTTACTGTATTTGTCATGTTCCAAATATTCAATGTATTTAACTGCAAATCCAAAACTGGTTTTTCAAACCGTTTTTTAATAATTGCTATTGGTGCATCATTTTTACTCCAATTAATGGTAATTTACGTGCCTTTTTTACAGGAAATATTCCGTACAACTGCTCTTTCCCTTGAAGACTGGGTTTTAATATTTGTGATATCCTCCCTGATTCTGGTTAGTGAAAAAATAGTGGAGAAATTTACATGAATTTCCTGGTAATGTCTGGAACGAGAGACGCCTTTGAAATTATAAGTAAGCTTAATGAAAATCCCCAACTACATATTACTGCCACAACCACCACCAGCTATGGATCTCAGATGGCAAAAGATGCCGGGGCCCATGAAGTAGTGCCTCGAGGCCTTAAAAAAGAGGAATTGGTAAATTTAATTTCTGAAAAAAAGATTGATGTTGTGATTGACGCCACCCATCCCTTTGCAGTGAAAGGCACCAGAAATGCAATAAGTGCATCTAAAGCTACAGGAATATATTATATCCGGTTTGAACGACCTCCTGTTAAAATCCAGGATAACCCTTTAATTATTAAGGTTTTATCATTTAAAGAAGCATCCAGGGTAGCTTCCACTATGACTAAAGGCAATATAATGCATCTGGCTGGTGTGTCCACATTAGGTGAGGTTCTATCCCACAATGACCCTGATAAGTTGTTTGTAAGGGTTTTACCTGTAATTGATTCTGTGGAAAAATGTTTAAAAATAGGCCTTAAACCACAACAGATAATAGCAATGCAGGGTACCTTCAGTAAAAATTTTAATAAAGCATTACTGGAGGAATACAAGATTTCACTGATAATCACTAAAGAAAGTGGGGAAGCCGGTGGAACTCCTTCTAAATTAGCTGCTGCACTGGAACTTGGTCTGAATGTGGTTATGATTATGCGGCCCCAGATTAAAGAACTTGAAGAAGAAAAAGTGGTCCATAGTATGGATGAGCTTTTAAATATTCTTGATAATAACTAAATTGTATCAAGTATTGTTTTTGATATTTTTAAGTAGAATGAATTTTCTATTTTTTTCTAAAGGAAAATATCCCGATACCCAGCCAGAAGAAAAGCATTATAAGGCAAAATATAAGTACGATAACCGGGCCAAATTGGAATATTAAAGCTACAGAGGCTGCAGTAAAAATTCCCCCACCTACTATTGGTTCAAAAAGTAATTGTTTATATCCAAACCCTTCCAGGGAAGGAGACTCATTATCCGGGTCTGCCAGTTTCATTAAAAGAATTCCAGTAGCAGTCATACCCATAGATTGCCCGAAGTTTCCTGTACCCCGTTCAAACCAGTAACTGGGAATCATAAGAGGGGCCAAATAAATAAATGCAACCAGGTTCCAGGTTATACCAACCAGGGCCAGAATAAAAAAAGGTATCAGATTTTCTCCAATAATACTCAGTGAAAGGGTAGCGATGGCACTGACAATTAACACGTCCAGTGAAAATCCCTGGATTCTTACAATTAAATCCCGGTCTAAAGTGCGGTAAATATCATATTTCTCCAGGAACATTTGCAGTATAATTCCACCGATCATGGCAAAAGGGAAAAGGGGGATAAATTCTAAAACATAGGTTCCAGTTGAAGGGCCCCAGGTTAAATTTTCCAGTAAAACCAGGGACTGTTGCATAAGATACCCCAATCCAATGGCCACTCCCACATAGGCAAAGTGTAGGGATAAGGGTTCTATAGACTCTGTTCTCGTAGTTAATTTACCTGCAGAAACTCTATTATCAAATTCAACAATTCCTGCCTGTTCTTTGAGAGATAGTTTCCGGACATTGGTAATAATTTCAGTTTTACCTTTTTTTACAGCGTAATTCATCAATATAATCCCCAAAATCACCCCAAAAATTAAACCTATAGTGGCCAGTCCCAGTGCTAAATCCGATCCACCTGCAAATCCTAATTCTTCAAATGTTCCAGCCATACCGGCTGCAGTACCATGCCCTCCCTCAAATCCAATTTCTATTAAAGCCCCCGCCATAGGATCCAGGGAAAATAAAGGTGTTAATATAAGCAGAGTAACCAGTATACCGAATACGTATTGTCCCCAGGCAATGGTTTGCCCATGGGCAATTTGTGGTCCGGCTATGCGCCAGATTTCACGGATATCTGGCAGTTTATTACCTAAAAACAAAGAAGCAAATATTATATTAATAAAAAGACCCGGTAAGGCGGCCCATACCAATAAAAATTCCTCGGGGAAAATTCCATTAGATAGAACTGAATTCCCAAACCCCAGCCATGTTATCAGATTTCCCAGAACTTCAGGGCCTAAAAAAAGGGCTAAGAAACCGCCAATAATTGAACTAGGTAAAAAAAGTTTTTGAAGTGGTCTAGACATTATCCGGATCCACTTGCCGATAAGTAACACTAACCCCAGAATTAGAAAGCTTAGTGCAATCATGTTGGGTGCCATGAAAAAAGATTCTATTTCATCTACTATAAAAAAAATATGATTCTAGATTGGGATTAAAATTTTAAAAGGATAAAAGGCATTCATTATTAATGAATTATATCATCAAAGAAGGAAACCTCTACCAAATCACCTTCAAGAATCATTTCAGTTGTTTTAGAAATTTTTATATACCCATCAGCTTCAGCTAAAGCAGTTATAGCTCCAGAATGCTTTAAAATAGGATTAACTTGGCCTTCTGATATCTTAACCAGCAAATATTCCATTCTACCCTGGGCAGAGTGAAATCTAGACGCCATGGGAAGTTTTATTTTGTCTGAAGGTTTGGAATGGGCCACGTATCCTGAAAAATTCTTTAAATAGGGGGCCAGTAAAACATCAAGGACAATTAAAGCGGCAGTAGGATTTCCAGGAAGACCAATCACCATTTTATTATTGACTTCCCCGATTATAGTGGGTTTACCTGGTTTTATTGAGATTCCATGAACCATTACTTCCCCTATATCATCCAATACCTCCCGCAATATATCTCCTGCCCCCGCAGAGGTTCCTCCTGAGGTGATTATTAAATCTGCATCCTCAAGGGAATGTTTAATTTCAGTTTTAAGGGCAGTGTATTCATCAGGGATTATTCCTTTTAAAATAGGAGAGGTACCATAAGATTCCAGGGCGCTGAACAATGCAGAAGAATTCACATCATAAATTTTACCATATTCCAAATCGTCTTCCGGGAGAATAAGTTCATTTCCGGTGGAAATTACTGCCACTTTAAGCTTAGAGCGTACTTCCACTTCAGAATAGCCCAATGCCGATAAAACCCCGATTTTGTCCGGGCTTAAAATTGTCCCCTCTTTAAGTACCAGTTCCCCTTTTTTAATATCCGAACCCCTTACTGCAATGTATTGACCAGGGTATGAACTATTAATTAGTTCTATGTTCTCTTCATTTTTTTGGGAGAATTCCACCATTATAACTCCGTCAGCTCCAGGAGGTATAGGAGCCCCTGTAGTTATTTCACTGCAAAATCCCGTTTTTATTTCTTTTTGAGGAATACTACCTGCCCTGATTACTTCCAACAGTTTTAGTATAGCTGGATTTTCTTCAGTGGCACCAAATGTATCCTGAGATTTAACAGCATAGCCATCCATAATAGCCCGGTCAAATGGAGGTAAATCCATATTAGCATGGATATCATGACTTAAAACTCTAAATAAAGCTTCATTTAAAGATATTTTTTCAAATGAGGGCATATAAAGTCTCTCAAATATATTTTTTACCACATTATGTGCCTTTGAAACATCGATTATTTTTAAAAACTCGGTTCCCATTATTAGTTCTCCTGAAGTATGAATTTGCTACTAATTAGAAAAATTATCTGATATAATAGAGTAAATTTTCCTAAAGGCGGGATAAATTGAAATAACATCACGTTATATAAATCATTATATAAGTTAGGAATCTTATAATTATTAAATCCGTACTAACGTTGAATAGATTATTTATATAAAAATTTTTATAAAATTAGGAGGAGAGTTTTTGAGTAGAGGATATGTACCCCAAGAACCAAGAAGAGTTAGAACACCGCGCAGAGGAGAAATTCCTGCTGTGGTAGAACAAATATTAGGGCATGGTAAGTTGAGAGTTCGTTGTACCGATGGAAAAATAAGACTGGGACGTATACCCGGGAAGATGAAAAAACGAATTTGGATCCGTGAAGGAGACGTGGTTCTGGTAAAACCATGGGAATTCCAAAGCGATGAAAAAGCAGATATTGTTTGGAGATATACTAGAAATGAAGCAAACTGGTTAGAAAAAAGAGGTTACTTAACCCTTTAACCAATGAATCTTTTTTTCAATAATTCCGGGACTATTAAAATCAAATAGAATTCTTCATTTATTAAATTCATCATTAGTAACAATTTTATTCCTCATGATGTAATTACAATCCCTGAATTACATATAATATTCTATTCACTTTTAAATGTGATATCTATTATTATTGTGATTAAATCTATAAGGAAACTATTACATGGACCCTAAAGTATCCCGAGCAGATCGAGACCTTAGAAAAATGCTCTCAGAAAAGCGCATTAAAAGTGTTGAAGATCGAACTGTGGGAAGTGAAATTTTTGACCAGCAGACTCTCAAAACCCTGTATAAAATGGCCAATAGTGGAAATTTGAACATTTTAAATGGAGCCATAAGTACAGGAAAAGAAGCCAATGTTTTAAAGGGGATTCATGAAGATGGCCATTTCCTAGCAGTTAAAATTTATCGTATCAATACTTCTGATTTTAAAAAGATGCAGTACTATATTCAGGGAGATCCTCGGTTTCGAGTTAGGACTACTAATAAACGACAATTAGTTTATGCCTGGGTTAATAAAGAATATAGAAATCTAAAACGTTCCTTGGAAGCAGGAATTATGGTTCCAGAACCTATTCTATCCCAAAATAATGTTCTGATTATGGAATTTATTGGGGATGAAGATGGCAATCCTGCCCCTATTTTAAGGAATAAAGCTCCTGAAAATCCAGAAAAAGCATTTGAAAGTGTAGTAAAATCCATGAGAAAGTTATACCATGATGCTAAACTGGTTCATGGGGATTTATCTGGTTTTAATATTTTAAATAACAATGAAGAAATGGTGATTATTGATATGTCCCAGTCGGTTGTGGTAGATCATCCCATATCCCGGGAACTTTTAGAAAGAGATATCGATAATATTATCCTTGATTTTAAAAAATTCGGTGTTTCCGCCTCCCATGACGAAGTGAAGCAGAAAATTTTAGGTTAAATCAAGAAAAATTTATAATGCTTTATTTACATAATATATTCTGTGAATTGATTTAATAATCTAAAAAAGAGTTTAAAATCCATTTTAAGTAAATCTTAAATTTTATAAAAAAAATTATACTTTTTTAGCCCAAACAAGGGCAGAAAAATGAAAATATGGTAAAATTAGTATTCATAAATTAATTAATAAACTAAAAATTTCATCGAGGTGAAAATTATGCCCACCACAGAATATCTTAAAATTCCCCGGGAACGAGTAGGAGTATTAATAGGGAAAAAAGGAGAAGTAAAGCAACATATAGAAAAATTAAGTCAAACTCAACTGGATATAGATAGTGAAGCTGGAAATGTCTCCATAACCCCTCAGGAAGAAATGGAAGATCCTTTATCTGCCTGGAAAACACGAAGTATTGTAAAGGCCATAGGTAGAGGTTTTAATCCAGAAATTTCTCTTCGGCTTCTGAATGATGACATGGCCCTGGTTGTAATCAAACTTAATGATTATGTAGGTAAGTCTAAAAAAGCTATTGCGCGACAAAAAGGAAGAATAATTGGTAGAGATGGTCGAACTCGTCAAATCATTAAGGAAATGACTGATGTGGATATGTCCGTTTATGGAAAAACTGTTTCTTTAATCGGAGATTTAGAAAGATTGATGATAGCTAAAGAAGCCGTGGAAATGATTTTAAATGGTTCCCGCCACAAATCAGTATATGCTTTCCTGGAAAAGAAAAAACAGGACATGAAAATGAAGGCATTCCAGGAAACTATTCAATTAAAATAATGTGAATAATGAACCATTAATTTAATTAGTTTTAAATGCAAGGATTTTAATAGAGCTAATTAGTTAAGTATAAACAGATCTAATTGGTATACATATATAAAAATTAATCACCCTATATAATATTTTTTTTTACTGGGAAAAGATTAGATCAGGGTTAATTATATATAATAAAAAAGAGTGAGGAGGGTAATTTTGGCTAGACAAGCTGGAGAACTCTTTGAAGAGTTTCAAGAACTAACTGCATCAGAATTTTTCCGAAAAAATAAGCAGATGCTGGGATTTTCAGGTAAAATAAGATCACTTACAATTGTTTTTCATGAATTAATAACCAATAGTTTTGATGCTGCTGAAGAAGCAGGTATACTCCCTATAATAAAAATTGATCTAAAGAGAGTAGATAAAGATCATTATATTTTAAAACATATCGATAATGGTCCCGGGATCCCGGAAAACTTTGTAACCAGAGTATTCTGTACCATGTTTGCCGGATCAAAATTCAGGAATATCCAATCCCGAGGTCAGCAGGGTTTAGGTTGTAGTGGATGTGTTTTGCTTTCACAGATGACCACAGGTAAGCCAGCAAAAATCATCTCCGGATATAAAGAGAATGGTAAGCTTAAAGGCGTTCAGATGACCCTTAAAATGGATGTTAAAACTAATCAGGGGCTTATACTGGATAAAAAAGAAGTTGAAGTTACTGAAACAGGAGTATGTATTGAATTGCAGTTTAAAGATGTTTCATACTCCTTATCTGAACAGGGCGCCTTTGAATACATCCGAAGAACCATGATTGCCAACCCTCATGCTAAAATAACATTCCGTGACCCTACCGGCCATAAGTATATATTTAATAGAGCTACAGAAATCATTCCTCCACTTCCTAAAGAAGTTTTACCTCATCCCAGGGGAGTAACCGCAGATGATCTTATTTTCATGGCCAAACATACTGATAAGCGTCGTTTCAGAAGTTTACTCACCAGTTCCCTATCCAGAATGTCCACCAAAAGGGTTAATGAAATTGAAGAAATGACTGGAATTGACCTCAATAAACGTCCTAAAGATATGAAATGGGATGAAGCAGAGAAAATAGTGGAATTATTCGCTAAAATGGACTTCATGGCCCCCCCTACATCTGGTTTAATTCCTATCGGATCTGATCAAATTGAAAAAGGATTAATAGAAATACTAAAACCAGAATTTGTAACTGCCACCACCAGAAAACCGGTTACTTACAAAGGAGGAGTGGCCTTTATTATCGAGGCAGCCATTGCCTATGGAGGGCAGGCTGGCAGAGTAGTTGGAGAACAACGAAAAGCAGAAATAATGAGATTTGCCAATAGAGTACCCCTTACCTTCGATCAGGGAAGCTGTGCCATAACAGAGTCCTTAAAAAGTATAGACTGGAAGAGGTATGGTATCAAGGATCTGGAAAACGCCCCGGTGACAGTATTTGTTAATATCGTGTCTACTAATGTGCCTTACCTTTCCACAGGAAAGCAAAGTGTAGCCCCTGAACCTGAAATTTTGCATGAAGTACGCCAGGCCTCCATGAAAGTAGCCCGGAAAATGCAAAAATACTTGAGGGCTAAAAAAGCTGCTAAAGAAGAAGAAATGCGTTCCAAAATCTTCGAAACATATGTACCCGTTATTCTTAGAGAAGCTGCCAATCTAGCAGGTACCTCAGTTCCAGAATATGAAGAAGTCCTGGCCAAGGTAACCCGCAGGGCCAAGGCAGAACTACTGGGGGAGACTTTAGATGAATAAAAAAGAAATTGCCACTAACAAGCTTAAAAGTTTAGGAACCAGTATCATTGAAGATGTAACTAAAAACAAAGTCCCTAACATCCAGGTACCATCCCGAGGTACTTCCAATATTGTTTTTGATGAACAAAAACGTCATTATGTCTTAGGAGATCGTTATGGTAAACGTTCCCTGGGTAATGTTAAGCAAATTAAAAAGATTGGTCAGATGGTTTACATGGCCAATTTTTGTAAGGATCTGGTGCAAAGGGAAAAAACTGCTACCTTGAGGGAGTTGTATTATGTATCTGAAGGTTGGGATGTAGAATTTGGAGACCAGCAGGAATCTAATATTATTGGAGAAGACCTGGAAGTCACCCTGGGTATGACCCGTGAAGATCTGGGACTGATGCCTGAAGAAGATGGGGCATCCGTATATGGGAATATAACCCTTCAAGAAGACGACATTGAAATCAATGCCCTGCGTTCTGGTAAATCCGGTTACACCATATCCCCTACCATTGATGAAGTGGAATTTTTAGATCATGATGTAAAACGGGTTATTGCCGTGGAAACCATGGGTATGTTCCACCGGATGGTTCAGGAAGAGGCTTATAAAAAATTTGACACTCTGATTGTTGGACTAAAAGGACAGGCTGCTAGGGCAACCCGAAGATTCTTGAAAAGAGTTAATGAAGAGCTCAAATTACCAGTTTACATCTGTAACGACGGAGATCCATGGGGATTCCACATCGCCATGGTTATAATATCGGGTAGTGCCAAGCTGGCCCATGTAAATCATCAACTGGCCACCCCTAATGCCCGGTTCCTGGGAGTTACTGCCAGTGATATCATTAACTATGACCTTCCCACCGATCCCTTAAAGGATATTGATGTGCTGCGTTTGAAGGAACTATTGAAAGATCCTAGATACCGGGATGAAACCTGGAAAACTGAAATTAAAAAAATGCTTAAAATTGGTAAAAAAGCAGAACAGCAGTCTTTTTCTAAATACGGATTGGAATACGTAGTTGATACATATTTCCCTGAAAAATTAGAGTCCATGGAAAATTAAAACTAAATTGAACTATCCCCTTTATTTAAGGGGCATTTTTCTTTTTTAATCAGTTATCTAATTAAATTTTTTTTCAGCAAAGTCTATAGTTCCTCTGATTCAAAATAATAAGTAAAAAAGATTATTTAACACCAGGAACTTATGTATTTTGGTCACTATTCTCAGGTAAGTGAATTGAAAAATTAATTAAAGAATATTAAATAAATTTTATTATTTTAAAGCTGTTTTAACTAAATTAATTGCTATCTAAATTAATTTAGGGCTTCTATTAAATTAAATATTCTTATGAGTTTTCTGAGAATCAAAGACAATAGTACTATCAGCTGAGTTTTTCAAAGCTATACTTAAGCCCGGCTCCGCTCCAATCAGTATGGTTTGTTTGCCTTTTTCCTTGGCAATATTTAATAATGGCAAAAAATCAGCATTTCGAGTCATTAGAGCAATAATATCAATATGCGGATTATAAATAAGTTCAAAAGCCTCTACTGCCAGTTGAACATCAATATCCCCTGCTACAATTAATGGAGAAAGTCCTTGATTAACTATAGCTTCAATAAGTTTATCAGAAGCATATTGATTTAGAAGTACTTTACCAACTTTCATATTTCCACTTTCTCCAATTAATTCTTTAACAGTTTCTAGATCCAGATTAAATTCCTTTCTAAGCATATTGGGTCCATCTACCAGTAAACCTACCGTTTTTCCCCCTGATTTTCTGGTTTTTAATGGTAAATATTCTTTAAAGGAGGTTAATTTTTCCAAGTTACGCATTTTCATCCTCCCAAATTACTAATAAATTTTGACTATTAACCCTATAAATAATTAAAATTAAGTTTTCCCGATTATGAAAAATAAGGGTTAATATATAATAACTATAAGTTTATATGTCCCCCTAATAGTATATAGCTATGCACAAATCTGGCCAGAATTCCGAATTCTTTTAAATAGAAAAAATAAAAGAGATTTTTTTGTTTCTACTCTTTAGAAACCGGGAACTGAACTTCAGTTAGCAAGTCCTCTGGTTTTTCCATAGATGGATCATTGAGATAAATTTCAGTAACAGGCCCCACTATTTCATAGTTATTTTTTATAGCATATTCTACCAGACCATGGATAACCGGCCCCACCTCAGTATAAGGGCCTTTATGAATAGCACTTATTACATTTTGGGATGGTATTTCCTTAATCTTAAATTTATCATCACTGGAAGCTTTCCCTTTGAATGAAAACCCAATTTCATACTCCAGTTCATCTTCAAGGACTTCTTCGGGAGAGTTGTAGTATGTTCCATATACCATGCCAGTCATGGTTAGATTGTTTTCCACTAGCCAGAGGCCTACCTCCTGAATATAGTCTGGAATTTTCTGGTAGCTTCCCCGGCACATCCGGTGGACTACTCTTACCTTTTCTGTGCTTTTTTCCTTAATTTCCATTTAAACCACATTAATAATATGTGCTTTCCAGTTAATATTTTTTGCCTTGCCCTGATTTAAAGAATTTGATAAATAGAAAAAAAGCGACCCCTAGTTTCCGGAAAATCTATTAAAAATAAACGCCGAGACTGGGATTTGAACCCAGGACGAGCAATAGCTCAACAGGATTTCGAATCCTGCGCCTTACCAGACTAGACTATCTCGGCATCAATTATACAAAATATAAGTTATATCTTCTTCAACCATATAGGTTTCCTTTGATAAATATAGATTAAAAGACCTAAACCCCGAATATTTTATACCCATTGCTATTTTGTATTCCTTTTTAATAAATATGCCCCTTTCTTCTAAAAATAGAGCAGATAGTAGACTATATGCAAAATCGTACCGTGATCTGACAGAACATAACCCTTCAATTATGTTCAAAAGTTCCTGGCAATTAGTAGTGGTGTCAGATTATATGTGGGAATAGCAATAGTAATGGTGATATGAGTATAACTGTGGCGTTTATAGGGAATAGTATGCGCATCGATATTAAAGCCTAGTTGTGAAAAATAATAAAAAAACGCCGGGACTGGGATTTGAACCCAGGCGGAGCAAAGCTCCACAAGATTTCCAGTCTTGCGCCTTACCAGGCTAGACTATCCCGGCTAATAATCTGATTAAATAAAATTTGGGTTCATCTTATAAAAATATTTTCATTCCTCAATCTATGGAGGGGCCTTTCCAAATGCCTTAGAATAGCTTCTTCTCAAGCCAGATGTAACATCTGTGACTATAATGGTATGTTCCATATCCCTACCCCGGAGTGGGTAAAAAAACTAAAAAAGAACCCCAATATAAATTAAATTGTAGATATTTACCAGAAAGAGGATATTAATATTAAATAAAAGGAGGTATTGATGTGCATAATCCGGATCAGGAACATTACTGGGATGAGGTAGCTGAAGAAAAAGAATTTCCCACCCCATTCCAGTTTGATGAATTTGAAAAATATGTATCCCCTGATATGAGTATTCTGGATGTGGGTTGTGGTTATGGAAGAACCCTGGCTGAACTAAAAAGTAGAGGATTCCATAATTTAAAGGGCATTGATTATTCCCAGGGGATGATTAACCGGGGCCTGCGACTTTATCCCGATTTGGATTTGATAAAAACTGATGGTAAAAAAGTACCCTGTGGTGATTGTGAATTTGATGTGGTGATACTTCTTGCGGTTTTAACCTCCCTTTATCATGATGATGATCAGAGAGAATTAATATCTGAAATTTCCCGGGTTTTGAAAAAGGATGGAATATTATATATCAATGATTATCTATTAAACCAGGACCAGAGAAATAAGAATCGTTACCAGAAATATAAAGCAGATTACAATATTTACGGAGTTTTTAAGCTCCCAGAAGGTGCAGTTTTCAGACACCATACTACTGAACATATTTTAAAACTTACTGAAAGTTTCAAGCCGTTAGTATTTGAAAAAACAGTATATGATACTATGAATGGACATATATCCAATGGATTTTATTATATAGGGCAAAAAAAATGATTAATATTATTTTTAAACAAGGAATCATACTTCAAAAATTATAAATTATATTTTTTGATAAATTCCCTGGCTTTTACGATTTTTAGGACTTAGACTAAAATAACTAATATATCTATATATGCAGTAGGCATTTATAATCTAATCTTGTAACGCCGGTTTATCTAGGAGTGTGTTGCAGTATTTTGAATACCTACTCCAGAAGTCATGATTTTTTTCATCAGCAATGCAATTAAAATAATAGTTAGTTATGGATGATAATTTGTGGTAATCCACACTAGAATATTCAAAAGTAAGTTATGGTGATATGAATTTTTGTGGCACAGGAGTTTAGAAAAGGCATTTTTTATTTCTTCAGTAGTATTAACCAATCTCCATAAAATACCATACTTTGTTAAAGAATAAAAATTTCCCATATTCTATTGGATGAGTAAAAAGAGTAAAAAAAATGTTTAAAAAAAACTTAATTGGTAGAATATCGACTTTTTTTACAATAAGTCCAAGTCGAACCTGTCCAGATTCATGACCTTGTCCCAGACCATTATAAAGTCCTGTATGAACTTCTCAGAGGAGTCATCACATGCATAAACTTCAGCCAATGCCCGGAGTTCGGAGTTTGAGCCAAATATGAGGTCTACACGAGTTCCAGTCCATTTGAGTTCGCCTGTTAATCTGTCACGACCTTCGAACAGATTTTCGTCTTCTGCCGATGCATCCCATACGGTGCCCATGTCCAGCAAGTTCACGAAGAAGTCATTGGTAAGAGTTTCGGGTTTTTCTGTGAATACCCCATTAGGGGATTGTTCAAAGTTGGAATTCAGGACACGTAACCCTCCTATGAGAACCGTCATCTCCGGAACAGTCAAGGTTAGTAATTGCGCTTTATCCACCAGCAATTCTTCAGCTTTAACTGAGTATACGGTCTTCTGATAGTTACGGAACCCATCTGCAATTGGTTCGAGATAGGTAAATGAATCCACATCAGTCTGCTCCTGTGAAGCATCCATGCGTCCGGGAGTGAAGGGTACCATTACATCATAACCGGCATTTTTCACAGCCTGTTCCACTCCAGCACAGCCAGCCAAAACAATTAAATCTGCCATAGAGACCATCTTGTCACCGGACTGGGCTTGATTAAATTCACGCTTGATGCCCTCAAGTATATCCAGCACTTTGGCTAACTGGGATGGTTGGTTCACTTCCCAATTTTTTTGAGGTTCCAGGCGAATACGGGCACCATTAGCACCTCCACGTTTATCTGAACCACGGAAAGTGGACGCCGAGGCCCAGGCGGTGTAAACCAGTTCGGAAACTGCCAGGCCAGAATCCAGTATCCTGGCCTTTAGGATGTTGATGTCTTCTTCATCAATCAATTCGTGATTGATTGCAGGAATGGGGTCCTGCCAGATGAGTTCCTCTTCCGGTACCTCTGGGCCAAGATATCGTGTCAGTGGGCCCATGTCACGGTGGGTAAGTTTATACCAGGCTCGGGCGAATGCGTCTGCCAGTTGATCCGGGTTCTCATAGAAGCGCCTTGATATCTTTTCATAGTCTGGATCAAACCGCAAGGATAGGTCGGTGGTTAACATGCCCGGAGTACGATGTTTTGAAGGATCATGAGGATCAGGCACGGTATCAGCACCTGCATCACCCTTAGGCTTCCACTGGTAGGCGCCGGCCGGGCTTTTTGTCAGCTCCCATTCAAATTCAAATAATATCCTGAAGAAGTTATTATCCCATTTAATGGGAGTATTGGTCCAGATGACTTCGGGGCCACCGGTAATGGTGTCATTGCCTTTTCCCGTGCCAAAACTACTCTTCCAACCCAGCCCCTGTTCCTGGATAGGAGCTGCTTCTGGTTCAGGGCCCACCAATGATGGATCACCAGCACCGTGAGTTTTTCCAAAGGCATGACCCCCTGCAATTAGAGCCACTGTCTCCTCATCATTCATGGCCATACGAGAAAAGCTCTCCCTTATATCTCGAGCAGCTGCTACCGGATCTGGCTTGCCGTTAGGGCCTTCCGGGTTCACATAAATTAAACCCATCTGAACAGCAGCCAGGGGATTTTCGAGTTCACGGTCACCAGTATAACGCTCATCTCCAAGCCACTCACTCTCGGAACCCCAGTATATGTCCTTTTCTGGTTCCCAGACATCTTCACGACCTCCACCAAAACCAAAAGTCTTAAAACCCATGGATTCCAGGGCGACATTTCCCACAAGTATCATCAAATCGGCCCAGGATATTTTCCGGCCGTACTTCTGCTTGATGGGCCACAAAAGTCGTCTTGCTTTGTCAAGGTGGGCATTGTCTGGCCAGCTGTTTAGAGGGGCTAAACGCTGGCTCCCGCTTCCCCCTCCACCGCGACCATCACCAATACGGTAAGTACCAGCACTATGCCAGGCCATCCGGATGAATAAAGGCCCATAGTGGCCGAAGTCCGCCGGCCACCAGTCCTGTGAATCAGTCATGAGTTCATGGAGATCCTTTTTCAAGGCATCTAAGTCCAGACTCTTGAATTCTTCAGCATAGTTGAAATCATCCCCCATGGGATCAGACTTAGAGGAATGCTGACGTAGAATGTCAAGATTCAATCGTTCTGGCCACCAATCAATGTTTTTCATGCCAATTCTAGCCATTTTTTTGCTTTTTTCATCCATAATTTCACTCCCTTTTTACCCGTTATTACCTCATGTAATTTACAGAAACTGCTGGATCTTGTGTTTTGGAGCTTATGATTTAAAACATATTATCAGAAAAATATGATTTAATTTTTATCTCCTTATTACTAGTTATTATGGGAATAAGTTTTATTAAAAAATTTTTATTTATTGGTAATTTTTTCATTTAGTTTCTAAAGACATGATAAAATATTATGTATCTCTAAATTCATAGAATAGTAGTTTTTAAACATTATTTTTATCCTTAACCCGTTCATCCCGGTAAACCTTTAAGGCCCCATAGGTTATTCCCAGTATAAGAGGGCCTATAAAGAGTCCTGGGAGCCCCATAGTTACTGCTCCATAAATGAATCCCAGAAGAAAAACCAGGGGATGTACTTCTGAGTATTTAACTGAAATTTTAGGCCTTATGTAAAAATCAGTGCTGGTTTGAATAATCCAGCCCAGAAAAATCACCATGACCCCCTGGAAAGTGTTGCCTAGGAGTATACTCACAATACCTATTAAACCATACACTATCCATGGTCCGATTATGGGTATGAACATGGCCACTCCACTGACAATGGCCAGTAAAATAACATAAGGATAGCCCAGTAAGTAATAGATTATACCAGATAATATCCCCAAAATCACTGCTGGGATAACATTGCCTGCTATGATACTTTTCAAGACGTCTTCAGCACTTTTGACAACTTTCTTGTAAAATTCGCGGTCACCAGAAGGTACCATGTCTTTAATAAATTGGATTACCTTATGTCCATCCCGGGCAAAGTAAAATGTTGAAAAGAGTAATATGAAAATCTGAGCTGCCAGGGCAGGAATAGAGCTAAGTATGGAAATAGTCTGACCATATAAAAAGGATATAAACTGTATGATTCCATACTGTATTATATCCAGAACTTCTTCTGATACCCCGTTTAGTGGAGTTAAGTTGCGGAGGGTGGTTCCAATCCTGCCACTCTCAGTTAAATTATCTGGTGAAGATCGGGGAATACCTTCTACAATAGATCCGGCTATAGTCAAAAACTCACCAAAGGTGAAGTAAAATAGTACTAACAAAGGAATGGTCAGTATTATAATCCCCAGGCTAATAGATAATGATTCATATTTAGCATAAGGCCGGATTTTTTCGGAAATGAATCGAACATAGTAGGCTAAAATAGCCCCAAAAATTACAGTGGACAGTACCGGAGTTAAAATGGCAAATGAAATAATGAATAAGAACACTAATAGAGGAATAATGGTTGAAATAGATATTTTTTGAAAATAGGGAAACATGTAATCACCTTATATTTTAATTAGTTTTAAAAACTGGATTCTAAGTTTAATAATAAGAATAGATTTAAGAAAAATCGATTTTTAATGAAATTTCTAAACTGTTATTGGTGCTTATCAAATAAAGATTTGTGGATTTTTAAAATATTTTAAAGGGAGTGGTTTTTATTCCTAAATTTTTTCAGTAGGTGTAAACTTCAGGAATATCCTTTATCTTAATATTAATGATAGGATGGTAATGAGGGAGTTTTAATCAAGCCAATTTAATATCATGTTAATAAAATGCCGAAAATCCTTTTTTAAATCTAAGGATTTTTAATAAAGTTATTTTTTGTAAATTTAATAAGAGGTTCTCTGGAAAGTTATATCCAACCAATCCAGAATTTTTTTATTGGACAATGGTAAATTACCCACCTGACAGTGATCTCCTGCCCCTTCTGCTGTTTTAAAGAGTAAGAATGTTTTGGGGCATTTGAGTTGGTCATAGAGCAGAGGGGCCTGGCCTTTCATGCTTAAATCATTTTCAGAATCGCAAATAAGAGCAGGGCATTTTATTTTCTCAGCTGAATTAATCATATTGCATTCTGAATACTTCAACAGGAATTCAGCAGGAGACTCTGCTTTAAAGGTGTACATTCCATTTTCAAAAAACCAGGCCATTAAAGTGCTATTCCCCATCCTGATCTCAATTTCAGCATTTATATCTTCCGGATTATTTTCAATATATTCCCTTAATTCATCATGGGTAATATTCAAATCAGGGACCATCACCCTAACTGGATCATAAACTCCACCATTAGCAATCACCGCTTTAATTCTAGGGTCATAGGCCGCCGCCCGGGGGGCCATGTATCCTCCAAAACTAAGACCATAAAAAGCCAGTTTTTCAGAATCCACATCACTACGAGATAAAGCATAGCTTACCACAGGTTGTGCTACTTTTTCCCAGTCTGGTCTAAAGGGTAGACCCTGCACCCGGATTACCCTTCCCTGACCTGGGCCTTCAAATGTTAAAACATTATACCCCCTCTGGTTGGCTGCAACCGCATATACATAGAGTTCTTCCTGAGTACCATCAAAGCCAGTCTGGATAATCAGGGTCGGCCGTGATTTTCCAGATTCATCTACCGGATAAAAGTAAGCAGGTAAAGTAGTATTTTCATAAGGTATCTCCACTGCCTCTATTTCAGGCCGGGATAATCCAGCCGCCATCTGAAAACATTCATGGCTTTTATTCCAGCTGGCAATTATGCGGGGATCTTCCGGGTTACCATGGAGATAAAATTCACTAACCCGGTAGTAATTACCTGCCCTTAAGTACTGTTCCCGGGCCGTATTATTTTTTCCTTGGGAAAGGCTGTTATTGGCTTTTTTTTCTGTTTTAATGGCAAGCTGGTGCCAGGCACGATACCAGCTTTCAGTATCCCCTGATTTAATCTCAGAAGCAGCATCCAGGCATTCTTCCACCGAAGATGTGCCATAGGCCGATTGACCTACAATACGTATGAATTCAAATTGAAAAGAAGAATCATTGAATAGAACCACTTCCGAATTATAAACTGTGAATTCTCCAATTGTCCAACCAGGATTAGAAAAAATAGCAAAAAAACTAATTGAAAATATGAGCAGTACTAAGAGGTAGTTTATTTTATTCATATCAGCACCGGAAAGGAATTTATGCCAGATTGGCAATTGTATTTCACTTAACAAAACATTTTTTTAAAGCGAGAAGTTTTATCTTTACCCATTTAGCTCAATAGCCGGGCTATAAATTGGGAATATTTATTTTTATCCCCTGCTCCCCATACCGTATGTCCGAATTTAGTGGATACTTTAACCTTCATATTTTTATCTTCCAGTATTTGGGCCATGATTGCATTAGAATCCTGATCTTCACTTCCTGCCAAAGAATAAACAGCAGTAATAATATTAATGGGTTTTAAGTTTTTTAAATAGTTTTCCACTTGTCCTGTGGGTTTGGCACCATAAGTGGGACTGCCCACAATCAAGAGATCATATCCGGCTGTATCCACTGCTTCAGTAGATCTAACTCCAGCTAAGGTAACTTCATAACCATTTGACTTTAGATCTTCGGCCATGTATGTGGCTGCGGTTTTAGTTCCGCCGGTAAAGCCCGGATCATATACAATCAGGGCTTTGCCCCTGGTTTCTCTGGAAGGTTTTATAATCTGGGAACTTTTACTTCTAATAACTCCTATTAACCAGGATATGATCAATATAAGGAGTAATGAACCTATAAATACCCCTATAAGCATTAATATATCCATGTTTTTACCTCCACTAGCTTATTTTAATCCTTATGGAATTAATAAATATTGCATTAATTTATAATTCAATATTCATATAATATGAAATAAGATTTCAGTTGATGATTTTCAACTTGGATATCACACTTAAACTCCTATTTTCTTTTATCTAAGATGATTTATTTTAATCTAACTCCTTATTATTCCATATATTGATTAAAGCCAGTAAAGATACAAATATCATGGTAAAAATCGTGATTAGTGCCATGGAAATAGTGATGTCATTGTACTGATAAAATACTGATAAAATAGTACCTAAAGCCGTAATACCATAAACTGCTGCTGCTTCGGACCAGTAAAATTTATTAAATGATTCATAATTTTTAGGGAGGTTCAGGGAGTCGTATCTAGAAATATAAAGGGCAAAAATCTGGAAAAATAAGTATACCACCAAAAACCA
The DNA here is from genome assembly GCA_947259185.1 of uncultured Methanobacteriaceae archaeon. Taxonomy (GTDB): domain Archaea; phylum Methanobacteriota; class Methanobacteria; order Methanobacteriales; family Methanobacteriaceae; genus Methanobacterium_F. The sequence continues at coordinate 40,227 of CAMYKT010000004.1, forward strand.
TCCCAAGAAGTTGGAGATGGGAACTCCAAAATAAGCTCCCGGAGTTGTCCATACCCAGAGGCCCTGCAAAGTTGAAGATATGGGGTCCACAGTCAAATCCCACATTACCATAAGAAAAGCCGAAATTAGTGGCACTATAAAAACTTGTTTTCCTCCTAATTTTTGCCCATATTGACCGGTTAAAACATGGGCTAACATCCAGGAGAGATATCCTACGGCAAAATAGGCAAATATTATAACGAGAGGAACATTCAATAATCCCAGGGTGGGGGAATAATGGTAAAACCCAAAAGGGAAACCTATGGCTATACTCAAATTTTCAAAAAAGAAACTAACCGCCCAGGTAATCAGAAAGAAGACCAGAATATTTTTTTTACCATAACGCTTTAGTCCATGAAAAATTGCGAATATGAATAAAATGGCTGTAACCAGAAAAGAGTCTAGGGCTAGCAAATTAGGATTTTTATAAGTGAACACAAAAAGAATATTAAGTATTAAAAAAGCAAGAATTAAAGACCATCGAAAAAGGCTAAATTTTTTAAAATCTTTTTCTTCCAACATATGGCCCCCTTCTAAATCTTATCCTGCATTTAATATATTATTTAAAATATTTAATCTTTTCAAAGTGTTTAGGAAAACATGATGAATGGTTTATTATTCTATGATTTCCAGGTTGATCCAATAGATTCCAATAAATAGTTATAGTAATTAAAGTTTAGAACAGATATATGTACTTTAGAATCAATTAAAACCCTGTTTTTTTAAATAAACCCTCCATAATCCAATCATAGGTGCTGAACTCTTCTTTTATATGGATGATAGTCTCCTGAACCAGGGATTTGCTGGCTGTTTTTTTCATATGTTCTATCATCTGGTTTATGGACACTTCATATTCAGCAGGAGGAATGGTAAAAACCAGGTCAGAAAAATAAAGTTTCCCTCCCTTTTTTAAGCAATGGGACATGTTAAGAAGAGCTAATGATTTCCAAAAATCCGGCAGGTGGTGCAGGGCAAATTTAGAAACCATCTTATCCACTTTAGCACCCTAATGATGGTAAGTTAAAAAACCAGCGCAATTAGTTGTTATATTATTAATATGCTTAGCTTTAGCCTTTTTAGTTAATACTTCCAGCATGGAAGGGGAAATATCCACCCCAATAACTTCTTTAGCATGAGGGGCTATTTACAGGGTAATTTCACCTGTTCGCAGCTATAGTCAAGGAACCACATCTTTTTTAGTTATATTTAGTTTTTCCACCAGGTCTTGTGCTTCTTTTTTAAAGTCTCTAAACTCCTGCTGCTCATCATCATATTCTAAGGTAATTTTAGAATTTAGATAGTCCACCCCTATCTGTTTTCCGTAAAGTACCATGTTAGATTTGTTTTCATTTATGCTCCTTGCTATTTTAGCAATAATTGTAATTATGAAAAATATTCTATAGTTGATTTAAACTATTTTAATCCGGATTATTTTCCAATTAGCCCCACTGAAATAGTTCTGAAAAAGCTCGGGAGATGCAATATTCTAAATGATCCTGTTTTATAGGCAAACTTAAAACGATAGCGTTTTCTGGTAGTTGTAATGATTTATTTAAACAATTTTTAATAAACACAACAATAAATATAATAGGGATTTTAAAATGAGCTTCTATCTGTTGAGCCACTTCCAAACCACTCATTTTACCTTTTAATTGAACATTTATTAAAATTAGATCGGGATTTAAATCTTCAGTATATTTAATGGCATTCACCCCGGTAGAAGCTACGGACACTACATTATGACCTAATTTTACCAGGTTAGATTTTAAATCGGAGATAATATTTTTTTGATCTTCAACTATTAGGATATTCATAAAATCAACATTATTTTGCATTTATTTGAGAGTATTTGTAAAAGAATTAGGCCCTGATAGTACCATATTGGTGGAAAAACTTTTTTAGAGGTAGTAAAAGAACATGAAGGCAAATAATTATCAATTCAGTTTATTCATTTTTTTAGAAAATTTTTGGATTAATTTTCTTATTTTCTCTAATTAATGTAAAAGAATAAAGGAATTATGCCCAATTACCATATACTCAGAATTTACAGGATATTTATTGTAAAATCTTCATTGAAGTGCCTTTTTCATGATATTCTCAAATCTGGTCTTGCTAATGGGATGATAACTTAATATTTCACCATCATATATAAGACAAAATGAACCAAAAGCACAGGGCGAATTTTGAACAGCCCCTGCATCATTTAAATCAATCAACTTGGTTTTTAGTTTATATTTATTTTGGGCCAATTCTATAATGCCTTTAACATTTTTTTCAGTATAGGGGCACTGGACTGAACGGAGGATGGTTAATCCATCAGGGTATTCTTTTAAAGATTCCTCCATATCAGCTCTGAAATGAGGATCAGGTGATTTTTCATCAAATTTTTTAACCATTAAATTAAAGTCTGGTTTGGCACTATCCACCACCTCAAAACCTTTATTCAGGAATATATCATTACCTACCATGAAGGGGCCTTTTCTAGTGACTACTGCCACTCCCCGCATTCCCTTATCCTGGGATTCTTGAATACATTCATCCAGTAACCGGGAAACCACTCCTTGCCCTTTAAATTCTTTACGAAACCCCACAAAAATGCAATGAATGAACAGGTACCCTTCTGCTTCAACCGGACGGTGGGCATATTCTCCGGGAATGTATTCCAGCATTCCCTGATAGCCACCCTTTTTAGACATTACTATCTTGATTCTCAATCCCCGGGGGTAGTATTCTTTAAACCACTCAATTTTTTTCCTTAGTTCTTTGTGTTTTTTTAAGTCTTTGTAACCGCACACACCATAATCTGCGATATTATCTGGATTTAAGTCTATGACTTCTATAGGATCCATGCTAATTCCCCTGAACCAGTTTAAAGGTTATCTTTTTTTTAGTTTATTTAATCCTTGGAATAAATTCTAAAATTATAACTTTGTTCTTTAATTATTCTTAATTTTTTAGCCCTATGCGTCATTTATATATTAGATTGAGTTTTTAATATATATTCAAATCCTATTATTATTTTTTTATGATGTATCTGGTATTTGAGTCCTAAAAAAGTTATGTATAAAAATTTTTCCAGATATATTATTATCATAGAATTAACAGAGTGTAATCAGTAAACAAAGGAAATAAGATTTAATTTACTGCCTGGAATTGGTATTTAAAAGATTTTTCAGAATTGCTATGATTTTTAATACAAAAAGGATAATTAAATGACCCCACTCTATTTGTATAGGATAAAAAAAGATCACATACGAGAGAATTTAAATAAATACACCAGAAATGCATTTAAATCACTCCCTAAAATAGAAAATCCCCATATTTTAGATATTGGGTGTGGTACGGGAGTTCCAACCATAGAATTGGCTCAAATATCAGGGGGAAATGTCACTGGGTTGGATAATGATGCTGCCTCCCTGGATCTTCTTCAGAATAAAATAGAATTTCTGGGATTAACTAAGCAGATTAAGATTATTAATGATTCTATTTTCAACATGGATTTTCCCGAAGAAAGCTTTGATATTATCTGGGCTGAAGGTTCTGTATTTGTAATGGGCTTTGAAAATAGTATTAAAGAATGGCATCACTTTTTAAAATCAAAAGGGTTTTTAGTAATCCATGATGAAGATAAAAAGAAAAATAAAAAGTTAGAATCCATTAAAAAATATAGTTTTAAAATTATTGCTCAATTCGATTTATCAAACAGAGTATGGTGGAAAGAATATTTTATTCCCTTAGAAAAATTGGTTAAAGAATTCAGAGATAAATATACAGAAGATTTAGAACTCATTCAGGAACTGAATCAAGACCAGAATGAAATTGATAAGTGCCGTTTAGATCCCCAAAGGGCCTGTTCTTTTGTGGTAATTTTGCAGAAGGTGTGATTAAGGCTTAAAACCTTTAGATTTTATTCTTGAGTCCTATAAAAAGTCCTTCTAACTTCATAGACTTTTGAAAGAGGAGATTAAAACTCATGAAAGAATAAAAGGTGTTAATATGAGTGTAAAGGATAAACCGGGCATATTAAGCTTTATTAAATATGCTATCAGTAATTTCAATACATTTCGTGCGGTTAAAAAACGGGACTCTGCGAGAACTGAACTATGTTTGGCCAATATGGAACTTGGTAAATTGAATTATCATGAACCATTTTATATGAAACGTATTGAAGAATTTAATCAGGCAATGATTGATTTTTATAAAGGTAAATGGTGTGCTACCCTTGCTTCAAAAACTAAATCAAAAAATGACTGGAAAAAATGCTTTGAAGGATTTAAAAAAGCAGAAAAGATGGGAAACCAATTATACCAATATCTTCGCTCTTCCAGTGCTGAATCAATTCCTTTTACCCCTTCAAGAATAAGTACCGGAAATAGTGAGATAAAATTTGCCGATGAAGTTCCCCTAGTCCCTGCAATAACACCAATCATCGTTCTTAAAGGTTCTGATTACGAGATGGGACACCAATATGCACAACAAATAGTGGATATTTATGGAAAATGGATTCTAAGTCGAAAAACAGGAAATGATTTTTCAGAATCAGAACTGGAAATTTTAAAGAAATGGGAAAATCAACACCAGAAATATACCCCATGGCTATTGGATTTCTGCCGTGGATGGATGGGAGGTGCAAAAGAGCTTGGAATTAAAATGTCCTATGAAGATGTGTTGGATCTCTGGATAGGGCACCATAAACCTGCTGAAGAATTTTTAGATACGGGAGGATTGCCTGAAATTCCACAATTGGCCTGTTCCGGTGTGGCGGGGTGGGGAAAGGCAACCAAAGATGGTAAACTGGTAACTGGTTCCACTGGAGACCATGATATGGGTTACCAGGTAACAATTGTAGGTTACCCGGATAAAGGCAATAATTTTATTTACAGCCCCTTTGGTGCAACTGGAGATATTGCAGGGGCTGGAAATATCTATTTCTTTGGACATCCTGCCATGAATGATAAAGGCCTGGTTTATGTTCACCATGGAGGGGGTCCTAAATTTTTAGAACCAAGAAAATACTGGGGTTATGGTATAAGGAGAGCTGCTTCAGTCATACATATCCTTAGGTTCTGTGATAATGCTCGAGAAGCTGAAGAAATCGAAAAATCCTGGCCAATTGGAGATATTGGTATGGGTGATCAAAATACTGTGGGTGGATTCTATGCTGATGAGGAATATGCCTATATTATCGAAGGACGAAAAGAACCTGAAGCCATTAGGAATGCTGGTATTTTAGGTGAGGAAGATTTTATCTATGCCAACAATAGTGCCGCCCATCCCCTTGCTATTGAATCAGAGTGGATGAGTCCAGATAAAGATAAATGGATGTGGGATGAGCATGGTGGCTGGAGACCAAAAAATCCGACCGGTATGACTAAATCATTGAAATTGTTTTTCTATTATTTCAGCGGCCGTTTAAGTACCAGTGACCTGCTTAGAAAAGGCATGATGTTCGCCTATACCAACAGTTGTGATAGAAATAAATATCTCTTCAATATGATGAACAAGGGATTTGGTGAAATCGATATAGAATACATGAAAATGGTTTATCGAAATGGAGGAACAATACCCCCTGGCCCCTGGAAAAAAATAAGCAAAGAATATGAAAAATCAGGAAAATGGGGTAAAATATCAACGGGACATGCTTCCAATGCAATGACTGTTGTGACCAAGCCATCAGAAGGCCTTTACTACATGTGTGCCGGTCCAGCTAAAAGGGGCCTGGCACCTATGATGCCCAATTCAAATATTTCAATTTATGGAGAAACCAATGCTTTCTGGCAGTTAAAATTAAAAGAAACTCCAGAAGAGATGATGCAATATGTTAAAGAATTGGCTCAATTGTTTATCAATAATGCAAATAAAGAATGGTCTAAATTAGATGAAAATGATCCTGCATGTAAGCCTCTGGGTGAATTGATTAAAGAGGCTGAAAATGATTTCGATAAAGGGGAAAAGATAAATAAATTTGCAGAAATTGCACCCATATCTGGTCTTTCAAAATCAGTGCGAGCTTACAGTCGGGCACAAGTTAGAGCCCAGCAAGTTATAAATGCTTTAAATTCTCCACCAGAGAATTTAGAAGATTTGGGGATCTCAAAAATTTAGAACTAATTACTTAGAATGAAAATTAAATTAAAAATAAAAATCACCTTTTTAAGGTGATTAAACGCCGGGACTGGGATTTGAACCCAGGCGGAGAGACTCTCCACGGGATTTCAAGTCCCGCGCCTTACCAGACTAGACTATCCCGGCAGTGAATAATATAATAAAAAATAGAGTTTAGCTATATTGCAAATTGCAATTTAGCTCTTTAATTCAATCTCAATACTTACGTTATCCGGTACATTAACCTTCATAACCTGTCTCATGGCCCGCTCATCCGCTTCGATTCCCACTAATCTTTTGTGGATTCGGAGTTCCCATTTTTCCCAGGTAGCCTTACCTTCACCATCAGGTGATTTTCGGGTAGGTACTACCAGTTTTTTGGTGGGTAGAGGGATAGGTCCAGATAAATCGACCCCAGTTCGCTCAGCTATTTTTTTCAGCTGGTCACAAACATAGGCCAATTTTTCAGGGTCGGTCCCGGTAAGTTTAATTCTAGCATTATGCATTTTAATCCTCCATAAAAATAAAAAAAGAAGGTAGGAAAGTAATCAAACCTATTTAGCTGGTACCAGATCAATACACATTCCTGCAGCCACGGTTTGACCCATGTCCCGGATAGCGAATCTACCCATATGAGGAATGTCTTTGATTTTTTCGATAACCATAGGTTTGGTTGGTTTAACTTTCACTATTGCAGCGTTACCGGTCTTGAGGAAGTCAGGATTTTCTTCTTCTACTTGACCAGTAGCCGGGTTCATCTTGTTTACTAATTCTAAGAAAGTACATGCTACCTGAGCAGTGTGACAGTGGAATACCGGAGTGTACCCTATGGTGATAACACCAGGGTGTTGTAGAACCACGATTTGGGCCGTGAATTCCTTAGCTACACTTGGTGGAGAATCAGGATGTCCTGCAACATCTCCTCTTCTAACATCGTTTTTGCCTACACCTCTTACATTAAATCCAACATTGTCACCAGGCTCAGCAGAATCGAGCATTTCGTGGTGCATTTCAATAGATTTAACTTCTCCAGTTACACCGGCAGGTTCAAAGATAACATTATCTGCTTTTTTCATTATACCAGTTTCAATTCTTCCTACTGGAACAGTTCCCACACCAGTGATGGAGTATACATCCTGGATAGGTACTCTTAGAGGGAGTTTGGTTGGTTTTTCAGGAGCAGTGAATTCATCCAGAGCTTTTACTAAGGCAGGTCCTTTGTACCACGGGGTGTTGTCACTGTTGGTGGATATGTTGTCTCCTTCAAAGGCAGATAGTGGGATGAAGTGTACGTCGTTTGGTTTGTAACCTACGGTCTTAATCAGGTCACCCACTTCTTTTTTAAGGTCGTTGTATTTGCCTTCGTCGTAGTTTACCAGATCCATTTTGTTTATACCAATAATAATCTGGTTGATACCCAGGGTTCTGGACAGGAATATGTGTTCTTTAGTTTGTGGCATTACACCATCGTCAATAGCTACTACCAGTACGGCAGCATCAGCCTGTGATGCACCAGTAATCATGTTTTTAACAAAATCACGGTGACCAGGACAGTCCACAATAGTGAATTCATATTTAGGTGAATCAAATTTAGCGTGGGCCAGGTCAATGGTTACCCCTCTTTCCCTTTCTTCACCCAATTTATCCATTACAAATCGGAACTTGTTTTCTCCATCAGCCAGTTGCTGTTCAGCAATGGCTCCAGCCTGGAGCAATAAGTGACCTACAAGAGTAGATTTACCATGGTCTACGTGTCCGATAAAAGCCAAGTTCATATGTTCTTTTTCTTTAGCCATTATAAATACCTCCATTTATATGCGTCAGCAAATTTGATTAGCATTTGAGCTTAGGTTTAGATTAGACTTCACCCTTTAAATACATAATTGCTGGTGGTTGCCACTAGGGCATTCTTCCTCCAGCTTTTTTGATTTTAAAAATCCTATTTCATATTTAAAGGCAAACCTTAACCTAAATAGTGGTCAGGCCCGTAAGGTTCTGGACTTAGTCCTTTTCTATCCCTTATCTCTTTTATAATTATTTTCTGCAGTTCACGAGGCAGTCTTTCAAACCCTGCGTTTTCAGTGGACCACAAACATCTTCCTTCAGCAGCAGAACGGATGTCTCCAGCGAATCCGAACATTTCTGCTACAGGAACTTTAGATTCTACCGTGGCCATGTCTCCTTCCTGGGACATGTTCACGATTTGTCCTCTTCTATTTTGGATCTCTCTGGTAGAGGAACCCATGTAGTCTTGAGGTACATTGATAAACACTTTCTGGATAGGTTCCAGTAAAGTTGGTTCAGCCATCATCAAAGATCCGTAAACGGCTTTTCTTATGGCCGGGAGTACTTGTGCTGGTCCACGGTGCACTGCATCTTCATGTATTTTTGCGTCCATGAGTTTTATTTTTATACCCATGACCTTCTCTTTAGCAATAGGACCATCATCCATGGCACTTTCAAAACCTTCCATTAAAAGTTCTTTAATTTCATCCAGGTACTGAATACCACGGGTCATATTAACAAATAGGGAACGCCGGTAAACATTCCAAACTTTTCTGGCCTGTTCCTTAGGTAAACCTAATTCTGTGAGGCTAGCAGCCATTTCTTTACCTTTAACACGGCCTTCCTTGATACTTCCATCCTGTATAGCCTGGAAGATTTCATCTTCTAAAGGTTCAATTTCAATATAGAAACGGTTGTGTTTGTTAGGGGATTTACCTTCCACCGGACCAGCAGTTCCAGAAATGGTTTCCCTGTATACCACAATAGGTTCAGAAGTTTCAATTTCCACTCCTTTTTCATTGATACGGTAGGCAATGATTTCCAGGTGAAGTTCACCCATACCAGATATGAGGTGCTCACCGGTTTCTTCATTAATCTCAACTTTTACAGTAGGATCCTCTTTACCTACTTGCCTTAAAACTTCGATTAGTTTAGGTAGATCTTTGGTATTTTTAGCCTCTACAGCAACTGTAACTACCGGTTCACTTATATGTTCCAGGCCTTCAAATGCCTTGATCTTTCGACCCACATCACAAATGGTTTCCCCTGCAACAGCATTTTTAGCACCGGTGATGGCCACAATATTTCCAGCAGGAACTTTGTCGGTGTTTATCCTTTCCGGACCCATATAGACTCCTACTTGCTGGATTCTATTTTTACCATGAGATCCTACAAAGAATATTTCACTACCCTTTTCCAGTGTCCCCCCGTAAACTCGTCCCGTAGCTATTTCTCCAGCGTGTTTGTCAATACTCACATCGGTAACCATAACTGCCAGAGGTCCATCGGGATTAGTTTTAATCATGGTCTGTCCTTCTTCGCTTTCCAGATCTCCAGACCATATGGTGGGGACCCGGTAAGCTTGAGATACGTCCGGGCTGGGTAAGTGTTCAACTACCATTCCCAGAAGCACCTGGTGTATAGGTACCCTATCTGCTAGTTCTTTCTGGTTATCGTCTTTACAGTAGTTGTAAATATCATTGAAATTTATTTCAGTTTCCTGCATGATAGGAACATTGATAGCCCAGTTATGGTAAGCAGAACCAAATGCTACACTTCCATCTTCTACACGAACCTGCCATTTCTCCTTAAGTTCTTCTGGAGCCATATTTTTTATGAGTTTGTTAGCACTGGCTATGACCTTGACAAATCTGTTCTGCAGCTCAGTGGCATCTAACTTCAATTCATTAATAAGCCTATCAACTTTGTTAATGAAAAGTACTGGCCTTACATTTTCTTTAAGAGCCTGTCGCAGTACAGTTTCAGTCTGAGGCATTATTCCTTCCACTGCACAAACTACCACTACTGCACCATCTACTGCCCGCATAGCACGGGTGACGTCTCCACCGAAGTCCACGTGACCAGGAGTGTCAATAAGGTTGATCAGGTATTCATCATCATGATAGTCGTGTACCATGGATACGTTTGCTGCATCAATGGTAATACCTCTAGCCTGTTCCTGTTCATCAAAATCCAGGAACCTTTGATCACCTGCAAGTTCAGATGAAATCATGCCCGCACCTGCTAAAAGGTTATCAGACAAAGTAGTCTTACCGTGGTCAATGTGAGCCACAATACCGATGTTCCGAATGAATTCGGGTTGATACATCAGTTCTTTAATCTTATTAATCATTTTGTCTCGTCTACTCACCACAATCACCTGGTAAAGAAGATTAATTTATTCATTATTTTTTTTATTATAATTAGTGGGCAGATCTAGCTATTCTCTCTTTTTCTTCTTTTTTCTGAATAGCAAAGCTTCTGGTATCATATTCTGCTGCTAACAACAGTTCATCTGCCAGAGCTTCTTCTAAAGATCTCTTACTTTTAAAAGCAGATTGCATGGCACCACGGGTAATGAATGCAAGAGATAAATCCACTCTTCTTTGAGGGGCAATATCCACTGCTACCTGGTAACCAATTCCACCATACTTAATTCTGGTTGTTTCTTCCCGGGGGGAAGTATTTTCCACTGCCTTTACCAGTACCTGTACTGGATTTTGTTTAGAACGTTTATTAATTATTTCTAAAGAATCCTGGACTATTGTATATGCTTTATTTTTTTTCCCGGAGTTCCTTTGCGTTCTCATAATCTTATTCATTAATCGTTCAACTATAGAAACCTTTGACTTGGCAAACTGTCTTTTAACATGTCTACCCATGGTGTGAGGAACCAGTATTTCGTCCAGACATAAATAATTAACCAGACCCAAATCCTCTACTTTCACCTCGTCCAGATCCCATTTATCAAATATTTGACTCATGAAATTACCTCACTGGTTTTTCAATTTTACCTTTAACCATCTGTTCCAATGAAACATTGTTAACTTTTGTTACCTTCCACCTTACTCCAGGAATGTCTCCCATGGATCTGCCAGAAGGTCCGCCAATACCTGCAATGAGCACTTCATCGTGTTCATCAATGAAACCAATAGCTCCATCACCAGGGGCAAAAGCAGTTAATTGTTTACCATTTTTGATAAGTTGTACTCTTACACATTTTCTTATGGCGGAGTTAGGCTGTTTAGCCTCAATACCCACTTTTTCTATAACAATACCTCTGGCTTGAGGTGCGCCCTCCAAAGGATCAGCTTTTATATCCAATCGTAAAGCTTTTCGTTTATACTCAGTATCCTTCCATTTAAAATTTTGTCTATTTTTTTTAAGCTTTTTAGCTGCAAAAAGTCCTGGCAAATAAGATTCCTCCTTAATAAAATTCAAATTAATTGTTATCCTTAAATTCAATTAGTATAATCAACCATAATCACTTAATAACAATGTTACTTATATTATGTTGCCTTTTGGCCACTAATCTGGCCCTTTCAATATTTTGACCGCCTTTTCCAATAGCAGTCCTTTTATTTTTAGCATCAGTTTCTACGGTAGCAACCTTTTCCCCGTTTTCCTTTTGAAGTATTCGGATACTCCTTAGTTGAGCCGGGGCCATTAAATTAGATATGAACTCTACTGGATCTTCAGAATGTTCTATGACTTCCACACCTTTATCTACAGCTTTTTGAACTTTAGATACTGTACTTCCTCTTTTACCAATAGCCAAGCCCATATCGCCTTTTTTTACTATAAAGGTAATTTTACCATTTTCATTATCCACAATACAGTCTTTGACCATTGCTCCAGTCATACTTTCAAAAAGTGCAATGTATCCTATTTCATTGGTGGTGAATTTTATTGTCACAGAACCTACCCCATTACTTCTAATATGGTGGAATCACCTGGCTCATTAATTACCAGAGTAGCCACGGTAAATGGTTTACCACATACCGAACCCAGTTCAACACTGGTTCCATCATAAGTGTAAACAGGAATATCTGAAAGTCGGGCATAATATGCGACATCTTCTTTGATGTCTTCCGGGCTGTTTCCAGCCACGATGGCTAGCTTACCATTACCTAACTTTAATGCTTGTATTGATTTTTCTGATCCTAAAGTTACAACGCCAGTATCTACAGCGACTCTTATTAATCTATCTATGTCCATTTACTGCCTCCTATTTGTGTTTCATTACGACACCAACAGATCCTGTTCCCAGAGGTATTGGTTGTCCTATAATAATGTTCTCAATTATACCAGTAAGGTGATCAATTTCCCCTCTTATGCTGGCTCGTAGAAGATGTTTTCCAGTTTCCTCAAAAGAAGCCCGGGCAAGAACACTTGCTTTCTCACCACTAATACCATGTCTACCTATGGACTTGACCGAACCATCAGCAGTCATCATATCTGCAACCAGCATGATGTGTCTTACATCAACTGTAAGGCCCTGCTCATCCATGGTACGCTGGGCTTCATGAATTATGGCATTTCTAGCCGCTTCTATACCCAGAACTTTTTCTACTTCATGAATATCATTAGTTGTGGTTCGAACTTTGTCCACACCTTCCATTTTAAGAACAGCTCCAAGGTTTGAACCTTCAGTGTGTATAACCCATTCGTCCTCTTCTTTTCGAATAACGACTTTACCAATGTTTTTAACACCACTAATTTGTAAATCTCGGACTTTATCCGCTAAAAGTCTTAATTCTCTTATATTAGATTTAGAAGGTACAAAACTTAGTATGTTGTTATCTATTTGTGCTTTCTTAAAAGCTTTTTCTACACGATTTATAATGTCGGTAAAGTCCAGTCTTTTATCTTTAATTTTAGTTTCATCCAGCTCCGCCACCACATTCATCTCAGCGAAGTTAACATGGAAATCTTGCAGGATGTCATTTACATTACTTTTACCAATTTTATTGGCAATGGTTCGGACAAATTCCTCGTCATTTTTGAATTCATCTTCAAAATAGATGGCCATGGTAGGTGTGGAAATTTTCTTTCTGGCATCCACAATCTCGATTAGTCGAGGAAGACCCAGGGTAACATTAAGTTCTGCTACACCTGCATAGTGAAATGTACGCATGGTCATCTGAGTACCCGGTTCACCTACAGATTGAGCAGCCACTGTTCCTACTGCCTCTCCTTTTTCAACTTTAGCCCTCTCATAGGCTCGCTTAACTCTCCTTACCAGTTCGTCGAGTTCATCATCATCCAGGTCGTGCCGTTCTGCAGCCCGGGCTATGTCATGTATATAACTTTCTGGAAACTTAGCCCTCTTTTTCTTCACGACTTTTGTAACTTTTTCTATTGTTTCTTGCACCTAATCACCTTAAACCCAATTTAATTTTAGCTGCCAGGATAATAATAATTATTATCCTTCACTTCCCGGATTTTATCCTCATTTCATCAATGAGTTTGTCCAGATCCACTACCTTACCATAATCACTTTTTGCCGGATCCACACCATCTTCTCCATATGTTGTCTGAATAATAACTCCCCGGTTATCCATGACGGTACCGTCCTCTTTAACATTTAAATCCTGCAAAGCATTAACCAGCCTTCTTTGCATGTAACCACTTTGAGCAGTACGGATAGCAGTATCTACCAGACCTTCTCTTCCACCCATGGCGTGGAAGAAAAATTCTATAGGATCCAGCCCTTCTTTGTAACTGGAATGTACAAATCCTCTTGCTTTAGCACCTAATTCACCTTTTCTAAAGTGAGGTAAGGTTCTCTCATTGTAACCCCGGTCAATACGGCCACCACGAACAGATTGCTGCCCTACACAAGCGGTTATCTGAGTTAAATTCAGCATAGAACCACGAGCACCAGTTAGAGCCATTATAACCGCATGGTTTTCATTTATATCAAAGTAACTTTCAGCTATTTCACCTGATTTATCCCTAGCTTCCCCCAGGACCTGCATGATTTTCATTTCCAGAGTTTCCTCCAGACTTCTACCCGGTAAAGCTTCCAGTTCATGGTTTTCATAAGCTTCGATTAACTGATCCACTTTTTCTTCTGCCTTGTGGAGATGTATTTCAATCCTTTCTTTGGCTTCTAGGGGTATCTCTTCATCATTGGTACTGGTGGTAAAACCCGCTTTCATGATTCCAGATATGGCCAATTTTGTGGATGCATCCAGGAATTCACGTGCCCTATCGGTACCATATTCTTTTACTATATGGTCCAAAATTTTACCGGCAAACGCCCCGTATGCTTTTTCGTCCATTACCCCGGAAAGTAGTTGCCCATCCTCAATAACTACATAGGCATCATTTTTGCATTCTCTTTTCAAACATTCATCACATTTACGGCAGATCTCTGCCTTGTAAACCATGTTCAAATCATTAGGCAAAAGTAAACTGAAAATCTGTTTACCAGACCATGTTTCACCAGTTCTATCCGGTATAGCCATTTTAGCCTTTCTTAGAATTTGGAATACCTGCTCTTCAGTAAATGTTGCACTTTCCCTGGTTAATAAATAAGCTCCTGAGATGTGATCGTGTATTCCTCCAATAATAGGCCCTCCAAAACGTGGAGACAATATATGTTCCTGCACCCTCATCAGGGTTTTGGCCTCTGCCCTTGATTCTTCAGTCTGGAAGACGTGCATATTCATTTCGTCCCCATCGAAATCAGCATTGTAAGGTGGGCAAACACAGAGGTTTAAACGGAATGTTTTATAAGGTAAAACCCTTACTTCATGAGCCATCATGGACATCCTGTGTAATGATGGCTGTCTATTGAATAATACAATATCTCCATCTTTAAGATGCCTTTCCACAATAAATCCAGGTTCCAGTTTATCAATAACCGCTTCTTTAGTTTCTTCGTAAATCCTTATCTTTCTATCATCAGGCCTTATAACGTAGTTAGCCCCGGGGTGAACATCTGAACCATTACGTATGCACTCTTTCATCTCTTCCATGTTCCATTCTGTTACATGAACCGGTACAGTTACTTCTTTAGCAATTAAATCAGGTACTCCCACTTCATTTATACTGATATATGGGTCAGGAGATATTACTGTACGGGCAGAGAAATTAACCCTTTTACCAGATAGATTACTTCTGAACCTACCTTCTTTGCCTTTAAGACGCTGAGCCAGAGTTTTTAAAGGTCTTCCCGATCTGTGCCTGGCAGGAGGAACACCTGAAGCTTCATTATCAAAATAAGTGGTAACGTGGTACTGTAATAATTCCCAGAGATCCTCTACAATTAATTGAGGCGCACCTGCTTCCATGTTTTCTTTCAAACGCTGGTTAATACGAAGAATATCAACTAATTTGTGAGTTAAATCGTCTTCAGAACGTTCACCTGTTTCCAGCGTAATGGAAGGCCTTACTGTAACTGGTGGGACAGGTAGTACAGTCAAAATCATCCATTCAGGTCTTGCTACTTCAGGATTAACCCCTAATAGTAAAGCATCTTCATCAGGTATGATTTCTAACCGTTCCCTGACTTCACTGGGGGTCAGCTTATAGTTACCCTCTACAATGGAGACTGGTTTATCTATTTTAACGTCTTCCTGTTCCTCTTCACAATGAGGACATTTATCCCTTCGGGCAACGGTATATATCTCTTTGATAATATTGGTTAAACTATCCTCATTATTCATCAAATATTCAAATTTCCCTTTATAATCAACTATCTCGCTGTCAGTAAGAAGAATTCTGCCGCAACTGTGGCAGGTGGACCGGAGTATCTTGTGAAGAGTATCAGCAAAACCTACATGAATAACTGGCCTGGCCAGATTTATACTTCCAAAGTGGCCCTGACAGTCACCTCCTTTAGATCCACACGATCTGCATTTCAAACTGGGGTCTATAACACCTAATCGAGGATCCATTAAACCATTTTCAATGGGATAACCATCCTCATCATAGGTATCCGGGGTTACGATTTTGGTCACAGACATCTTTCTAATGTCCTCCGGAGACATGAGACCAAAATTAATCTGGGAAATTTTCTTTAAAACTCCTTTCAAGGTATTCTCTCCTTCAATTATGCTCCTTTAATCCCTATAATTTCCTTATGCTTTATCTTCAAGAACAAGTTTGGGGAATATACACAGGCTTTTTAGTTCGTCCAGTAAAAGTTTGAATGCGTATGAGATTTCTATAGGGAATGAATCCGAATCACCGCAGATAGGGCAGTATGTTTTATCTCTTATCCGATCATATACTGCCACCATTCCACATTCACCACATACAATAGCTTCATATTTATCCGATTCATCCAATAATCTTTCTTTAAGTGCTAATGCGGCACCATGGGCAATTAAACAATCCCTTTCCATCTCACCAAATCGAAGACCGCCTTCCCTGGCTCTACCTTCAGTTGGTTGCCGGGTTAATACCTGTACTGGTCCTCTGGAACGGGCATATACTTTATCCGTGGTCATGTGGTGTAGCTTCTGGTAGTAAGCTACCCCTACAAATATTTCTGCCTCGATTCTCTCACCGGTGATTCCATTATATAATGATTCCACACCTGCTGTTTCAAATCCGTTTTCCTTTAATGAATCTTTAATATCGGATTCCAGTTCTCCAGTGAAAGGAGTACCATCCACGCGCCTTCCATCCATACAGCCGGATTTACCTCCCAACATTTCCAGAACCTGTCCAACAGACATCCTGGAAGGTATAGCGTGAGGATTTACCACCAGATCAGGTACAACTCCATCTTCAGTAAAAGGCATGTTTTCCTGCGATACTATTAGTCCTACTACTCCTTTCTGTCCATGACGGGAAGCAAATTTATCTCCAAATTCAGGCTGTCTCTGATCCCTAACTCTTATTTTAGCCAAACGACTACCTTCAACAGTTTCAGTGAAAAGTACAGCATCTACAACTCCTTTTTCCCCATGTCTAACAGTGACTGAGGTTTCTCTTCGACGTTCGGCCACGGTACCAAATTCATCTATTTCTTCTAAAAATCTAGGAGGTGAAGTTTTACCAATCAGTACATCTCCTGATGAAACATAAGATTCTGGATTCACCACCCCATCTTCATCCAGGTGCCGGTAAGATTCTTCAGACCTGTAGCCTCTGACACCCTTTTCAGGAATCTCAAATTTGTCTTCCTGTCCCCCCGGATATCTCCTTTCAGAAGCTTCATAAGATCTGAAAAATGATGAACGCGAAAGTCCTCTTTCTATGGAGGCTTTATTCAAAATAAGGGCATCTTCCATATTGTATCCTTCGTAGGACATTACTGCTACTATGAAATTCTGTCCAGATGGCCTTTTGTCATAACCTGTGGCATCTATAATTCTGGTTTTAACAATAGGAACTTGAGGATGGTGTAAAAGGTGAGCACGGGTATCAGTACGTAATCCATAGTTAGAAACATAAAGACCCAGGGCCTGTTTAGTCATCCCTGCTTCCATGGTATTACGCGGTGATGAATTGTGGTTAGCAAAGGGAATAATGCCTGCACAGATTCCCAGCATGGTGGAAGGATCTATTTCCAGGTGGGTATGATCTTCATTCAAATAGTTCAAACCCATGGCGATATAGGCATTTTCTTCCTCTTCTGCATCCAGATATTCAATAATTCCTTCAGTTAAAAGTTGTTCCCATTTTAGTTCCCCATCTTTTATAAGAGATATGTGTTCTTCTTTTAAGGCAGGTTCCCCTCCATTAACCACAATCAGTGGCCTTCTGGCTCTTCCAGGGTCATTGAATATGTAAACTTCATCAGTTTCAGAATAATGAGTAATGTTCATCTCATGGGAAATTTCTCCAGATCTTCTTTTTTCCCTCATATCCTGGACAAAAGATTCCGGATCGTTGCAGGTTCCTATGAGTTTCCCGTTAATAAAAATTTTAGCTTTTCTCACGAAATTGCCTCCAAAATTAAAAAATTAGATAAAATAAAAAAAGTGGTGGATTTAATTAAGAACCCCCATTTTCTTAATGATATTTTCGATTTCCTCAGGATCTGAGCCTTCAGATATCTTAGACATTAAAGCCAGGTTTTTCACCAGCCCACAATTAGGTCCTTCCGGGGTTTCATTGGGACATATTTTACCAAATTGAGTAGGATGCAAATCCCGTGCTTCAAAGTGAGGTTGACTTCTACTTAATGGAGAAACTACCCTCCTCATATGGGAAAGTGTTCCCATATAACTGGTACGATCCAGTAGTTGGCTTACCCCTGCTCTTCCACCCACCCAGTTACCGGTGGCTATGGCGTGTTTAATATTTTCAGTTAAAACATCAGAACGCACTGCCTGTTTTACAGAAGGTTCTTTTCCTCTTGCCAAGCTCCTTTCTAATTGATAAGTCATGTCTCGTGTTAAGCTTGTAAATGCTACCCGGAATAAATCTTCCATCAAATCTCCAGAAACCCGGAGTCTTTTATTAGTATAATGGTCCTTATCGTGTGGTTCTCTCTGCTCGGAAATAACCTGAAGTAACATTTCTGTCATTTCAGCCAGATAGGTTGCTTTATCTCCTCTTTTTTCAGATTCAACACCCATATGAGGTAGAAGGTATCTATCAATAACGTCTTCTGCTCTTCTTATCCTGTATTCTTCAGTCATTCCCTTGGCAACCCGGTTACCAATGTATTTAATGGCGCTTTTAGTTAAATACTCTCGACGTTCTTCATTAGAGAGTTCTTCCATTTCCTGAGCTTCAATCTTCAGGGCCTGGTCAGAAACCTGTATATCGTCCGCCACAATCATCTGGAAATTGAAGTCATCTGAGATATGAGTAATGATTTCTTCATCAGTGGCCAGTCCCATGGCTCGTAGTAATATTACCAGAGGTATCTCTCCCGGAACATAAGGGAAGGAAATTCTTAAGAAAACACCAGTTTTTCTTGGTTTTCGATATTCCAAAGAAATTCTAGCTCTGAAACCACTTTTAATTGAAGTAACTATGGCTTTAGCTCTTCTATCATGAATTTCGCCTATTCTTTCCAGAATAACCTTATTAGGTGCTATCTCTTCCATAGTAACAATAGCCCGTTCCGAACCATTAACAATGAAGTATCCTCCCGCATCTTGAGGATCTTCACCCTTATCAGTAAGTTCTTTTTTATTTAATCCTGCCAGGTGACAGATATCAGACTTGAGCATTAAAGGAAGTTCCCCGATATACACCTTTTCAAAATCCGGAGCGGGTTCTTCTTTTTTAATAAGCCGCATATCCAGATACATGTGCGCAGAATAAGTTAAATTCCTTAAGCGGGCTTCAGTAGGAAAAATCAAACTTTTTGAACCATCAGCTTCCTTGGTAAAAGGTTTTCTAATTTCCAGTTTTCCGGTTTCAACCGAATATTCTCCCTGTTCTAAGACAATTGACTCAGTTATATCAATTATGTCCTGTATACGATGATTTACAAAATCATTATATGAATTTATGTGGTGATCTACCAGATTATATTCATCGAAAAACGCGTCTACTAATCCCCATGTGCTCTTTTTCATGGACTTCCTCCAAAAATAATACCAGTTAATAATTTAGTCAAATATTCCTCAAATATTTTTATTGAGTTATTTTTGAACTATGAGAGTAAAAATAACTAAAATGATTAAATTAATCCTTTACAAGCCTATAAGTAATAAATTTTCCTGCTGTAGAGCTTTTTCTAGTAATTTCAAGAATGTCTCCCTCTTTTGCCCCAATAGACTTGGCCACCGGGTCATCAGATTTTATTTTTGGGAGCTGCTCCAGGTGAATATCCATCTTTTTAAGTACCTTATTAGATTCGGATTTCGACAAAACAGCATGATCTGGTACCATTTCATGTTTCAAGATGTCCTTCTTCACAATTTATCCTCCAGTAAAAAATCCCAGTAAAAAAATCAGTAAACGGGCCCGACGGGAATTGAACCCGCGGCCACTTGGTTAAAAGCCAAGCGCTCTGCCAGACTGAGCTACGGGCCCTAATAGTGGAACGCCCTGGCCGGGAATTGAACCCGAGTCGCGGGCTCGACAGGCCCGCATGATAGCCCCTACACCACCAGGGCACTCTTAGAATTAGAGCATTATTAGGGTTTACTTCTATTTACTTAAATACTTTTTTATTTAATTAGGTATACACTCTTATAATTCCAGCGCTGATTTTTGAATCTTAGGAGATATATACTTCATCTATTTTTCTAGTATTTAAATTAGTAAGGTTACTTGATCTCACCATTTTTTTCTGCCCATAAATCAAATAAGATAGTGGTATGACTGTTTTTGTTTTTTGCATCCAGCATTCTTCATCTAATTTATAATGGATTTTAAAAAGGAATATTATCTCAAATCCTTTTCATTTTAAATAGAAAGATCAAAGTCCCGCCTGCCGGACTTGAACCAGCAACCCTCGGATCTACAGTCCGATGCTCTGCCAAATTGAGCTAAGGCGGGTTTAATATCTTATTTCAATACTTCACTTTTAAGAAGTGCAGTATATAAATCTCTTAGAGATTCATTATTTGAATTAAGTTGTATATAAATTAAATGGGACCACCCGGATTTGAACCGGAGTCTCAGGCTCCCAAAGCCCAAAGGATCGACCAAGCTACCCTATGGTCCCTCATGATAAAACATCTAAGTTTTCTAATCTCCAACTTAGAGCCCCGGACGGGAATTGAACCCGCGACCACGAGATTACAAGTCTCGCGCTCCACCAGACTGAGCTACCGAGGCATTTCCATTTTAGGCAGTATTAGCTTAAATACTTTGTGGTAGATTTCCACTTAAAAAGCATCTGGTGGGTGAAGATAATTTTTTTAATAATCAGATTATGTATAAAAAATATTTAAACATTAACCATTATTAATTATTCCCGGTGATTTCAAATTTTTAATATTTGACCGGTTATCTACACATTAACAGTTTTATTACTTAAAGATTGTCATTTAATTTTTTAAAATAAGCATTTTTCAATGCCTCCACCGCAGGTAATTTTTCCCCGGCTAAGAGATTTATGCATGCCCCCCCACCACTACTTATATGATCTATCTCTTCTTCAAAGCCCATTTGAACCGCAGCAGCTCCTAAATGACCCCCTCCAATAATAGAAAACCCGGAGGAGGATGCAATTGCATTTAAAATATCTGCAGTCCCAATACTAAATTCAGGATTTTCAAAAACTCCTGCAGGTCCATTAGCAAAAATAGTGGAAGACTTGCGTATGATTTGGGCATATAATTTAATGGATTCTATACCAATATCATAAATAGGAGCATCTGGAATTTTTCCAACTGAAATATCAATTCTTTTATTATTTTCACATACGGCTACATCAATAGGAATTAAGATCTTATCCTTAAATTTAGTTATAAGATCCTTAGCAACATTAACATAATCCTGATATCCTTTATTTTCTATAAATTTTTTATTAGTCGGACCAATCTCTATATCTGATGCCTGGAGAAATATGTTAGCCACCAGTCCCGTAGTTAAAATATGATCTGCGCTACCATTTTCCAGCACATTTTGCATAACATGTATGGAATCATCAGCTTTGACTCCCCCTAAAACATAAGTACATGGTTTTTTTACATTATCCAGAGCACCAGTCAATATTTTAAGCTCTTTTTCCATTATCCTGCCTGCAGCAGAGGGTAATTCAAATGTGAATCCTATTAAAGATGGTTGAGATCTATGTGCAGCTGCAAAAGCATCATTTACAAAATAATCAACCACCGGGGCTAATTTATTAACCAGATGGGTTGATGATTGTGGGGAAATCTCTCTTTTTAAAACCTCTTCCGAATAAAAACGAACATTTTCTAAAAGAAGAATATCCCCCTTTTTCATATTACCTATAGTTTCCCGGGCAGCACATCCAAAAATGTCCTCCACATAGATTACACTATGATTTAATATTTTAGACATGACATGGGCATGTTGCTCCAGGGTAGTGAAATCTTTTTTACCTGGTCGGCTTTGATGGGCTAATATTACAGTTTTCGCTCCTTTATTAGATAGTTCTTGTATGGTTTCTGCATGTAACTTCATCCGGGTATCATCTAAAATGATTCCAGTATGGGGGTCCACCGGGGAATTTATATCCACCCTGATTAGAACAGTTTTGTTATCCAGTTGAAAATCATCCAAGGTGTTTAATTTAAGGGACATTATACGCCTCCCTATAAATCCAGATTAGTTCTAGATGAAATGTTGTTAATAGAATAAATGTTTACTAATAGAGCATTATGAACTAAATTTTACTTACCAATTCTAAAAGTGCTTTTTCGGGATTTTTTGCCATTATAATACCTGAAGCTAAAAGAACTCCTTCAGATCCCAGTTCCAGGGCAGCTTTCATGTCTTCTCCAGTGGATATTCCTGCCCCACAAAGAACCTTAACTTGAGGATTAATACGTTTAACCTCTTCCACAGTTCCCTCCACAACTTCTGGTTCCGCCTGGGAAACAGGTATGCCTGATCCAATAAGTTCCGGAGGCTCTACTGCAATGAAATCCGGATTTAAAGCCGCTATTGCGCCGCTGGTTTTAATATTATTGGTACAGACCACATTAATCATATCTTTATCAGAAGTTCTTTCAATTAAATAATCTATATCCGCCAGTTTCATACGTTTTTCAGAATGATTTATTAAACACCCATTTGCCCCTGAATTCTGAGCACATTCTAAGAGGACACTGCCGGTATGTCCTCCTGCATTTATGGGATCGATATGCTGGGCTAAGACAGGTATATTAACATTTTGAGCTATCTGATAGATATCCATATGTTGTGGAGCAGCAATCATATTTATTCCAGTTTCAGTGGAAACTTTTTCCAGAGCTTTAGCCAAATTTAATGCATTCTTTCCCGTAGATACCATGTAAGTTTTAAAATTCAATATAACGATAGGGGTGTCAGTGATTGACTTCATACAAGTCCTCCCGATTAACTAGAATTATTTCTATATATAAAATATGAATGTTCACTATTATAAAAATATTTTGTTGAGTCTAAATACCCCATTAAATATAATAAATAGTTAATTTCAAATCAAAGAGCTAGAAAAAAAGATTTACTAACAAAATAAAATATTTAGTCTTTAAAACAAAAAAAAGATTAAATAAAACTTAGAATAACTTTTCAAATACTAATTTCTTTAAAAAAAAAAGAGTAGATTTAAAAAACCAGAGTATTAGTTGTAGGTCACTACAATATCTCTAACTGAAGAACAGGTAGCGGTGTAGTGTTTACTGCCATAACGTTTGGTAACTAGAGATGGTTCGAATGATGTCCATTTACCATTAATCATTACATTTAACCATCGATGATTGTATGCGTAAGAAGTGGCTCCCTGTACAACTCTAACGGTGTATCCGTTAGCACTTAACACTTTAGCTGCCCAGTCAGATAATCCCCAGCAATCTCCAAAACCAGTACTTTCGACACCAGCAGCAGTGGTTGCTGCTCCATCTCTATGATTCAGGTTTTGATTGATATATCTAGCTAGGGTTTCCAGACCTGCAGTTCCTTGTAGGCCATTTAACTGTCCTTTTCCAAGGTTAGTGACTGAATTTTGAATGGTTGATGCGCTTACTGTAACGAAATTTGCTAATGCGTTGTTCTGATATTCAAAGGAGAGAATTCTGGAATAATAAAGTACCATTGATTCGTAGTTTAGAGTTCCAAGAGAAGTAGACTGAGATTCAGGAGCTTTGCCTGTAGATTCCATGTAACTCTTAATGAGATTAGCAATTTGTAAGTATTCAGGAGCATTAATACGTCCTGCTATGTTTTCTGAAGGTTTATTCGCTGGTTCCTGTGGATTAAACTCTTGAATTGCGCCATTAACACCCTTGTTAGTATTATCCAGACTGGTAGCCATCATAAGTAAAAATGGGGCCATTTCTACTCTCTTTCCAGATATGGTTACAAAATTGGGTAATACGCCGTTATTGTTTATAAAGTTTCTAACTCTTACTGCAGCCTCTCCAATTTGAGCTTTAGTAAATGAATTACCAACCGCAGTCAATTTATTCTGGTTAGAATTATTTTCTGGTTGTGGTGCTGGTTGTGGTGCTGGTTGTGGTGCTGGTTGTGGTGCTGGTTCTGCAGCAACCGGTTTAGTTTCTTGTTGTGCCGTATTGGCCGGTGAATCAGGCAATTTTTGCCCATTCCATGGAGCGATAGATGCAAAATTAGGTAGAGTTTTTTGATTCCAGTTAAAGGCAACTATTCTAGAATAAACATAGATCAATGATTCGTAACTTATAGTACCTCTTGATGAAGTAACATAAGGTGTAGCTTGAGAATTAGTTTCTATCTGAGTTTTTATGTCTTTAGCAAGATTTAAATATTCTGATTTTTGTATAGTACCCTTTGTAATTTGATCACGGCTATGTGCAGGTTCTTGAATACTGTATTGGACCTTCTGACCATTTTTTCCATCATTTACATCTATGGTGGTAGTACTTAAGATAAGTAAAAAATCACTCATAGGTACTCGTTGATTAGAAATGGTCACAAAGTTAGGCAATGTTTTATGTGTTTCAATAAAATTTTTTACCCTATTTGCAGCATCTCCTACCTGAGCCGTTGAATAAGAATTACCGGTAGGTACTAATTCTTTTTTAATATTAGAACTGTCTTCTAACTGATTATTAATATCCGGATCTAATGATTCAACATCAGTTCCATAGCTATAGTTTACGTTGAGCAATGCCGCTGCTGAAAAAAGTAGTAGCATTGCTAGTATAAAGCTTCGCTTAATTGTACCGCCTCCACGCCTAAACAATAAAAAAAGTTTATTTAGGCCTTTGGTAACAATATAAACTATTCACATCACATTACTATATAAAGGTTTGGTTGCCCGCATCAACAAAAAGGATTATATGTAGCTTTTTTTAAGTTTAAAGGCAGGAGAAAAGGAATTGCTAAGCGCTCCTAAAATCTCAAATAAAAGAAGCCTTTTACCTTAAAAAAGTCTTAATAAAAGATAAAAAAAGAAATAAAGTAAAAAAAACAGGTATTAAGATAAAACTATAAATAAAGATTAATATGATTTTACTTGAAGATATAAGCCCTTTAAATCTTTTAAATGTTAAAAATAATGATTTTTTATGCTTTAAAATTTTAGTTCAAAAAACAAAATCTTAAAACTTATTATCAGATACTATTAATTGTATCCCAGAATATTTTTTATCAATACCAACATATTGAATCATATTAGATACACTCGAATCCATTACATAAAATTATGCATATTACTTTAAACTAACCATAGATACTCTTATTACAGAAAACAATAAGTGAGATTATGGTACTTGAAGCTCATATTGGGGATATTGTATTTAAAAATAATAAATGACTGAATGATTAAAATGGCACTTTCTAAAGAAAACTTAAATAAGCTGGAGAAAATGGGATACCGTTTTGTAGGAGAGAATAGACATGCTGCTGCAAAAATTTGCCACTGGACTAAGAAAAGTATCCTGAATGAAGGAGTTTGTTATAAACAAAAGTTTTATGGGATTGATAGTCATCGCTGTTTGCAGATGTCTCCTAGTATTCCCTTCTGTCACCAAAAGTGTTTATTTTGCTGGAGAGATTTTTCAGCCACTGAAACTAAATGGGAAGGACAGTATGATGAACCAGGGGAAATTATAGATGGGTGTATTGAGGCTCAAAGAAAATTATTATGTGGCTTTTTTGGAAATGAGAAATCTGACCCTGAAAAATTAGCCCAGTCACAAAACCCTACCAATGCAGCTATTTCCTTAGCCGGTGAACCCCTGCTTTATCCAGTAATAGAGGACTTAATAGATGAATTTCACCGCAGAGACTTCACCACGTTTTTGGTAAGTAATGGGATGAGTCCTGAGAAATTAAAGAACATGTCCTCCGAACCCACCCAGCTTTACATTTCTCTGGATGCCCCTGAAAAAAAGATATTTGATGATCTTTGTCAGCCCCAGATTCCAGGATCCTGGAAAAATCTTAATGAGTCACTAGAACTCCTACCAAGCATGGATTGCAGAACTGTTATAAGAACCACTTGTGTTAAGAAAAGAAATATGGTAAACCCGGAGGGTTATGCTCGTTTAATTAAAAAAGCTGCCCCTGATTTTCTGGAAATCAAAGCATATATGTTTGTAGGATATTCCCGGCAACGCCTGGAAAAAGAAAACATGCCTGATTTTAAGGAAGTAAATAGGTTTGCCCGCGAAATAGGAGATTTATGTGGAATGGAAATAGTAAATGAATCCCAGGAAAGTCTGGTGGTACTTTTAGGAAATAAATAACTATTTTTTTAAAACAACCGTAATTAATTGAATAGACTTAATCATCCCTGAATCATGTTTAACTTAAAATGGTTTAAATTCCATTTAAACATCTTCCTTCTTTTAATATTATAAATTAAACGTTATATGAAAAGTATTTAATCAAGTTCAACCTAAGCTGATTATGAGGTGATGCTGTGAAGAGATATTTAGCAGGATTTTTATTAATTTTAGTATTAATTACCCCATTATATGCTGGTTCAGCAGAAGTAATTGGTTTTTCTGTTACCCTTGGCGAAACAACCAATAGTAATGCAGATTATAAAAATGCTATGCTGAATTATTTTCAGACAAAAACCGATAAAAATGTTTCAGAAGTCCCTGTTAAAATAATAACCGCTTCTGAAGTAAATGATATTTCCCAAAGCATTACTGGAAGGACATATGGTTCCAGTCAAATTTTCTCCTGTGCCATGGTAGATTTAAGTTATTCCCCCGATATTAAAGTAGATGTGGATAAAAGTAAGGTCACTGTGGTAACGCCTCTAATGTATGCTAATGCACTGCAGTCATCTGGAATTGATAAAGGGTACGTGGTGGTAACATCTCCTGTATCAGCCTCGGGAGAAGCCGCGCTGGCGGGTGTTTTAAAATCATATGAGATAGCAGTGGGGACTCCCATACCCGAAGAAGCTAAAAAAGTTTCCACTGAAGAGCTTTATTTGGGAACCCGCTTGGCTAATGAAACTGGAGAAAGCCAGGATAATATTGCAGAATTATTTAGTGAAGTTAAAAATCAAACCCAGGACCAGAATTTAGATGATCCTTCTCAGATTCAGATTATTGTGGATAATGCAGCCAGCGAGCTAAATATAAATCTCTCTGATAATCAAACCCAGGAAGTGGCAGATTCTGTGGCCAATTCTCAAAAAGTACAGAGCAGTTTAACTGAATTCAAAGAGCAGTTGGATAATATAAGTCAACAGGTTTCCACACCAGAAAATCAGGATATTTTCAGTCAGATATCACGTTTCTTACAATGGGCCAGTGAATACCTCCAGAATTTAATATCAGGACCATGATATTCTGACTTAAAAATTCTTTTTTTTAATTTTTTAATATCTCAAATTATTTTTTAAAGTTTAAGATTAAATAAATATTATGTTAATAATTTACCGATTTTGCTGCTTTTATTTTTAATTGCTTCAAAAATTATTTAAATTATCTCATGTTTTTTTTTTAAATTTTTAATCCATAATCTAACTGCAGGTAACAAAAATAATCAAATCTTACTTTAATTTTCCAAGCAAACACTTGAGAACCATAATATTTATAATAATGTTAATCAACACTTATTTGATAATCATGTTTATTGCCCAAAATAACCTTCAATTAATACTGGAAGTAGCATTCATAATCCATATCGTTATACTTCTACTCTTTAATATCATAGCTCTGCCACTGAGTATGGTTCTATTTTTAGGGATAGTTCTAACCGTATTAATTGGGAGTCTTCTCCTGGCGGATGTTGCTTTTCTTTTCTTACCTTTATTATCCCATCATGAGTTTACCCACCCCTTCGGATCACTGGCAGTATTTGCTTGGGTAACCATTGCTGCAGCAGCCAATCTATTAACTGAAGTGGGTATTAAATCAACTTCTATTAAAACCCTCACTATCATTCTATTTTTTATAATTGCAGTAGCAGGGGGTTTAATGCACCGATCCTTTTTGATACTATGGTTTTTAGGGTGGGCGTTAGGTTATTTGATAATGTCTAAAAGTTTTAAAAGAAGCACCAATATCACTTCCAAATCCATAATAGGATGGACACTAGCCGGTGGTCTTGGATTTGCCATTATGGAATTATTATCCCGTTTTCTGGATAAACCAATAATAAGTCCTCTTTTAAGAGTTTCAAGAATTGAGCACTATTCCATCTCCAGTTTAAAAATGGTAATACAGAATACTACATTGTGGGGGCATGTACAGGGGTCGTGTTATTGGGGAGTTGAATGCTTAGGAGGAGCAGACGGATACATTACTCTCCCTATGAGCCTCATTCAGTCATTTGGATTGCCATATCATTTATTTTATGGTGTACTGGTTAATAGGAAAGATGAAATAGATTATATGTTGCCCGGTATATTTGCCGTAGCCTTTGATGCCGGATATGCAGGCATAATATTCCTTTTAACCTGGATAATGATTGTAAGTTGTACCGGTTTTTATGTTCTACGGAAATATCGCAGTAAAAGAAAAAGCGGAAGTAAAATGTATCTGGGAAAGGAAGTATTATTGATTGGAGCATTATCTGCATTTTTAGCACAGAGCATAATTGGTTTATTCATTTTTAACCGTTCATTTAATGGATCGGCTATGCTAGCTTATATAGTACTTTCTGCTCTGGTAATGGCCCATGTAGCCACTTTGAAAAGGAGCATATGAGGTTTTTTTTATGACCCTGGAAAGAAAAATAAGCTTAATTTTTAGATTGGATGAGGAGAACTGGATGAGGCATGCTAATCCATGGAGCGGTTGGACCCGATTTACAGCTTTACCTTTACTTGTAATTGCATTCTGGAGTAGGGTCTGGATTGGTTGGTGGTCATTAATAATAATAGCCATAGCATTAATTTGGACCTATTTTAACCCTAGACTTTTTAAAAAACCCAAATCAACTGATAATTGGGCTTCAAAAGCAGTTTTAGGGGAAAGAGTATGGTCAAACCGGGATCAAATCCCAGTTCCTAATCATCATAGATATCCACCCCACATACTAAACCTTATTGCTGCAATAGGGGGATTAATTGTTATCTGGAGCGTTTATTTCCTTGAAACCTGGCCCTTATTAATTGGTTTCTCTCTGATTTATTTAGGAAAAGTGTGGTACCTGGACAGAATGGTTTGGCTTTATGAAGACCAGAAACATATACCAGAATATGGAAAATGGCTTTATTGAATTAATATCTGTAATTAGATCTCTTCATAGAGAATCGGGCTTACTAAACAAAAATGAATTAAAGGGATCGGCAAAGTTCAACTGCTTTTTTAGCAGCATCCTCCATGGATGTCTCATAAGAAACACCCGCATTGGAAAGTAATCTTTGTCCTTCTTCTTCATTAGTGCCAGTTAGGCGTATAACCAGCGGAAAATTCCGAGGAGTATCCTTTAAAGCATTTATTACACCCCTTGCAACATCATCAGCCCTGGTAATGCCCCCCAATACATTTAGAAATATGACTTTCACCGGAGGATGCGCTATAACCAGATTAAGTGCTTTTTTTATTATCTCTGGTGAGGCACCTCCCCCAATATCTAAAAAGGTTGCAGGTTCTCCTCCATTAAGTTTAATCATATCCATTCCCGTAAGGGTTAATCCAGCTCCATTACCAATAACTGCAATATCCCCCTCTAATTTAACAAAGGCAAATTCTTCAGATTCAAACTCTTCTAAATCCTTTAATTCCGAGTGCCTGTAAATAGAGTCATCATCCAGATCTAGTTTGGCATCTGCTGCTAAAACTCCTTCTGGAGTGATTACTAGCGGGTTTATCTCTGCCAGATGAGCATCATATTTTTGGAATACCTGGAATAATTTCCAGATAGTGGCTCCCACAGAAGAAATGAGCTCACTACCCACCCCCATTTTACGGGCAATTTCCCTAGCCTGGTATGGTAAAAATTCATCCAGAGGATTTACATGATATTTTATGATTTTTTCAGGGCTATTAATTGCAAGATCTTCTATATCAACCCCTCCTTCTCCACTAGCCATAATCAATGGTTTCCTGGAAGATCGGTCCATGGCTATACTTAAGTAAAATTCTTTTTGAATTTCAGCTTTATGTTCCACTAAAACTGTGTTTACTTTTTCGCCTTTTATTTGAGTTGATAATAATTCCCTGGCAATTTTTTCTGCTTTTTGAGGAGTATCTGCGAATTTTATACCCCCAGCTTTGCCTCTACCTCCCACCAGAACCTGGGACTTTATAGCCACTGATTTTTTCATTTTTTCAGCAATCATCTGGGCTTCCTTCCCACTACGGGCTATTTCACCAGGCGGTATGGGTATGCCTTCCTTTTGAAAAATTTTTTTAGCACTGTGTTCATAAAGTTTCATATTAACCCCCTGCAATCCTTATGGATACAAATTTATCATTAATTGAAAGAATAAATTTAATTTATTTAATCAAAAATAGCTTCGCCTGCTTCAAAAGCTGCCAGGTTCTTATCTTCAGTACCGGGTGGAACACTATCTTTGATTGCATTTCTTGCTGCTTCCTCAGATATTATATTTGTCGCACGGGTAACGGCCCCTATCATGACAATATTGGCTACTATTTTAAGGCCGATTTTATCTTCAGCAGTGCGGGTCACCGGGGCCTTAAAATAATTGATATTATGTTCCTGGATAAAAGGCATTACCTCTTCTTCCATAATCATATCGGGATCAGCAATTAAAATTCCACCATCTTTCAAGTCATCCAGGTATGCCATTAAAGCAGGATGAGACATGGCCACCAGTATATCTGGTTTTTGAACTTTGGGGTAGTCAATTTCCTCAGTGCTTATTACCACTTCTGCCCGGGAAGCACCTCCCCTTGCTTCAGGCCCATAAGATTGGGTCTGCACGGCATAGATATCGTCATATAAAGAAGCAGCTTTCCCAATGACTATCCCTGCCATTATAATACCTTGGCCTCCAAATCCTGCGATTCTTATTTCCTTACGCAATTTAATCCCCCATATATGCAGATTTAATAGATTTTGACCTATTTCCACTTTTCTCCTCAATGAGGTTATATAATTCCTGTGAATATTCGGCCTGGTTTTTATTAACAAATTCTCCTACAATTAATTTTCCAACCAGTTCCTCAGGATTCATTTTATCAGCTTTCCTTTTATTTATACTGTTATCTTTCATCCATCTGAGCATTTCCAAAGGTGACTTCATCTTGTTTTTCCGGCCATAATAAGTATGGCACTGGGAAACCGCTTCAACAAATGAAAATCCTTTATTATTCAATGCATTTTTAATGGCATTAGCTAATTGTAGTGGTTGAGCTGTGGTCCATCTAGCCACATATGTAGCTCCTGCAGCTGAAACAAGTTCAGCAAGATCAAATGGTCTTTCAAATGCCCCATAAGGTGCGGTGCTCCCATAACTTCCCTGGGGTGAAGTAGGACTTATTTGTCCTCCCGTCATTCCATAGATACTATTATTAATACAAATCACAGTGAGATCTATGTTTCTTCTGGCACCATGAATAAGATGATTGCCTCCAATAGCTGCTGCATCGCCATCGCCTGTGAATACGACTACATCCATATTCGGATTTCCTAATTTAATACCTGTAGCAAAAGAAATAGGCCTTCCATGAGTAGTGTGTAATGAATCACATTTGACATATCCTGGTATTCGAGATGAGCATCCAATACCTGATGCCATATTGATATTATTTAAATCCATTTGAGCCATTTCCATGCCTTTAAAAAAGGCATTTAATACGGTTCCATTACCACAGCCAGCACAGAAAATATTGGGAAGCCTATCCTTTCTAAGATATTTCATAAAAGGACTTTCATTAGTTTCTTCCATTTTTTAAACTCCTTTATATGCTTATATTAATATGAATCATTAAACTGATTTAATTTTAGATAATATTTCATCAGGTTTGTGTATTTCCCCACCAATTTTAGGGTGTAGATAAACCTTTGATTGTCCGGCAGCAACTCTCTGTACTTCATAAAACATTTGGCCCAGATTCATCTCCACCACTATAAGTTTACTTGCAGATTCTGCTGCTTTTTGAATCTGTTTTTCAGGGAAAGGCCATGGAGTATCAATTTTAATATATCCTGCTTTAATACCCGCTTTCCGGGCATTTTTTACTGCAGTAGTAACTGATCGGGAAGGAGCCCCATAAGATATCAGGATAATATCTGCATCTTCACAGAATTCCTGCTTTACCCGGGTTATATCATCTCTATTTTTTAATATTTTATCACACAATCGATTAACCAGTTTAGAGTGTTGTTCCGGACTTGATGCATCAGGATATCCCTGTTCATCGTGAGTAAGTCCCGTTACATGTAAATTATAGCCTTCACCAAATAAGGGCATTTCGGGAGTATCTGTGGGATCTGCCTTAAATGGTAAAAAATCTCCAGGGCCTTTAGAGGGCATTTTACGGTTAATTAAATCCATTTTTTCAGGTATGGATATCTTTTCCCTCATATGTCCCACTATCTCATCTCCCAGGACTATAACCGGTACCCTATACTTTTCTGATAAGTTAAATGCCTCCACAGTAAAGTCAAAGCATTCCTGGACAGAAGATGGAGATAAAGCTATTATTTCATAATCACCATGAGATCCCCACCGGGCCTGCATCATATCACTTTGAGAAGCCATGGTGGGCTGTCCAGTTGAAGGAGAACCTCTCTGGATATCAGCTATTACTAAAGGGGTTTCAGTCATAGCTGCATAACCGATATGTTCTTGCATTAGAGATAGACCTGGGCCGGAAGTAGCTGTCATCCCTTTAACGCCAGTCCACACAGCACCAATAACTGATCCCAAGGCAGCGATTTCGTCTTCCATCTGAATAAATGATCCTCCTTCTTTAGGAAGAAGTACTGCCATGCTTTCTGCAATTTCAGTGGAAGGTGTAATGGGGTATCCTCCAAAAAACATACACCCTGCTTTTATGGCTCCATGGGCACATGCTTCATTGCCCTGAATAAAATATTCATTGTTCATCGTCTTCCTCCACCTTTATAGCTTGATCAGGACACATCAAAGCACATAAATTACATTTAGAACATTTATCCTGGTTTTTTGGTATGGGAATGTGCACTCCCTTCTTATCCAAAGTTTTAGATTGCTCATATACCTTTTTAGGACAGAATTCCATGCAAATATTGCATCCCTTACATAGATTAGGGTCTAGTTTTATCATGTTAATTCGTCTCATTTTTTTTATTCAAATTAAAAATAGTTTTGATTTATTTATTTAAATAATTAATCATTATAATAATTAATCATTACTAATTATACTCAAAAATCCAGTTTTAGTTTTTCTCTCTGGATTTTTAGAAAATTCTTAAAAATTAGATTAAATAATATTAAATTGATTTTAGGATTTAAATAATTTTTTTTTATTTAAAAATTCAGATTTAGGAATATTATTACAATCTATTAAAATTCGTTGATTAATGGAATAGTAATTGATAAAAAAAGGAATATTATTCTTCACTTATACTTTCCACATACATTAAAGGATAATTCAGTTCCGGAATAAACTTCATTCTGATTAGCGCCCTGATTTTTTGAAATTCTGAATGGATTTCCACATCCAGCATATCCCCGGTGAGGGAAGTATATTCAAATTCATTATCCAGTTCAGCTAATATTTGGGGATTAATAAGAACTTTGATCTTCTTAATTCCTGGCTGCAATTCAATACTATCTTCAATGGCTTTTTGAAGAGAATCTGCACTTTTTAAACTTACCGGGGTTCCTATGAATTGGTGGAAAAGTGCTCCCATACTTATAGCACCCTCAAATATGGCCCTCTCCCGGGAAGATAGGTTGCTGAAATATTTTTCATTTACTTTATCGTTATCATTGATATCCATACACACACCATTTGAGTAAAATTATGGAAGGTTTTAGTTGCCCATCAAATACCAAATAAGTTATTTATATCAGATAATTTTCCGGTAATGAAATCTGGGGGAATAGGGAATAGATAGGCCAGTGCTAAAAATAGTGTCAGGGCAATTACCGTAACTAGTACTATTTTTTTATCTTCATTTACCGGGTAGAAGTAAGTCAACATCAGACCTCCTACAAAAAACCCTAAAATCATTAAAATGGCATAATAGTTCTCAGGATTATCCTGAGTAAATGTTTCATTTAAGGGATTTAAACTAACTAAATCTGTTTCTACTATTAAACGTTCGCGGGCAGAGCCTATAGGGTGACATGTTATTAAAAATAATTTTTCACCCTGATCCACTGATATCCTGTAGGAAGCCGGGACAATAAATGTATTGTTAACTCTGTATTCTCCTTTTCCCACCCCTGGCCATTCCAGGAAAACAGAATCACCAGCTTTTAATCCATCCAGTTTAAAAAAAGGTGATCCGTACATGGTACGATGCCCAAAAAGAATAACTGTTCCATTTCCAGGTTTCATGGATTGTGGTTCGTGATATACACCATAGGAAACAGATTTATTATTAATATTTTGACTAACATCAATAGATGGCATTATCACTACTGCTGTTGTAGTGTTGTTTTCCATGACAATTTGAGATGCATAAAAGCTTACATCAATTAAAAAATAAAGGGATATGATCAACATTCCCACTACAATAAAAAAGGTAGAGATTCGCATAGGTTATTTACTCTATTTACTTTTCTGAGATATAAATATTTATAATTAAAAAAAAACATTGGGGTTAAAATCAAAACCCCTATTTAATGGCGCATGAATTTAGCGTAAACTACTCCTGCACCAGCTACTAATGTACCTACTACAAATAAGCCATAGGGAACACCAGTATCCCTGGTAGGAACTGAAGTAGTATTTTCCTGAGCACCTGCTGTTGGAATAGAACTGGAACGCCCCTGGGTGGTGCTGGATGAGCTCCTACCCATAGGCCATTCATAAACGTAGTTGAATACACGAGAAGCTCCCGGTTCCATTACTACATCCCAGGAAGCAATTTGAGTATCTACTGCCAGTTCGTCATCTAAAAATGTCACCCGTGGATTACTATAGGTTAATTTAGAGTCAACAGGAACAATAGGTGCTCTTACTATACCTGATACCTGGGTGGAGTCCACATTGGTTAGCCTGAAGCTGAAATTTCCTTTCCACCTTAATATATCCAGATTAGGATTTAAAATTTCCAGTTCATTAGGAACAAACCAGGACGCCATAAGACCTGGTTCTGGTACTAGTGGCCAGTAAGTACCCTGATCTGAATCAGCCCTTATAATATACGAAGGTATTTGTCCCATTTGTCCCACAGCAGATAGCTTGAAACAAACTGATTTAGTTTCCCCCGGCTGAATTTTCCATCCATAATCTCCTCCCAATTCAGGGTAGCGAGATTTGACCATTTTTACTGCAGCAGGGCTGGTCCAGTCAATTACCCATAGTATGGTGTTGTTTTCCACTTCAGCCAGACTGCCCTGATATGCGTGACTTATTTTGAAGTACTGAACATGGTCATTGTTATTTTTAATTGTTACCAGTATTTCCGCTGATAAGTCCGAAAATTTATAGCTGGTAGCCTCAGGATTCTCCTGAACCCAAACTTCTGATCCCCATGACATTCCGGCAAATGCCAGTATCAATATTAAAACGATACAAATTTTATCCACTTTCATTTTAGGTCCCCCTTTTTGAATTAGAGTGAAAAAATAAAAAAAAATGGTTGAGGGGTAATCAACCATATATAGTTTTTAATTCATTAATCATCCAATTTGGAGCCTGCTGAGTAGGTACTGTTAGAATTATGCTGTCCATATTCTGTATTAAGAATAGAACATTTTCTCTAGGTACTTCCAGCAATAGTAAGTACTGTGCATCCAGTTCACCAAGATTGGATGTTCTCTCAAAGTCAGATAACTTGATTCCGTAGTTTTGTAATAAAGCCCTTGTTTCAGCTTCATTAAACCCTCCAGATGCAGCTGCCCTTAAGAGTTGTTCCACATCAGCAGAAGATGTTTGTTCCCGTTGACTTTGAGAAACCAACTCATTAACTGAAAAGCTCTGGCTTTTACTAACCCGGGCATCAATAGTTCCACTGTCTTTAGCCCTTAAGATTGCCAGAACAGTAGCTCCACTAATTTGAGGAGTTGAGCTTGCAGGGGTCTGTGTGGTTTGAGCTGGTTGTGCTTCTTCTCCCTCTTCGGTTTCATTTGGTGCAGATGCTTGCTCTTCTTCAGGGGAAACTCTCAAATAAACATCCACCATATTACCCACACTAATTAGGCCACCTGCAGCCTGTAATCTGGATATAATTATAGGTACTGCTACGGTATCAGGGGTTTGAATTTCCATATTAGCCAGTACAGTAGCATCTGCCTGGGAAATAAATCTCTGGGCATCACTGGCCTTCATGATTACATTTTTCTGAGAACCAGAAGCATTCTGTTCAGGTGCAGACGGATCAGTGGAATAAACAATCATTACCCTGTCAAAAGGATCTTTCTTGGTATTGAGTTGCTGGTTTTGATATGTTCGCCAGGAATTAGTAGCCGGGCCAATCACATCCACGGACAGCACCTGTTCAGGAGTTACTCCTGCATCAATATCCGCTAGAAGAGCCTGTTTTTCAGGATCTACAGCTAATGGGCCTTTAAAATAGGCATTAATTTCATTTAATTTGGTTGCCTTAGCATCCTGCAATGTTTCCTGATAAGGAGCATAAACAAGGAAATAATAACCAGAAGCCACCAGTATTATCAAAATCAAACCGAATACAGCCGCACCAATAATTGTCCTTTGATCATCATCATCACCAGGCAATTTTCTTCCAAAAGGACCACCACCACCAGAGCCACTCTTAGCACCTATAGGTTTATTAGGTTTATCTTTAGGTTTTAGCCTGATTTTTTCATCGCCCTTAGGCTTGATTCTAGGTTTAGGCATTGGTCGAGCTTTTTTAACAGGATCACTCGAAGGTTTTTCTTCACTCTTATTTGCTTTTCCAGATATCTTACCAACCAGATCTTGGATTTTGCCTCCCACGTCAGACGATTCTTTTTCGCCGTTTTTCCTCAGATCTGGAGGAGAATCTTTATTGTTTTTCTTTTTACTACCTTTCAACTTATCTAACATGTGGACCACTTCTTAGATTCGTGAATAAGGCCAAAATAGGCATAAATATTATGAAAGTCATGGTTAAGATGAATAAAATCATAGCAGGAATATTCATCAAACTTATTTGAATGCTTTGAGGCAAAGAAACTGCCAATATTAGTATTAAAGACAATCCTGCAGTTTTAATGCTTCTTATTTTGGGATACTCCAGGGTACTGATCATTAATAGAGATACTATGGTCATTATCAATAGGGCTATGCCCTCTTTAAAGAGGCCACTAAGATAAAATGATGCCAGCACCACAGCAGTAAGGGGTATGGGCAATCCCACAAATTTATCTTGTGGAGTTCCAATTTGTGAAATGACATTGAACCTTGAAAGCCTCAATATACCACATATTACTATTAAGAGACTTACTAATATATTAATGTATCGTATATCATATGATAAAGTGGCAGAATACAAAAAGATTCCCGGCGCAACACCAAAGGATATAACATCACATAATGAATCCATATTTTTTCCAAAACCTAATTTATCATCCCTATTTATTTTTCGTGCCACCCATCCATCAATAGAATCAAAAATTACTGCAATTAATATTAATTGAGCAGAAATTATTAATTGGCCATCCATGGCCATTATTATAGCCATAAATCCAAATGTGGCATTTAAAATAGAGAAAAGGTCTGGAAGAGAAAAGTAATCTTTTATTCGCATAGTTTCTAGACTCATTATTAGACTCCCTGGTAATTAAATTGTAACTAAAGACTAATATAAATTTATAGAAGATATTCCGAATTTAGTTAACTAATAATAGAATCAATAGAGCTATTAATCAGATATACATTTAATTTTCAAGTCGTAAAAATAATTTAAAGAAAATGGTTATAGAGATTTTAGTCTAAAATTCAAAGGGGTAAATAGCATTGGTTATTTTAAAGCCACCATAATAGTTTCTCCGGCCTTGGGTTTACCCCCAACTTCGACCATTAATTTGAATTTTTCAGCAGGGACTATCAAATCAACACGAGAACCAAAACGAATCATTCCTAGCCGGCTTCCCATATCCACCTCATCCCCCACCTGCACGTATTGAACAATCCTGCGTGCAACAAAGCCTGCTATCTGAATAACCCCAATTTTTCCATATTCAGACTCAATTACTATCAAATTTTTTTCGTTTTCAGTCTTAACATCCCCAAAAGCCACTTTAAATTTTCCAGGGCAGTATTTAGTTTTAACCACTTTACCGGAAATAGGGGCACGATTTACATGAACATCAAAAGGAGACATAAAAGTGCTAATTAAAATTCCTTTTTCATTCTCTTCCAGAACGTATTCCATTAATGGATAGTCGGAATCAACTTGTTCTATACGATCAATTTTCCCCTTTAAAAT
The DNA here is from genome assembly GCA_947259185.1 of uncultured Methanobacteriaceae archaeon. Taxonomy (GTDB): domain Archaea; phylum Methanobacteriota; class Methanobacteria; order Methanobacteriales; family Methanobacteriaceae; genus Methanobacterium_F. The sequence goes on from CAMYKT010000004.1 coordinate 78,660, forward strand.
TCGGCCATCTGCAGGTGCCACCACTATTCCTTTATCCACCGGCACATTTCTATTAGGATCTCTAAAAAATTGCATCAAAAATGCAATAAAGGAAAAAAGAATGAAACTTAGTAAGAAGTAACCGAAAACAAAAGGTAAAAGAGATAGGGTAAAGAGTATGCTGGCTTTTTTGAAAGTTCCTTTGACAAACATTTAAACACCAAGAGTATAGTTGAAATTAAAGTATTGGATTTTAAAAGTTTAAAATGATTTAATTTGAATTGATTAAGATTTTATTGAATAAAGTTAAAATTTCATTTTTTTAATATTTTATCCATTAAACATAGGTTGTATAACTTATTAATACCCGAATAGCTTATCATACAATATTTAAACTAATAATATGTAACTATATTATATATCCTATTTGAATTTATTAGGGTAAACTATCCATGATAGCTTTTAATCTAACTATTTTGAGAGGATTTAATATTAAATTAATTTTAATATAAATTAAATATAGTTGCAGGCATGTATAATTATATAAGCTCAGTTTTTCATACTCTAATAATAAAATTTAGCTAAAATTAAATGAGATAAGGTAATATTCCGGAAAATGGTAGGAAAATAATAAGTTATGAAATTATAAGTTGTTATCTGGAATCTGTTATTAAATGAAAAGTTTATATAAACCCATATTATTATAATAATCCAGAATCAATTAGATTAATTGATTTATCAATCAAAGTAAAAATAGTTAGTTGGGATCACTTACAATAAAAATAATATTGATTTGGAATGGTTTTTAAAATAATTTAAAATGAGTTATTTTTAGATTAAATTTATAGATGTTACCCTACTGAAGAAGTGGTATAATGATAGAAAGTAAAATAAAAGTTCTTAGAAAGGCAGCACAAGTCTCTACTGCCCAGGATTCAGATAAGATATGGTGCGTTATTGCCGGTAATGAAGAAATGGTTAATAATGTGGCATATGCTGCAATATCTGCTAAAGAACGAGTCAAAATACTATTTCGAGAACATGTTAATTTAAAAGAATCATTTATTAGAAAAAAATTTGATTTCATCATGTTACAGGGAGATAGTAATATCATAAGGGATCTGAGTTTAATATGTAAAGAAAATGGTGGAGCTTATCTAAAAATAGCCCCTTATTATGTTAAAACTGAATCTAATCTAATATTACTAGTGGCACCAGATAATGCTATAAAAAAATTTGCTGGAGATGCTGAAAAGGATAATATTAAATTTTCATTTATATTGGAAGATAAAACGACTGGTTTTATAGAAACCGATGTTTCCATTACCAACCACCTTCCTAAGCTACTACGTGATGTAGTGGATCCCTTATTTAAACTTACAGACATGGTTCTGTCAACCATACTCATATCAACTGATGAGCAATACATCAACCAAATAAAAAAAGTTGCTAATTCTAACCAGATATTCGTTGTAGAGTTCAAGGAAATTATTGAGGAGGCATAATATGTTCTCATTTGGAAAAAAGAAGAATAATGAAGAAGTTGGAAAAAAATCTCTTAATAACACTTTAGGAATTGATTTAGGTACTTTAAACACCGTAGTGGCCAAACCATCAGGTGATAAATTTGATTTATACAAAATTCCTTCTGTGGTAGCAGTGAAAAAAGAAGATCCCTCTTATGTACTTGCTGTGGGTGAAGAGGCCAAAATGATGCTGGGCAGAACTCCAGAAGACATAATAGCCGTAAGGCCATTGCGAAAAGGAGTTATTGAAAGCGTGGCCCAGGCTGAAGCCTTACTGGTATATTCTATAGAAATGGGATCTGGAGAAGACACAGCTAATATTGACCGCATTGTAATTGGAATACCTGGAGATGCTTCGGAAGTAGAAAGAAATGCTGTAGAAGAAATTGGTAGAAAAGCCGGAGCCAGTTATGTACTGGTAATCAGTGAAGGACTTTCAGCTGCTATTGGTGCAGGTTTACCTATTGCTGAAGCTACCGGAACTATGGTTATTGATATTGGGGCAGGTTCCAGCGATATAGTGGTAATTTCACTAGGTGGAATCACCGACATTGAAACCATCCGCTGGGGTGGAGACGATGTTGATGATAATATAGTGGACCAGGTCAAGGAAAAGTATGAAGTTGAGATTGGTATTCACGAAGCAGAAAAAGCCAAGATCGGGGTGGGAATGGTACACTCTAATGTGGATATAGAAGTGGAGAAAACCACAGTTATTGGAAAATGCATGAAAACCAATAAGCCTAAGGAAGTAGAAATTGATTCCAACATGGTGGCAAATGCTGCAGAACCTATAGTAGTAAAAATTGTTGAATCATTGGCTGTAGTCCTTGAAAGGCTATCCCCTGAATTAATATCTGGAGTATACAATAAAACCGTGGTTGTAGGTGGAACTTCTCAATTAAAAGGCCTTAAAGAAAGGATTTATGAAGAAGTAGGAATTCCGGTAGAAATATCTGATGACCCTATGACAGTAGTGGCTAAAGGAGCAGCCATTGTAGCTGCAGAACCAAGGGCATTAGAACCTGAAGTTCGATTAAAAGCCATGAAATAGATTCATTTTCTAAAATTTTTATTTTATTTTATAAAAATTTTTTTTTTATTTATGTACCGATTAATTAAATTTTATAACTCCTAACTACTTTAAAGAAATAATTGAGATACCATCATGAAAATATTAGGCATTGATGAAGCAGGCCGTGGACCAGTTATAGGTCCTTTAGTAGTCTGTGGAGTTCTGGTTTCTGAAGACCAATTAGAATTTATGGAAAAAATAGGTATTAAAGATTCTAAAAAAGTGGCCCCTAAAAAAAGAAGTCTGCTATCCCGTAAAATAAACAAAATTGCAGAATGCTTCGTGGTAAAAATTTCTGCCAGGGATATTGATAATATGCGGGCAAAAAACATAAACCTCAATGAAATTGAAAAAATTGCTATGATGAAAATTATAAAAGAATCCCAGGCACAGTCTGTGATTATTGATTCGGTAGATGTAAATCCTTCTCGATTATGTAGTGAAATTAGTGAAGTATTAGGCCCGGAAATTGACATTAAGGCAGAACACGGGGCAGACGATAATTATGTGGTGGTGGCGGCTGCATCAATTGTGGCAAAGGTAGAAAGGGATATGGAAATAGAGAAATTAAAGCGCCAATATAGAAAATTAGGTAATATTGGATCTGGATATCCCAGTGACCCCCGTACCAAAGCTTTTTTAAAAAATTTTAAATACGACAATATGCCTGAATTTGTACGTAAGTCCTGGGCAACTGTAAAAAAGATGAAAGACCTTTAAAACTATTAATTTTAATTTAAGAATTATATATAATGATAATTTAAAAAATAATCCCCTTTAGTTTATTAAGTTATATTTTTAAAATCATTATAAATCCAGTGAAAGTATTTAAATAGAGCCCCCTAATCAAATGATACTGCTAGATAAATTTATAAGATAATATCTAAATATGATTAAAATTAATTAAAATACAAATTTCAACAATTAAAAGATGATAAAATGATTCTGGATTTTTTGACCAATGCTCTGGGAACTATCCTGGAAATGTTTAAAAGTGGAGGTATAATCACCTATCTTATTGCTATAGTGGGCATATATGGTGTATTTACCTCACTGGAAAAGATCGTTTATTTAAAAAAAATATCAAGAGTAAATACTGCTCAGATAATTGGAACCGTTAATGATTCTATGGAAAAAGGAGGGTCACTTGAGGCACTAAGAGCCATAGGCCAATTCCAGAACCCTATATCCAAGATTATTTCTGAAGCTCTTAAAATTGGATACCGGAATAAAGGTGAAGTGGAAGATGCTATGGAAAGGGTATTCATTGTTGAAATGGGTAGGATGACCAAGGGTATGGAAACACTAAAAACCATTATTGAAATAGCCCCCCTGATGGGTTTGATTGGTACGGTTATTGGTATGTTTTATACCTTTCGGGAAATTGGAATTAGTGCCGATCCTGCTGCCCTGGCTGAAGGGATTTACATCGCCTTAATAACCACCATTATGGGTTTAAGTGTAGCCATTGTACTGGTACCCTTTTATTCATATATAAAAAGCCATATTGATAAAGAAATGGACAGCATCGAGCTTGCCAAAAAAATGACTAACTGGAGCTATGCTGTAATGAAAATAAAGGTGGACGCTGACCTGGAAGAGGCCATAGAAGGCTTGCAGGAATCAGAAGGTATTGTTAATGTAAAAAAGATTAATGATCCCGAGGCTAATATATGGGTGGCTTTTAAACCCAGTATGCTGGAAAAGAGTATTAATAACATAATACTGGAAAAATGTAATACAAATGCCGAGATTGTGATGAGTAAACTCAAGCAATAAAACATCCTAATCAGGTATTCGCATATAAAATAAAGAAGAAAGGGGTTTTTTACATGACTATGGATATACAAAAATATCGTAATCAACTAAACAGTAGTAGCCCTAAATTCAATATGGTTCCTTTCATCGACATTCTTTTTACCATATTAATATTTTTAGTGGTTACCAGTACATTTCAGGTTGCAGATCAAACAGCGGCAGTTACTGGGAAACCAGAAATAGATGAAAATGCAGGACCATCTGAATATTATTTAATACCTGTGGCAGGGTTAAAAGAAGTAATAGTTAATGGGGAAGATATGTCCCGTTTTATTAGAAATAATGCTATTGCAGTACATACCAGGGTAATTGATGAAGGTGAACTTATTATAAAACCAAAAGAGGGTAAAATAATAATTACATCCCCGCCAGACCTGCCTATAAATAAAGCAGTTAAATCCCCGGAATAGTTAAAAAATGATTCCTCCTGCATATGAAGAATTATAATTGAATTATCAGGTGAAAAAAATGTATCTCGGAAGAATATTAGCATTAGGAAGTAATGAAAACGGCGCATTTGTAGCTTACCGGGTTTCCAGCAGATCTTTTCCAAATAGAATGGCTAAAGAATTTGAAGGGAGTGCTGCTATCATTCCTAAAGAAGGCTATGAAAAAGACATATTTAAAAGTCCTTACATTGCCTACAACTGTATTAAAATAGTGGATAACACGGCAGTGGTATCCAATGGATCCCATACTGACGTAATAGCAGATAAAATTTCTCTAGGGATGAATTTAAGGGATGCTATTGCACTTTCTCTTCTGGCCATGGATTATGAAAAGGATGATTATAATACTCCTCGAATTGCAGGAGCAATTAAAAGGGATGGAGAAGGATTTATTGGGATCGTAACTCACCAGGGAATATTAGTGGAAAAAATCCCTGCCGGCGAAGTAAGATATATTTCTACCTACCAGCACATTACCCCTCAAAAAGTAGAATTTGAAGCAAAAAATTCCAAACAGGCAGCAGAATTTATAATGAATCAGGGAAAATTTGAGGAATTTACCAATGAAGTGACCTCAGCCGCTGCTTTTGCCGGTGCTAAATGGGAACTAAGTACCATCTAGATTATTTATATAACCATTCAAATAAAACCCTTAATGAATTTAATATTTGGAAATCCTGCAAAATATATCTGATTTAAGTAAGAATAAATAATTTATTATATTTTATTTTTCAAACACAGATTTTGCCAGTTTTATGTGGTGGGTTAATGAAAATAGAATTAATTGGTCTTGAAAATTTGCCTTTAATAAAAAAAGATGATGAGTTATCCTCTTTAATTTTAGAAAGTGCCATTGTCCAGGGCCTGAAGTGGAAAAATGGAGATATTATTGTTATAGCAGAAACCATTATATCTAAAGCAGAGGGGAATTATATAAACCTGGATTCAATTAAACCAGGTGCAGAAGCAAATGATCTTGCCCAAAAAACTGGTAAAAGTCCAGAGTTAATGGAAGCTATATTAAACCATTCCCGGGAAATAGTAAAAGTAGGGAATGATTTTATAGTTACTGAAAGCAATCATGGATTTATTTGTGCTAATGCCGGAATAGATGAATCCAATGTTGAAAATGGTTGGGCCACTCCTTTACCCCACAATCCAGATAATAGTGCCAAAAAGTTAAGAAAAAATATCGAATTAAAAACTGGCAAAAAAATAGCAGTTGTTATTTCTGATACCCAGGGAAGGCCCTTTCGAGAAGGTGCAGTGGGAGTGGCTATTGGTAGTTCCGGGATAAAAGCTATCTGGAATCGTAAAGGTGAGATGGATCTTTATGGGCGTAAATTAGAAACTACCAGAATCGCAGTAGCCGATGAATTAGCGGCCTCATCCTCATTAATAATGGGTCAGGCTGATGAAGGTTTGCCAGTAGTGATTGTGAGGGGTTACCCTAATTTTGAAATTCTAAAAGATCCAGAAGCTGGAGCTCGGGATCTAATCCGGCCTAAAAAACATGACGCTTTCCGCGCATAATGATAATTTAGTAAATGAAGAGTTAATGGAAATCCATTATATATATTTATTTAGAAATAAAACTTGATAAACACAAAGTATATTTAAATCTTTAGATGAGAGTTATTATGATCACTGTACTTTCCGGAGGTACCGGAACCCCCAAATTAATTCAGGGCATAAAACAAATAGTTGATCCGGACAAGCTTAATGTGGTAGTAAATACGGTGGAGAATGATTATTTTTCAGGCGTTTATGTTGCTCCGGATATTGATACCGTGCTTTATACCCTGGCAGATATCATAAATGAAGATACCTGGTATGGGATTAAAGGAGATACATTCATAACCCACGATAAGTTAACTGAATTAGGATCACCAGAAATTTTAAAAATTGGGGATAAGGATCGGGCTTTTAAAATACAAAAAACTAATTTAATGAAAAAGTACGATTTGTCTAAAGTCGTTGATATTCAAAGAGGCAAATTAGGCATAGTTTCCCGGGTTATACCCATGAGTAATCAGCAGTCTCAGATTAAAATCATCACTCACACCGGAGAAATTAGTTTTCATCAATTTTTAATCCAGGAACAGGGAAAAAGTCCTGTGAAAAATGTAGTTTACAACCAGGTAGACCCTGCCCCCGGCCTGGTGGAAAGTATAGAAAATTCAGAAATGGTAATTATTGGACCTTCTAATCCAATAACCTCTATTGGACCGATAATATCCATAAAAGGAGTTAAAAAGGCCTTGAAAAATAATTATGTTGTGGGAGTATCCCCTATAATTGGAAATAATCCTGTAAGTGGGCCTGCAGCTAAATTTATGGAAGCTCTTGGTTATGAAGTATCGGCCTGGGGAGTTGGTACCATTTATTCTGATTTTTTAGATAAATTCATAATTGATGAACAAGACGCTACTTTAAAAACTAAAATAGAAAAACTAATTAAAGAGGTTATAATAACAAAAACCAAGATGCGCAACATAGGGGATAAATTAATGTTAGCCAAAGTAATTTTGAGTGAATAATATGATACAGATGACTCTAATTCAAATTGATAATTACGGCCCCTGGACAGTTACTCCAACCCCCAGGACCGAATCCGATCTTCAAATTTTACAGGCCGAACTGTATGCAGATTTGCAGAGACAGTTTGCCGCCAAACAGGGACTGGTTTTTTTCACCCGCTTTGACAATATGCTTGCTGTCACCAATAATAGTGATGTGGAAGACCACCTTCGTATTCAAAGATCTATAAGAAACAGGTATCCTATAACCGTTAGTATGGGAGTGGGAGTTGCTGAAACACCCTATGATGCACAAAGGAATGCTTCCAAGGCCCTTCAAAATTATGGTGGGGCCCAGTCCGAGGAAAGAAGAGAGATCCTGGCTATTGATGGGCTGGTTAATAAAGAAGAAAGTTTTGTACAATTAGCCCATATTGATATAAATGGCATTACGGAATCTCTTACAGATATAGTTCCAGCTTATGATACTTCTTTTATTGTAAATAGAGTACAGCATTTTTTAATGAAAAAGTTAATTGAAAAAGGATCCTTGCTCTTTTTCATTGGAGGAGACAACTTCATGTCCCCCTGCAATGGACTGGAACCAGAGGGTTTGCTTAAAATCATAGAAGAAATCGAAGCAGAGATAAATGTTGCTTTAAAAGCAGGTATCGGGAAAGCACCTACTGCTGAAAAAGCAGCTAATCTGGCTGATTTAGCCTTGGAAGAAATTCGAGATGGTTTCACCTATGATCTGGTTCATGTAATGAAAGAATAACCCTTGTTTTTAATTTTTCTATTAAAAAATCTCCGATTTATTTTAATCCCCTGAAAAATTTATTATGTGAGTGTGAGTTTTATTAAAGTGCTTGCTCCTATGGCTGGAATAACCAATGCGGATTTCTGTTTAAAACTAATCCCCTATGGATTTGACATGGTAACTTTAGGGGGATATAACGCAGATAACCCCACCATTGATGCGGGTAAAAAAATAATGGAAAGGGGAAGGCTGGAATTTGATATACCTGAAGGAGAATTAATTTATAAGATTGAAAAAGAAGCCAATAAAATTAAAGAAAACTGGAATGGTAAATTATCAGTTAATATTCGTTCCATTACTCCTGACCCAATAATTGAAATATCTAAATTAAAGAAAGTGGATGTGGTGGAAATAAATGCCCACTGCCGGCAAAAAGAAATTACTTCAATTGGCTGTGGACAGGCTTTACTCGCCAATCCAGATTTTATGGAAGAGTTTGTCCTTCAGGTGGTAAAAAAATCTAAAAGCAAAGTTTCTGTTAAGATAAGAGCTCATGTAGCCGGGGTCAATGAATTGAAAATGGTCCAGATTATAGAAGATACCGGGGCAGATTTTATACACGTGGATGCCATGAAACCTGGGCTTAAAGAAGCAGATCTGAATCTAATAAAAAAAATTAACGCAAAATGTTCTATTTTTATAATTGGCAATAATTCCATAACTGATTTAGATTCTGCCCAAAAAATGATTAATTCCGGTGCCCAGGGAATATCCATTGCTCGGGCAGCCATGGGTGGTAAATTGAATTTTGATTTGTCAAAAATTAGATTAAGTTAATTCTTATAGTATCTGATTCATTTTCTGGAAATAAGGTCGGTATTAAAAAAATTCTTAAACTAAAAAATAAAATTTAATAAGCTATTGATTATTATAGTTATATTAATTATAATTAATTATCAAAAATTGAAGTGAAATTATATTTAATTATAAAAAATATAATCTGAAATAGATAAATAATAATTTAAGTGCAGAATTATAAAGAGTATTTCTTAATAAATATTATTAAAAGGTGGTCCAATGTCTTTTATTGTGCTGGAAAACATTACCAAGAGTTTTAAAGGAGTTCCTGTTTTAAAAAACTTGAATTTGACCATAAATGAAGGTCAGGTCCTGGGTATTTTAGGTAGGAGTGGTTCAGGAAAGTCAGTCCTTATAAATATGTTAAGGGGAATGAAGGATTATAAACCTGATGATGGTACCATTACCTATAATATAGCAATATGTAAGGAATGTTTACGTGTTGAACCACCATCTAAAGTCGGATCCGTTTGTGGATGTGGATGTGGTTGTGAATTTGAGGCAATGAGTGTTAATTTTTGGGACTGTGATCGTAAGGTTTTCGCAGCTATTAAAAGAAGAATATCAATCATGCTGCAGAGAACTTTCGCCCTTTATGAAGATGACACCGTAATTGATAATGTTATAAAATCCATGAGTGACGTGGATTATGAAGAAAGCACATATCGGGCACTGGATATTCTTGAATTAAGTCAGATGACCCACAGGATTACTCATATTGCCCGTGATTTAAGTGGTGGAGAAAAACAAAGAGTAGTTTTAGCTCGTCAAATTGCGAAAGATCCAATGCTTTTTCTAGCAGATGAACCTACAGGTACTCTTGATCCTAAAACTGCCGAGTTGTTGCATCAGGCCCTGATTGAAGGAGTTAAAGAAAAGGGCGTGACCATGGTGGTAACCTCCCATTGGCCAGAGGTAATGAAAAAACTTTCGGATTATGTTATCTGGCTGGAAAAAGGAGAAATAATTGCAGAAGGAAACCCCACTGAAATTGTGGAAAAATTCATGGCACAGGTTCCCTTACCAGAAAAGGGAGAAGAATTTAAATCAGATGCCCCTATAATCGAAATGAAAGAAGTTAAAAAACACTATTACTCCATTGATCGAGGAGTTGTTAAAGCAGTGGATGGAGTTAATCTCACCGTGGATGAAGGTGAAATATTTGGAGTGGTGGGCCTCAGTGGGGCGGGTAAAACCACCTTATCCCGTATATTATTCGGACTTACTGATCCCAGTTCCGGTGAAATAATGGTAAGGCTGGGAGAAAACTGGATAGACATGACCCAAAAAGGTCCAATTGGGAGAGGAAGGGTTATGCCTTACCTTGGAATTTTACACCAGGAATACAGCCTTTATCCCCACAGAAATGTTTTAGGAAACCTAACTGAAGCTATAAGTCTGGAATTACCTGCTGAATTTGCAAAAATGAAGGCAATATATGTATTAAAAGCAGTGGGATTCGATGATGAATATGCAGAATCAATTTTGAAAAAATCTCCGGATGAGTTAAGTGGTGGAGAGCGACATAGAGTAGCTCTAGCCCAGGTACTAATTAAAGAGCCCAATATTATAATTTTAGATGAACCTACCGGAACCATGGATCCTATAACCCGGGTTCAGGTGACAGATTCGATAATTAAAGCTCGGGAAGAACTTAATCAAACCTTTTTAATTATTTCCCACGACATGGAGTTTGTGCTGGATGTTTGTGATCGGGCTTGCCTCATGAGAGGGGGTAAAATACTTAAAATAGGGGAGCCGGAATCTATTATAGAGGAGTTAACCCCTACTGAAAAAGAGAAGATGCTTGGTGAAGAATAAATTTTTTTATTCTATTATTTATTTAATTCCCTGTCTTTTTCTTAAATTTATATATTTTAATAACCAAACTAAAAAAATCGATAAAATTTAATTATTTAAATCGAGTTAATGGAGGATTTTTACATGGAATGGGAAGATGCACCATCACACGTATGTCGCGGAGGGGATAAAAGAGCTCTTGCTTTTTGTTGTCCTCCTGTGAAACCTTGCCCGATATTACACGCTCTGGAAGATTCTAATCGTACACCCCAGGATTATATAAAAATAAAAGAGGAATTTGGAAAAAAAACAGCATTAGGACAGGGAGAAGGAACCTGTTTTGGGTCATTAGTCTGGTGTTGTAAACCATCTAAACCCTGCCCCTTAAGAGATATGGTAATGCGCCGAATTGACATGACCACTGACGAATACATGAAACTGAAAAAACAATTATCAGAAGAATTAGTGGGTAAAGATGATTATTCAGATGAAGAAAGTATTAAAGCCCTTTCGGACACCTTTAATGTTTCAGAAGGGGAAGCAAGTACCATTCTACAGGAATGTGGCAATGATTTAAGAACTGCCATGAAAGTCTTAAGAATGAAGAATCTGGAATAATATTAATCCAGGGAGTTATTTTTTATGGGCTGGACTTCGCTTTTTCTGAATATGGAAAAAAAGAAAGTTCTAATCTTAGGATCAGGCGAAGTAGGCCAAAGAAGAGCGCTTAAATTTCTTGATGCCCATTCAAAAGTGATTATAACTGGAGGAACTGTCCCTGAAAAACTTCTAAAATTAGGGGCCCTTGAAAAGCCGGTTAATGAATTAGAAAAATGGATCGAATGGGCAGATATGGTGGTACTGGCCAGCGGAGATAGTGATTTAAATAAAAAGGCAGCTGCTATGGGGAAGGCTAAACTTTTAAACCGTGCCGACTATCCTTTAGAAGGCAACATTATAGTTCCCACCAGCTTTTCAGTGGGGGATACACAAATATCGATTTTCACAGGCGGTAAAAGTCCTTTAATGGCTAAAATACTTAGAAAAAAAATTCAAGAAACAATTAAAGAGGAGGATATTCTTCAAATTGAATTACAGCATTATGCGCGCCAATTACTTAAGGATAGGATAATTGATCAAAAAAAAAGGAGAATTCATCTCTACCAAATATTAAATAGCCCTGAAATAATTAAATTACTAAATGAGGGTAAACTGAAAGAGGCTAAATCTCTCGTAAGGGAATATTTAAATAAAATTAATGGAACAACCCATGATTCTAAGTATAATAAGGAGGGAAGTTCTTGATTCTGAATATTAGAGTTGATCACAAAATCGCTGATATCAGCACTATGGAAAATTCCACTGATACCTTAGAAGACCTTATTCAGGATTTAAGTAAACAGTATGAAGTTCAGGAATGTATATCCCTAAACACCTGCAATCGGGCGGAATATTACCTGGTAATTAATGAACTTAAAGATTTAGATATGGACTGGAATGGTTATGATGGTAATTTCGTCATAGAAAAAGATGAAAACGCCCTTAAACATCTTTTAAAGTTAGCATCTGGTTTAGAATCAATGATTATTGGTGAAGATCAGATACTGGGCCAGATAAAAGATGCAAAAAAAGCAGGTTTAAAGGATGGTAGTTGTGGAACAGTACTGGATTGCGTTTTCAACAAAGCCATCCATGTAGGTCAGTCTGTTCGCCATAAAACAAATATAAATAGGGGTTTTGTTTCTATTGGATCCGCTGCTGTTGAACTGGCAGAATCTATACACGGAGATTTAAAGTGTAAAAAGGTACTGGTTGTGGGTGCCGGTAAAATGGGAACTCTGGTGGCTAAAGCACTGGTTGAAAAACATTTAAAAGCTATAGTTGTTTCTAATAGAACTTATAATCGTGCTGTAAAATTAGCTAAAGAATTAGGTGGTTATGCTATCCATTTTGACCGTTTTATGGAAGCTATGTCAGATGCAGATGTTATTATTAGTGCTACAGGAGCTCCCCATCCCATATTAACTTATGAAAAGGTAAAAGAGGCTGTACCTCCTCATAGAAGAAACTCGCTGGTAATGGTAGATATAGCAAATCCCCGGGATATTGAAGATAAAGTGACAGAATTAGGAGTTAAAGTATTTAATATCGATGATTTACGGGGTATAGCTAATAAAAACAAAAAATTACGTGAAAGAGAAGCTCTACAAGCAGAAAAAATTGTAGAAGAAGAGTTAAATCTCCTTTTAAATTCCCTAAAACATTTAAAAATTGAACCTGTCCTTCGTGATATTAGAAAGGAAATGGAAATTATAAGGACTAATGAAACCCAGAAGGCTTTGAAAAAACTGGGGGATATGCAGGGAAAAGAAGTTGTGGTGGATAATCTTACCCGATCGCTGGTGGATAAGATATTATATGATGTGATTCTAAATCTTAAAAAAGCCGCGGAAGAAGATGATGAATCCCTGATTGAAACTTGTAAACTTCTTTTTTCAGTTGAATAATTTTTTTATTTATAGTCTCAATAACGATCCATTATCCCTAAAAACCGGCTGGTTAAAATAGCCAGGTAAGGGGCTATTATTATATCTATAATAGCACCTATAGGATAATCAATGGAATGCGCCAAGCCTTCCAGGAAAAAAGGTTCTAATAGCCAGATAATTATCCCGGTCAAAATGCAGATAATTAAGAATTTTCTAATTTTAACTCTTTTTATTCTTAAATAAATCTCTTTAAAATTAAAAGCAGATTTGAATCTACCTTGGTTGTGAGCCATATTAAGAATAGCTCCTTGAAATAATATAAAAAATAAAATGGATCCTGCAGTTAAAACAGAATATAGTAATTTATTATTAGAAAATACTTCTACAAACCAATCTGAGGGGTCTGCTATTAAAAATATTAAAAACAAGATTAGTGGAAAAGAAAGGTAGATGGCGAATACTAATGAATCCTTTAAGCCGTGTTTGAATAGATTTTTAAGGTTATTAAAATGGGGTAATTCATCATGGCCCTTCACTGAAAACTCTATTATTCTAAAAATATATCCGGCCTGGATGAAGAATAAAATAATCCACACCAGAAATATCAACCAGGTCACATCGAAAGCTGATTTTTCCAGGGATAATCTATCTAAAAAGTCAGTTAGAACAAATAATATCCCTAAAGATATGAATTTAGTCCAGTCGGAGGCGGCATATCTACTGGAGTCTAAAAAAATTGCCTTGATATTCATGGATTTACCGCCATCTGAAATTTATCTTAAATTAATAGGCTAGGCAAACATGTGCTTTGGTTCATTTTTTTCTGTTTGATAGTTTTTAAGGGCGTAATCAATATCTTCCCTGTCCACTGTAGATTTATCCTCAGATATGGCCTTGTGCAGAGCAGTTTTAAGTAATTTTTCTTTAATATCTCTTCCAGACATTCCTTTAGATGATTGGGCTAATTTAGTGATGGATACTTTTACCTCCAGGGGCATGGATTCAATATAATTTTCAATCATTTCCCTTCTCTCATCCTCATCAGGTAGTTTAAATTCAATTTCCTCTTCAAATCTACTCCGAATAGCATAGTCAAGAAGAGAAGGATTATTAGTAGCTCCAATAGTAACCACACCCTGGTTCTCTTTAATCCCATCCATTTCTGTTAGAAGGGCATTAACCACTTCGGAGACATCTCCTCTTAAAGATTGGAATTTACGATCCAGGGCAATAGCATCAATTTCATCTATGAATATCACTGAAGGTGAAGTTTTTGAGGCCAGATCAAATAAATCATGTATTTGTCGAGAACCATCCCCCACATGATCTCCAATTAAACTGGTGGCCTTAATAAGATACAAAGGAACATTCAGTTCCCCGGATAATGATTTAGCCAGCATGGTTTTACCAGTACCAGGAGTACCATAGAACAGGACATTCCGGGGAGCCCACCCCTTGAAGTGTTCCGGGTCCTGTAAATACTTTTGTATAATCTTACATTTCAATTTAGCCTGTTTTTGACCAATTACATCTTCCATTTTGATGTCAGTTTCCATATTTTTAATTTCATTGATTTCCTGGTTATCAATCAAGATAATGGAAGTTGTGGAAGTTATTTTTGAGTTATCAGGATGGGCCTTTATTACTTTAAAAGCATAGTCGGGCAGTATTTTTTGATCAAATAAAAACGAGCCTTCCATTGCATTAAAACCCTCCCATTGTTCCCGGGCATAGATTTCAAAAAGTTGTTTATCAAATACTTCTATTTTAGGAGTATCAATTAAATTGCAACTGAAAGGATACCCTACTGGTTGTAAAACAACCACCTTAGATTCTTTCAAGGTATCCCTAGAATTTATGGATGATTTATTTTCAATAATATGTGAATCATAAACTATATTGTTAAATTTCACTGCATCACCTGAATTTAAAAAAAAAGTTAAGATATAATGATAATTGTTTTGTATTAAAGACATATATGCTTTTGGAAGTTTATAAATTTTTTTAAAAGAGAGTTAGATTACATCTGGGAGGATATAAATACCAAAGGATTTTAAAAATAATATTCAAAAGTTGAACCCGGGGCAGAAATGGATACATTCGGCTAAGGATTAGAGGTTGATACCCACCCCAGGACAACAATTGATGGAAACCACGAAACATTGCAAACACGAAAAATGATAATTTCATGGTATAAAA
>CAMYKT010000005.1 GCA_947259185.1 uncultured Methanobacteriaceae archaeon
GGAGGGGAGAGTTTTTTTATAAATAAATTTACAGCCCGTAGCCCCGGCGAAATCACCATGGCTCCACCCTTACCGGGAGATATACACGCTATGGATATGGAAGATCAAACCATTTATGTTCAGTCCGGATCTTTTATGGCCAGTACCATAGGAATAGATATTGATACCAGTTGGGGAGGTTCTAAAACATTTTTCTCAAGAGAAGGTTTGTTTTTGCTCAAAATCAGAGGAAGTGGGAAATTATTCGCCTCCAGTTTTGGTGCTATCCATCCAGTTGATTTGCAAAGTGGGGAAAATTATCTGGTAGATACCGGGCACGTCGTAGCTTTTGAAGAGGGTATAGGTTACAATGTGAAAAGGATTGGGGGAATGAAATCTACTTTATTCAGTGGGGAAGGTTTAGTGGTGGAACTCACTGGACCGGGTAGAGCCTGGATACAAACCAGAAGTGAAGATTCCTTTTTATCCTGGCTAATTCCTCGTTTACCAAAACAAGGATAAATATAGAAATAGTCTTATCCCACTATTTTTATAACTTAAGCTGTTTAGATTTACCCAGTAATTCATCAAGGTCTAAACCCTTATTAAATGCTAGGTCTAAATCTAAACGGTAATTTTTATTTTTAGTGAGAATGAGATCTTCAGGAGATAAAAAAAGCCATTTTTTATATTTAAATTTAATTCCCACATAAGGCTGGGCTCCAAAAATGCCTGAAAATTCACATAAGCCCCCTATCTTTTCAGAATCAATATAGATTCTTTCTTTTGAAGTGGTTTTAACTTCTATGGCCAGATAGATCTTACCATTACCTGCCAGTACATCAGGAAGAGGTTTTTTAGTTGCTCCGCCTGAAGCCGGGGCCCTCATAGCTGCAAAATCCGATTCCCATAGTAATCTAACCAGATCTCTTTCTTCTTTGGAACCTTTTTTTACCATAAAACCATCTTATGATCATAATATAATATTCAACATTTAAAATGTGAGCCAAATTATCTAAATTTGAATGATTAAATTTCAAATATGGCTTTCAATGCCCTTGGCAGTGAATGTTCCACTTCCAGTTGGTTCCTTTATCCAATCAATCTTAGATTCTTTGATTAAAATCCCTTTATCTGGAAATATAATATCTACCACGATTCCACAGCGCCTGTGATGGGGATCTTTGGTTAAAAATCGGGCGAAAGTTCCGGTGAAGCGATATTTATTTTTTACAAACCACTGTGTTACATATACTCCTTCCATCGAACCAATTTCCTGACCCTGGTACATCACTCTGGCTCGCATGGATCCACAGGTTCTTTCCATCTTAATCATCAGAATCAATCCCACAATAAGTGTTATAATGTTACTCATCATATAATAAGTAATTTTCTGATTAAATAATTAAAAGTGAGCTTATTAAAATAAGAATAAGCCGTTTAATTTAATAATATTTGATTTTATAATATATAATAAAAAAAGAATAGATTATAATGGGGCCGGGGCCGAGATTCGAACCCGAGTCGCGGGATCCACAGTCCCGTAGGATAACCACCTACCCCACCCCGGCAATTGATAATTGATTTTATGATCCTGAATTATAATTATGAATGTGTTTTCAATGCGGGGGCAGGGATTCGAACCCTGGTAGGCCTACGCCAACAGGTCCTAAGCCTGTCCCCTTTGGCCAGCTCGGGCACCCCCGCTATTAAAGGAAAGGCAAAATCCTTAAGGATTAAAAGGTAAAAAGTACATTCTGTAGAATTGTAAAATAGAATGCAAATTTACTAAAATATTAAAAATGCTCCGGCCGGGATTCGAACCCGAGTCTTCGGCTCGAAAGGCCGAAATGATTGGCCGGACTACACTACCGGAGCAACGAATTTTTGTGCTTTAATGGGCCCAATGGGATTCGAACCCATGGCCGCCCGGTTATGAGCCGGGCGCTCTACCTGGCTAAGCTATGGGCCCAAGACGCCGCCGACAGGGCTCGAACCTGTGACCAATCGGTTAACAGCCGAACGCTCTACCTACTGAGCTACGGCGGCACTTGCCAAGTAAAGCCTGTAAAACAGGCTACAAAGGGCACCTATGTTTACAGTCTTTTAAAATATAGCACTTTAATCGAGTACACTTAGATTGATAGTCATCATATATAAACGTTTGGTAGTGGCATGAAATATATTCAGCTCTGGTTTTCATCAGGGTGTAAAAAAAGCCCAGATTAAAGCAGCAATAAAAAAGGTTAAGGGTAAAGCCACCACTAAAGTGGACTTTCTGCGAGTATATATTAATACATAAACTAGAGCCATGAAAATTGCTATAAAAAGCGATATTTGAGGTAAAATCATGATTAAAATCCCATCCAGAATAATAAGGATTAAAGCACCCCATAAAACCACATCCCATTCTATTGAACTTTCTGTTTCCTCCTCAGGCTCATTATAGGTCTGGCTTTCATAATAGATATCTTCCGGATCATGAAGATTCGAATCCTCCTTTAAAACTTCAATTCTTGATTTTATTGGTTTAGAAGAATATTGGGAATTCTTTAGAGCTTCCCCGCAATTTTTGCAAAATTGGGAGCTGTCTTCATTTTTCTCTCCGCAGTTTGAGCAGTAAACCATGATTTCATCCTGATCTTATAATTTGATTTTAAGTAAAAGCTTTTTTTATAAAGAATTACTATTTTATCAAGTTTAGGTATATTAATTAAAGTTTATGGATATAAGTCTACTTATCTTTAATTCCCATTACTTATGATTATGAGCTTAATTATTTTACTAAATGTAAAAATTAATTATTGATTATTCACCATGGAACAATTATAAGCTAGTTTAAAATTATAATATTTTCCCCGGATTAGGAGAAAAATTTCGGCATTGGAATAATATGGAGATAGCCGTAATGGAAATTCTATTCCGAGGTATTTTGAATAAGTAAGGTGCAATATGAAAGTTATAGATAGTTTAGAGAATTTTAAAACATTGGAACTTATGGAAAAGGCCAATAAAATCCATTTAAAACGGCATGGTAAAGATATAACCCTGGAAAGGGCCGTTTTTCTTTCCTGGTGGTGCGATAAAGGGGATTGTGCCTTTTGTTATATGAGTACCCAGAAGCCCAAAATTAAAGATCCTTTGAAGGCCCGTAGAAGCATTAATTCCATTTTAGCAGAAGCAGAGTTATGTAAACGTTTAGGATGGAACATAGAATTTTTATCAGGAGGCTATGGATCTTTTAGTACCTCTGAAATAAAAAAAATAGCCAGCAAAATATATGAAATCACCAGCCATCCGGTATGGTTAAATACCGGTATTAGTACAAATCTGGCAGAATATGGAGAAGAAATAGTAGGAATTACCGGGGCAGTGGAGGTAGTTAACCCCAAACTGCATGATAAAATTTGTCCCAGTAAAAGTCTGGAAGATATAGAGAATATGCTTGCTATGGCCGGTGATCTGGGATTTAAAAAAGCAATAACTATCATTTTAGGATTGGGGGAAACCCCTCATGATCTTGAATATTTATTTGATATGATAAGAGATGGGGGAATTCAGAGAATTACTTTTTATTCCTTAAATCCCCACCCGGGCACACCCTATGAGAACCAGCCCTCCCCCTCGTCTTTGTATTATGCAGGGATAGTGGCCGCCGCCAGGATTACGTTCCCTGATCTGGAAATAATATGTGGGACCTGGATAGATAACCTGGCCAATATAGGGCCATTAATTCTTAGCGGTGCCAATGGTTTGACCAAATTTCCGCTTTTTAAAATGTTTGGAACCCGTTATGGGAAGAGGGTGGAGGAAGAAGTATTCTGGTCTGGAAGAAATCTAAAAGGAACTTTCAGTGATTATAATTTATTATTAGATAATTCCAGCACCTCCCCTGAATTGGATTCTTATGTAAAAAGATACATTGATAAGTGCCTTAATAACAAATCTCTAAGTGAGTAAATAAAGGGATTAGTACCATAAATATTAATCCTTATGCATAAGAGTACTTACATACCTCGTGCTAAATTTAATATAATCTATAATAACTGCTTTAAATTTTTATAAGAGGAGGAATTGCCATTAAGATGAAATGCGGATTGGAAATTCACGTTCAACTGGAAACTGATTCTAAGCTCTTTTGTGATTGTCGCACTAATTACCAGGATACCCCGGCCAACACTAATATTTGCCATGTTTGTTTGAATCAACCAGGGGCCAAGCCCTATCCCACCAATGAGAAAGCTCTGGAAGGTGCCCTTAAAATTGCATTGATGTTAGACTGTAAGATAGCCAAAGAAGTCACCTATTTTATGCGAAAGCATTATAACTACCCTGATCTTTCATCTGGTTATCAACGTACCAGCATACCCATTGGATATGAAGGGGATCTTAATGGGGTAAGAATCCGGGAAGTACATATGGAAGAAGACCCTGGACAGTACAAACCAGATACTGGTACAGTTGATTTCAATCGTTCTGGAATTCCATTAATAGAAATTGTAACAGAACCCGACATGAAATCTCCTGAAGAAGCTCGTAAATTCCTTAGAGAACTAATAAGAGTATTGGAGTACAGTGGAAATGCCCGTGGAGAAGGGACCATGCGTGCAGATGTTAATATATCCCTGGAAGGGGGTAAAAGGGTGGAAATTAAGAATGTTAACTCCATCAAAGGAGCTTACAAAGCTCTTAAATTTGAAATGGTTCGGCAAAAGAATTTACTAAAAAGAGGGGTTGAGGTAACACAGGAAACCCGTGCCTTTCTGGAAGCACAAATGATAACAGTTTCTATGAGACTAAAAGAAGAAGCTGAAGATTATCGATATATACCTGATCCAGATTTGCCCCCTATGAAATCAGATGACAGTCAGGTGCAGGTTATCAAAGAAAAAATGCCAGAGCCGCCTCATATAAAGACCAAGAGATTTATGGAAGAATACCATCTGGCGGAAGAACATGCTAAAGTATTGACCTCTGAATTAGAGCTGGCAGATACTTATGAAGATGTTGTAAAGGAGATTGAAGCTGAATTTGCTGCATTATGGATGAGAGATGAATTAAAAAGGGTCATTTATTACAATAAAATGACTTTCCAGGAAAGTGAAATAACAACTTCCCAGATAGTAGAACTTTTGCAGATGCTTCAGAACAAAGAAATCACCGCCAAAGCAGGAAAGCGTATCATAGAACAGCTCCCCCATAGTTCTAAAAGTCCCCGGTTTATAGCAGAAGAAATGGGTCTGGTGGGAATTGTTAATGAAGATGAAGTATTAAATGCGGCAAAAAAAGCCATTGAAGAAAACCCTGCAGCAGTGGAAGATTATCATCAGGGAAAGAAAGCATCCATGAATTTCTTAGTTGGGCAGGTGATGAAATTAACCCGAGGAAAAGCAGAACCTGGAAATACGGTGAAAATATTGCGTGATTTGCTTAAGTAAGAATTCCAGCAGTAGTTGATTAGTTATGGCCAAAAGTATCTTAAATCTTCTGATGTGGCATCCAGAAAAAAAATTATCAACCTGTAAAATAACATATATCCATCGAGGCAGCCCTTACAATTTAAAAACCGTTCCGGGTTCTAAAATAAAAAAAATTGAAAAAGGATTTTTGGTTCTAAAAGAAGATATACAGATACCTTATCATCGCATAATAAAGATTGAGTGTCCAGATAATTTAATATGGAAAAAGTGTGTTTCTAAAAGTAATATTTAATTGAAGGGATAAATATGAGTAATAAAGCCCTGGTAAAGGACTACATGACTAAAGAGGTTATCAGTGTTAAAGCAGAAACCCCTAATGCCAAAATCATTCAGCTAATGAAGGATACTGGACACGATGGATTCCCAGTAGAGGAAAATGGTGCTGTAATTGGGATGGTTACTGCTTTTGATCTACTCTTAAAAAGAAGGGACAAATCAGTGCAGGACATCATGTCCACCAATCTGGTGGTGGCTAATCAGGATATGTCCATTAATGATGCTGCCCGGGTAATGTTTAGAATGGGAATATCCCGACTGCCCGTTATAAATAAAAAAGGAGATTTAGTGGGCATTATAACTAATACCGACATTGTAAGATCCCATATTGAGCGTTCCACCCCGATGAAAGTTAATTATTTTAAAAAAACTCTGGAACAGCTCTATGGTATTCAAACTCAAATTAAAAGAACTAAAGTGCCCACTAAAAATCTTCGTCCTACCCAGAACAAGGTTTTTGCTGATGAGCTCCAAGGAAGAACATATGAACTAAAAAGAGGGCTGGCTGAGCCTACTATTGTGGTGAAAACAGGTGATCGTTACGTGCTGGTAGATGGGCATCACCGTACTCTAGCTGCCCTGAAATTAGGATGTAAAGAAATAGATTCTTATGTAATATATCTGGATCAGGAAATAAAATTGGGAATGGAGAAAACTGCGGATTTAAATGGAATATACTCCTTTAAAGACATAGAAATAATAGATGATGCCCAGCACCCGCTTATTGCTATAACCCGCAGTATGAGAAAAAGTAAAATGAACAATAACCATCGATTAGGCGGAGAATAGTAATGAATAGTAAAGATGTATTAGAAGAAATTTATGAAGTTTTAAAAGACCGTCGAGATCATCCTAAAGATTCATATACTTCCCAGTTGATGCAAAATGATAAAAAATCTGCAGAAGATAAAATACTGGAAAAAATTGGAGAAGAAGCTACTGAAGTTATAATCGCTTCTAAAAATGATGAAAGATTGGTCCAGGAATCGGCTGATTTAATCTTCCACACCATTTTATTGCTGGTTTATAAAGGAATTGAACTGGATGACCTTTTAGATGAATTTAAAAGTCGAAGAAAGTAATTAGGAATATAGGAGATATTTCAGGGGAAAAATTCATTAACTATTTTTTTTGTTTCACTTAACCATGCCTTACGTTCTTCAGGAGTACTGCAGGATATGGTGCGAAAAATTTTTCGGTAAACCTGATAAACTCCACAAAAGTCAAAAACGCAATCTTTCCATATTCTCTCCAGGGGATCACCAAATACTTCTATTTCCCGTTTCTCAGGAGTATTAGAAGTATTGAACACCAGGGCTGTTTTTATTTTTAAAAGTCCATGGGGAACACCCGACCCATCATCACCCTCATCAAATTCGTAGGCTATGCCTGAGCGAAGCACTCGATCCATCCAGCCTTTTAATATGGCCGGTGGTTGGCCCCACCAGTTAGGATGGATTATGATTAGGCCTTCTACTTTTTTTATTTCTTCCCGGTGTTGAATAACCAGATAATCTTTAGTTTTACCATTAGCCAGTTCCGTTCCAGTTAAAATAGGATTGAATTTTTCTTTATAAAGATGGTGAGCGTAAACATGGTGCTGGTTAGTGTGCAATGATTTAATCACGGTTTGATATAGAGCATGATTAAAACTTTTTTCATAAGGGTGGGCCACAATTACCATTATCTCCATTTGAATCAATCTCCCTCATTTATTTTCGGGCTACCGCCTTAAAAAAATTATAAAAGAAAGTTCCATCTTTCTCGGCAGATTTATGCAAGTCTTCCATACCCTGATCCCATTCTCTTTTTTTTATTATCCCTGAGTCTATTGCCTGATTTTTCAATCCTTCCACCATGGCAATTATGGTCTTTTTTATGAATCCCTCCCCCATGTGGGGTTGGCTATTATCCACATAGACCACCAGGGGAGTTACCACTATATCCTCAAAACCAGCCTCAGTTAAAATAGGATAAAGTTTCCTTCCCAGCAGCGGATCTCCACCTAAATCTTTCTGGGCTTTAATTAAATATTTCCATGTCTTTAAAGCCTGTTCACTTTCTGGATGGAAGTAGCAGGATCCATGATCCCCTTCAATAACCGTGATTGTTCCTCCGGGTTTTAGAACTTTATTAAGTTTTTTCAAGGTTTGAATCGGGTCCAGAGTATGCTCTAAGACAAAGCAGACAAAAATATGGTCAAAACTTTCTTTCTCAAAGGGAAGATCCATAATATCTGCTTTTACAAATTCAACATTTTTTATTCCCTCTTTTTTAATAAGACTTCGAGCCTGATTTAAGGATTCTTCAAAAAGATCTATGGATATAATCTGGGCATCTGGACTGTTTTTAGCCAGCAATATAGTTTGAGCACCTACTCCACAACCTGCTTCCAGTACTCTGCTGCCTGCAGGGAATTTAATATTATTATGAAGTAAATCAGACAAAGTTTTTGCCTGATCCTGAAGTCTGGTAGCTTCCTCATTAGAATATCCATGTACATAATCATTTTTCATGCTTTAAACCTGATTTATTTTAATATTGTTTTAGATAAAAAGTACGGGTTAAGTCAAGCCCCGGGTGAATAACTTATACCTGGCTTCATTTATACATTAGAACATTTTTAAGTATTTTATAGTCCAGATCTTTAATTTTATAATCAGAAAAGTCAATAACTTAACCGGATTCCAGATAACGGGATAAATCCCTACTCTGGATATTAATTGCATAACCCTGATTTAGGATTCCCATAGTTTATTTAAGTCAGAGTAAGGATATATCCAATCAGTTTTAACAAATTCCAAGAGTTGATCTTTTTTTAGATATTTAAGAGATTTCTGGATAGCTTGCAGACTTGAAAATAACAGTAAAGTAGGTAAACTAACCCGTTCCACTCCACATTCAACCAAATCCCCGATGGAGAACTGATTAATATTATAATTCATACCGGCTGCAATACTCACCGGGCCTTCTACTTCTGATTTTATTTTTTTAACTTCATCAAGAGTTTCTACATATGGAATAAATGCCAGATCCGCCCCGGCCTCCAAATATTTGTTGGCACGATTAATTGCAGTTTTCAGTCCTTTATTTCTATTTTCTGTAGATTTTAAAGCATCAGTGCGACCGTTAATTATAAATTCAGGGAAATCAAGAGCTATGGAAGTTTCTCGGGCTATTTTTATCTTTTTAATCATTAACTCCTCATCCACCAGAGTCAGAGGATAATTAAAATCAGGGATCTGATCTTCAATATTAAGACCCGACACCCCTACCCGAATAAACCGGTTTACAGTTTCTATTACCTTTTCAGGACCCCCATATCCATCTTCAGCATCAGCCATAACCGGTATATTCACTGCATTAACAATGCATCGTGTCCACTCTAAATTTTCATCCAGAGTCATCTCACTTTCCTTTTTATAGCCCGCTACGGTAGAAAAACTAAATCCTGAACATTGAACCGCTTTAAAGCCTGATTTTTCAATTAATTTAGCACTGATGGCGTCATAAGCATCAGGCATTATTAGTGTTTTTCCTGAATTTAAAAGCTTTTTTAGTTCATTTCGATCCATAATATCCCTTTTTACCTCAGATAGGGGGACAGTCTTTAGCCCCTTTAAACCATGAATAATTTCATTAGTAATTCTATAATTAGATGGTGGCAATAACCAGCATTTCATAATCTTCAGTATCCAGTGTATTTTCTCTGCTGAAATTGCCTAATTCACACCCATGAATATCTATTTTAGAAAAATTTAGAGATTTTAAAAGCCAGGTTATCTCTGAAGGAACATAGTATCTTTCATTACATTCCAGGGTCATCACTTTACCATCATCGTCTTTTATATCCAGCTGGCATTCGTCCCTGAAGGTCATTAGATTAAATTTATTTTCTGAATTAAGTTGAGTGGTGGAATTAGAATTTATAAAGTCTTTTACAGAATGGAATAAAGGATAAAGACCATTTAAAGTTGTAAAAATTAATTTTCCTGGAGTTTTAAGTGCCCGCGCAGCATTTTCTAAAATCTGAAAGTTCATTTCATCGGTTTCCATTAATGGAAAAGCCCCCTCACAAATCATGATTACCAGATCAAATTCATCCTGGAAGGATAGATTACGGGCATCAGCTGAAATAAAATCAATTTCAACACCGGCCGTAGATGCATTTTTTCGTGCTCTATTCAACATATTTTCCGATAAATCAATCCCAGTTACATTATATCCTCTTTTAGCAAGTTCTATGGCATGTCTACCGGTACCGCAACCTATATCCAGTATTTTTGTTTCCTTATTTTGATTAATTTCCGTCTCAATAAAATCCACTTCTCCACTGGTGCCGTGAACATAAGATTCGGATTCATATTTTTTTGAATAATTAGAAAATAATTCCTGATACCATTTTTGCATTTTATCACCGTTATAACTAATTAGGCCACAGCCCTAAAAAAATATTTTATTTATTTCGGACTAATAAGATTAAGGGAGTGAGTTATATAGATAAATTTTTTAAATTAGCTGTTGAAGAAGCTATAAAAGGGTTAAATGAAGGAGGAATTCCTGTTGGTTCTGTTCTGGTACATGACCAGATAGTGCTTGGTAAGGGCCATAATCGACGCCTGCAGGATGGGAGTGTTATTTTACATGCCGAAATGGATGCTCTGGAAAATGCAGGTAGATTAACAGAAAATATTTATTCAGAATGCTCACTCTACACCACTCTTTCTCCTTGTGTAATGTGCAGTGGTGCGATATTACTTTATAAGATTCCCCGAGTTATAGTGGGAGAAAATAAAAATTTTAAAGGTGAAGAAGAACTTTTAAAATCCCGAGGAGTCAGGATAAACGTTTTACAGGACCCTGATTGTATTAAAATCATGTCAGACTACATAGCTGCTAATCCCAAATTATGGCAAGAGGATATTGGAATAAGTTAGTTTCAATGACCCTGAAAAAGGATAAAGGAAGAAATTTGAGCTGTTTTAAAGGAAATAGTTTCAACAAGTTACAATAATTATTTCACATCATTCTATTCTTTAGGAAATTAATGGAATTCCGGAAATAATCCTTTCATGTATTTATTATACTAGAACAATACACTAAACTGACGAATCATGTTTTCTATTTTTTTATCCACATCCCCTCGCCAGACCAATATATCAGTTCCCACGATTTTGCCTTCTTTAGACTGGCAGATCTTTTTCATTTTACCAATGGCCTGATTGCCCCCGGTCCAATTAAAGGGAAGTGATTTAGTAACAAAAAGAGCTATTTTTTTATTTTCCACAAGTGGAATCTGATCCAGATAGGAAGCCATGGCCGGTGCTAGAGTAAATGCATGCACCGGAGAACCGAATATCAATCCATCGTATGGAGTAATATCAGGTATATTTTCCAGATCTACATTTTTAGCACGGGGGGCTGTTTCCCCCCGGATTGTTAACCGTTCCAATTGTACTTCATGCCCCTTTTCTATCAGTTTTTCTTTAAGTTTTAAAGCAGTTAAATACGTATTTTCCGTTTGAGAGTAAATTACTATCCCAATTTGCATAACTTAAAACACCCCTTTTACAGCTATATTTATAAAATAAGCATAATATAATTTTCATTAATAAATATGGTTTTTAAACAGGTTAGTAAATGATTTACTCCAGTAAGTATTTAGGGTGAAATAATGTTCGATGATAGTTTTAAAAATAAAAATATGGTTCCAAACACTTCCAGTATTCTCAAATATTGTGGTCCATGGGCAGAAAAACTATTAGAATGTGTAAAGAAGTATAGTAATGATTTGGAATGGAAATTCTATTCTAAAAAAATGGGATGGACTTTGAAGCATCTATTATCAGGTCAAACACTTTGTTTTATTCAACCGCATGATGGAGATATTGAATTTGTGATTAACCTCAATAAAAAGGATGAAGAGAATATAAAGGAATCTGCGCAAATTAAAGCGCAGGTGAAGAGGGAAATAGAAAATTTAAGGCAGTACCAAGAAGGTAAGTCTTATAGATTCATGGTGGGTAGTAGTGCAGATCTGGAATTGGCTCAGCAGTTAATGAAAATCAAGTCCAGACACCTAGTTAAAAAGAATTAACTATAATCCCTGAATCAGAGTATTATTAATAGATTAGCTTAATTACTCACTATAAGGTATTATATTAGTTCATAGCATATATTCCATGTTTAATACTCCTTTTTCTCCACCAAACCAGGGTATTCTATTTTTATTAAATAC
The DNA here is from genome assembly GCA_947259185.1 of uncultured Methanobacteriaceae archaeon. Lineage (GTDB taxonomy): Archaea > Methanobacteriota > Methanobacteria > Methanobacteriales > Methanobacteriaceae > Methanobacterium_F. The sequence continues at coordinate 11,974 of CAMYKT010000005.1, forward strand.
CTTGAAGCCCATTTTTTGGTATAACCTATAAGCCCCCTTATTGTCCAGATCAACATCCAGAACAACCCTTTCAAAACCATTATTTTTGGCAATTAAACATGACTCCTCCAGAATAAATGAACCTATTCCCTTACCCCGGGCCAATTCATCCACCGCCACACAGGCCAGATAGAAATCTGATTTATTTAAATCAGCCAGAAAATGATTATCCCACCATTCCATCAGTGAAAATTTAATAACATCCCACCAATTGAAGTTTTGGCGTAGAATTTTCATTTCATCCATTTTTTCTGATTCCGGGCCACAAGAATATACCATTATCCCCTGCACCTCATCTGAAGCTGCAGGAGTAACCACTTTTATTCTTTCATGGCCCAGAGTATTGTTACCAGAGCGAACTAGTTTTTCAATTTTATGAGCCGTGTTTTCTTTATTTTTAAAAAAAAAGTTGAATAAATTAGCATCTGTTTCGTAAATTAATTCAGCCACTTTAAAGGTGTCATGCTTATTAAAATCAAGTTTTTGCATCTTCATTGTTTCATTCATGAAAAAATCCACTCATTAATTTAAGTAAAATTATTAGTTCTAACCTAATAAATAGGTTAAATCTAAGAAGGAGTATTATGAAAATTATTCATTAAACATTTTTGATGATTGTTTATCTAGTTATAATGGACAAATTGTACTTATTTGCTTTTTTAGATATTATCTGCCTTTTATATTCTGTTTTTAAATTTTAGTGATATAATATTCTGATTCAGATTAATTATTGAATTAAAATAAATAAAGATAAATATTAATGACCTTAAATGTTAAGATATTGATACTTTTGAGGGCTAATATGGCGCTTTATGAGAAAATAAAAGAAATAGCAGAAAATGATGGTGTAGAGTTTGTGGGTGTAGCTGATTTGACCCCTGCCCGGGAATTTATTCAGAATTATGCTCAAGATATGCTGGATTCTTATCCCAAAGCCATAACTCTGGGTATAAGGCTACTGGATGATGTAGTTAACCCTTTAACTTTAAAAGAAGAAAAAGCAGTGGCAGTTAATTATTTGCATGCCTATGAAATAACCAATCAGCGACTGGATATCATTTCCTATAAGATAAGTAATTTTCTGCAAAAAGAGGGTTTTAGGGTTTTGCCTATTCCTGCTTCTAAACGTTGCGATGATGAGCGTATAGCTGCTCTTTTTTCCCATAAATTAGCCGCCCACCTGGCAGGTATTGGATGGATTGGTAAGAGTTGTTTATTAATAAGCCCTGAAGCAGGGCCCCGGGTTAGATGGATAACTGTATTAACTGATGCTCCTCTGGAAGCTACCGGAACTCCTCTGGAAGATTCCTGCGGAGATTGTAGTAAATGCGTAGATATTTGTCCGGTTAATGCCTTTAGTGGGAGACCATTTAAAGCAAATGAACCTCGTGAATACCGCTATGATGCCCATAAATGTGAAAAATATTTTGAAGACCTGGAAAAATCAGGAGAAATGCCAGTTTGTGGACTTTGTATTCACGTTTGCCCCCATGGCCAAAAATGAACAGATCTTTTTAAAAAATATTAATGTTGGATAAAAGAATTAAAAAAAGAGCATATAAAAAATAAATAAAGGTTTAAAAACCTTTATTCTTCTGCATCTAACATTTCACCGTAACTAACTTCTATTTCACAGCCTTTAGGGCCACAACAGAAATGTTGTAAATCAAATTTTGCTTGCATTTTTTCACCTCGATAAGCATTACAATATACCATAGGTACCAATAGTATTTAAAGTTAGTACTAACACGAATAATACATAGGTATCTTTATGATACATACTTACAAAAGGTATACTATGAACTGGAGGAAGGATCATGGTACTTTGTGAGGATATAGATGAAGAAAAAAGCGAAGAATACATCTGTGCAGTGGAGTCTGCCATTAATGAAATTGGTGGAAAATGGAAACCGCTGACACTTTACACTTTAAAAGAAGGTAAGCTTCGTTTTAGTGAGATTAATAGAAAAGTACCTGGAATTACCCCGCGCATGCTTACCAAAACTCTTAGAGAGCTGGAAAATGATTCTATAATCCATAGGAAAGTATTCCCTCAGGTACCGCCCCGGGTAGAATACAGTCTCACCCCTAAAGGAGAATCCGTTATTCCGATTTTAGATTCATTGTGTGAATGGGGAAAAGAGTACTGTGAATAGGAGAGGATTAAAAAATTATTTTTGCAGGGATTGATTGGCGACTGCTAGTGCAAAAACTGCTGCTCCAAAGCCATTATCAATATTTACCACGGCTATGCCGGGAGCACATGACTGAAGCATAGAATAAAGTGCAGTAAAACCTTCCTGGGATACTCCATAACCTATAGAGGTTGGAACTCCCACCACAGGAATATCAACCATTCCCGCCACCACCGAAGGAAGTGCACCCTCCATTCCCGCCACCACTATTAGAATCTGTACATTTTCCTCTACCATTTTTCTTAAATGAGGAAAGAGACGGTGAATGCCCGCTACTCCCACATCATAAGCCACCAATACCTCACACCCTGCTTCATGGGCAACTATCCGGGCTTCTTCTGCCACACTTATATCTGAAGTTCCTGCAGTAATTATTCCTATTTTACCTGCCGGTGATTTTGTTTCTTCTTTGCTTTTTATAACCAGAATTCTTCCACGAGGATGATATTCAATAATGAATCCACGGCTAGTGAGAGGTTCTATTTCTTTTTTAATTTTTTCAAAACGTTCTTCTTCCAGTCGAGTTACCATCAGGTGATGATTATCCATACAATTTAAAATAATCTCTACTAGTTCCTTATCCTGCTTTCCAGGGGCAAATATGGCTTCAGGAAATCCAGTGCGTGATTCCCGTGAAAGGTCAATTTTGGCAAAGTCTTCTACTTCTTTTATTTGATTTAATTTGATGAGTTTTTCTGCATTCTTCAGAGAAAGTTCACCATTTACTAATTTCTCCAAAATTTGTCTCATGTTTTATCAACTCTCCTAGATGAATATATAAGGAGGAATATTTAAAAAGAGTGATAAATACACTTGAAACCCATGTGTGAAAAAAGGCCAGATGAAGATTAAAATAGATTCATTCCTATTAAATGATTGAATTTAAATTAAAAAAGTAATTATATTGATTTTATTTTCTAAAGAGAATTGATTAAAATTAAATGGGATATAAGAGGTGTGAAATTGGTTAAAGCACGCATATTAGTGGAAGGAATTGTGCAGGGAGTTGGTTTTAGACCCACTGTTTACCGACTAGCCAAAAAATCTAATCTTCCAGGTTATGTGCGTAATTTAGGGAATATTGTAGAGATTGTACTGGAAGGGAATACACCAGCCATAGAAAAATTTGTGAAAAATTTAAAAGCCAGGGCCCCTCCCATATCTAAAATCTCTTCCTTGAAAGTGGAATGGTTAGATAATGAAGAAGGTTATTTAGATTTTGAAATAAGAGAAAGTTCTTCTGATTTTTCAGGATCATCAGTCATACCTTCTGATGTTGCTACCTGTGCTGCCTGTTTAGAGGAATTACATCAAGAAAATAATAGAAGATACCATTATCCATTTACTGCCTGTGCAGACTGTGGGCCACGTTTCACCGTCATCCAATCAGTTCCTTATGATAGAGAAAGAACCAGTATGGAGACATTTCCCTTATGCCCCTCCTGTGAAAAAGAATATCGTGATGTGGAAAATAGACGATATCATGCCGAAGCGACTTGTTGCAGTGAGTGTGGGCCTTCTGTTTTCTTATATAAAGAACAAAAACTGGAAGTAGATAACCCTGTAAAAAAAGCAGCCCAACTGCTGGATAAGGGGAAAATATTGGCCATAAAAGGCATAGGTGGAACTCACCTGGTATGTAATGTTAATCAGGAAGATGTCGTCATAGAAATGAGAAAAAGATTAGGGCGTTTTAACCAGCCCTTTGCCTGTATGTCTCCTGATCTTAAAACCGTCCAAACTTTTGCCCGGGTATCAAACCTGGAACAAAAGGCCCTGGAATCCCGAAGAAGACCCATCGTGGTATTAAAAAAAAGTGAAAATTATGACTTTGCCCATTCAGTAGCTCCGGATCTGCATAACATAGGGATTATGCTGGCCTATTCCGGGCTTCATCATCTTCTCTTTAGCCACAGCTCCCAACCAGCGTATATCATGACTTCTGCTAATCTACCCGGAGAGCCCATGTTAATCCATAATCATGAAATTATGGAAAATCTGGAAGGTGTTGCTGATTATTTCCTCTTACATGATCGGGAGATAATAAACCGCTGCGATGATTCAGTGGTACGTTTTAGAGGAGATGATATGGCCTTTATTCGCCGTTCAAGAGGATATGCTCCAGAACCATATGATCTATCCTCCCTAACACAAGACCTGACAGTCCTGGCTTTAGGTCCTGAAATAGATGTTACTTTTTCTCTTTTAAAGCAAGGTCGCTGCTATTTATCCCAGCATATAGGGGATACCACTAAATATGCCACCTACCTGTATCTGCAGGAAGCCATAGAATACCTGCTGGATATAACCAAAACAGAAACTGTGGATATGGTAGCCTGTGATTTGCATCCCCAATTTTTCACCACCCAGCTGGCAGAAAAATTATCTGAAAAGTTCTCCTGTCCGGTGCTGCCTGTTCAGCACCATCATGCTCATGCTGCCGCTCTTTCAGTGGATGTAAATGAAAGTGAAATGATTTGTATTGCTGCAGATGGAGTAGGATATGGTGCAGATGGAAGTGCCTGGGGAGGGGAAATATTATATACTAATGAAGATTCCTACCAGCGCTTAGGTAGCCTTATGCCTCAAAAGATGGCCGGAGGAGATTTATGTACCCGTTATCCTGCCAGAATGTTATATTCCATGCTTGAGAATCAATATTCGGAAGCTGATCTTTATGAATTAATGGTAAATAATTATAAGGAATACTTCCCCCGGGGAAAACCAGAAATTGATATTTTAAAGCAGCAGCTGGATCGTGAATTTAATGTAGGAATCACCAGTAGTACAGGAAGAGTGTTGGACGCCATATCCACTTCCCTCCATATCTGCGGGGAACGTACTTACGAAGGGGAGTGTGCTATGAAACTGGAATCAGTGGCATTTTATGGGGAAGAAAAGTTCCAGATACCTTTTGAAATAAAAAAAGATCAGGGAAGATATGTGCTGGATACTTCAGTTCTTTTAAAAGGAGTGATGGATAAAATCCAGGCAGGTGAAATGAAAAAGAATATTGCCTTTGCTGCTCAAAAGAGTTTGTCCCATGGACTGGCTGCCCTGGCCATTAAATCTGCTGATAAAAAAGGAGTAGAGGTTATTGGAGGATCGGGAGGGGTTTTCTATAATGAAGCTATCAGTCTGGCCATAAAAAATTATGTGGAAACACGTGGATATAAATTTGTTCAGCACCAAAGCTCCTGTGCAGGAGACGGATCAGTATCATTAGGTCAGGCCGCCATAGCTGCTTATAAATATGGAAAATAAGATATTCATAATTTTATATATTTTAAAAGCTATTTAAATAAAAAAGATATTAGTTGAGGTTTGTGGCGAATAAAATATTCCTTAATATCGTTTTAATCCAGGCCCCACAAACAAAAATCAATTAATATGTCCCCTTTCCAGAATTTAAATTAAAATAATTACTTATTTAATCATCCTTAGAACCTTCAATTTCCAATAAAAGATCTTCTGCTCTTTTTTTTAGAGTTTCATATAATCTTATTAGGCTTTTTAATTCTTCTATAGCTTCCCATTGCCCCATACGTATTCTTTTTTCTATGTTGAGTAGTTTTGACCACTCTTCACCTGAAGGAAGTTGTTTCCTGCTCAGGGCTTTTTCAGTAATATCCACTTCAAATGAAGTCTGATTAATGATTATGTTCACAGTAATATCCCGGGACATGTCATAATACTTACGGGGCCTGCCCCTTTCAATCTTTTTGAAAGAAGACCTGAGAATTCCAAGAGATTCCATAGCTCTTAAATGTTCTATAATTGCTTTTTGTCCAATTTCAAGCTCTTTAGATATTTGGCTCACGAATCTAGGTTCTTCTCTTAAAAGAGTAATTATTTCACGCCTTGTACGGCAGCCCATAACATCAAGTATGGCCTCTATATCCATCTCATCAAATGAATTTTCAGTCATCAAACTACTATTGTAGAAAGGTTTATATAACCTTTTGTAACTATAATCATAAGAGGACATAGTATAACCTCTGGTAACTTTAATTCCAGAAAGTTATTTGAAGAGAGAATCATTTTTATTTTATTTAAATCATGGAAAAGGTGAATTAATGTGGGACGATAAGGATATAAAAAAACTCAAAGCTGAATTAAAAGAAAAAGAATCTCTTATAGAAGAAAAAGATAGCGCCCTTCAAGAAGCACTGGTCCAGATAGAAGAAATGGAAAAAAAGCTAAAAAAAAATGAAGAAGAGCTTAATAAAGAAGAAGAAAAAAGTTCAGAATATTATTCTCAATTACAAAGGATACATGCAGATTTTGATAATTATAAAAAACATTCTGCAAAACAACACGCCCATACCATTGATTACGCAACTGAAGGACTTATTTTAAAAATTCTGGATGTTTATCAGGATTTTGAACGTGCTTTAGAGAGTTGTCAAACTGAAAAAGACCTTAGAGAAGGATTAGAACTAATTTACAGCAAACTTAAAACTATACTGGAAAAGGAAGGATTAAAAGAAATACCTGCTCAGGGTGAAAAATTCGATCCATTTAAACATGAAGCATTAATGGCAGAAGATCATTCTGAATTTGAAAATGGTATGGTTATAGATGAATTAAGTAAAGGATACATCTTAAAAGATAAGGTAATTAAATATTCCATGGTTAAAGTTTGTAAAAAAAATGATTCTTAAGAGTTTATTATATTAAAATTTATTAAGAATTTGATTTATAAAAAAAAGACCAAATAAGATATTTTAAAAAAAATCAGTGTTTTAAATTAATTTAAATCAATTTAAAGATTTGAGGTGAATTTATGGCAAATAAAAAAGAAAAAATTATTGGTATTGATTTAGGAACAAGTAACTCTGCAGCTGCCGTTCTGGTAGGGGGGAAACCAACCATGGTTCCTGCTGCAGAAGGTGCATCCCAGTATGGTAAAGCTTTCCCCAGTTACGTGGCATTTACTGACGATGGTCAGAGGTTAGTAGGAGAACCAGCCCGAAGGCAGGCAGTTACTAACCCCGAAAATACCATCAGTGCCATTAAGAGGAGTATGGGAACCAGCCGTAAGGTAAATATAAAAGGTAAAGAATACACTCCCCAGGAAATTTCCGCATTTATCCTGCAAAAAATAAAAAAAGACGCTGAAAGTTTCTTAGGAGAAGAAGTTAAAAAGGCAGTGATTACCGTACCTGCTTATTTTGATGATAACCAGAGGACTGCTACTAAAGATGCAGGTACCATAGCTGGTCTGGATGTGGTGAGACTGGTAAATGAACCTACTGCAGCCAGTTTAGCATATGGTATTGATCGGGAAGAGGATGAAGAATTAGAAATCCTTGTATTTGATTTTGGAGGAGGTACTCTTGATGTTACCATAATGGACTTTGGAGGAGGAGTTTTTGAAGTTCGATCCACCAGTGGTGATACTAAATTAGGTGGAACCGATATGGATAACGCCATTATGAAGTACCTGGCTGATGAATTCAAAAAGGAAACTGGTATTGACCTCATGGTAGATGACCAGGCTGTGCAAAGGCTAAGGGAAGCTGCAGAAAAAGCAAAAATAGAATTATCCACCACCCTCACTACCGAAATAAACCTTCCCTTTATTACAGTAGCAGCTGATGGTCCTAAAAACTTAATTCAGACTTTAAGTCGGGCAAAACTGGAAGAATTGGTTAACCCCATCATTAAAAAATGTTCCGGGCCCATGGAACAGGCTTTAGCTGATGCTAAAATGAGTAAATCTGATGTGGATAAAATCATTCTGGTAGGTGGACCTACCCGTATGCCTGTAGTTCAGAAATTTGTGGAAGACTTTGTAGGAAAACCTGTAGAACGTGGAATTGACCCTATGGAATGTGTGGCCATGGGTGCTGCTATTCAAGGTGGAGTGCTGGCTGGAGAAATTAAAGATCTGGTTTTACTGGATGTTACCCCCTTATCTTTGGGTATAGAAACCATGGGAGGAGTAGCCACCAAGCTGATAGAAAGGAATACCACCATACCTGCTAAAAAGAGTCAGATATTTTCCACAGCAGCTGATAATCAAACATCAGTAGATATTCATGTCCTTCAGGGTGAAAGACCTATGGCTGCCGATAATTCTACTCTGGGTAGATTCCAGTTAGTGGGAATACCCCCGGCCCCTCGAGGTATCCCTCAGATTGAAGTGAGTTTTGATATTGATGCTAATGGTATCATGAATGTATCTGCCAAAGACATGGGAACCGGTAAAGAACAGGCCATTACCATTACTGCACCTAATAAATTATCTGACGATGAAATTGAACAAAAAGTCAAAGAAGCAGAAATACATGCTGAAGAGGATAAGAAGAAACAGGAAGAAATCGAAGTGCGTAACAATGCAGATTCCATGATCTACACTTCTGAAAAGACCCTGGAAGAACTGGGAGATAAAGTGGATTCTGATAAAAAAGAGTCTGTAGAAAAATTAGTGGCAGAGCTTCGAGAAATGGTAGCTGGAGATGATATTCCAGCCATAAAAGCCAAAACAGAAGAGTTAACCAAATTGGTACAGGAAATAGGTGCCGCAATATACCAGCAAGCTCAGCAAGAACAGGCTCAACAGCAGGGTGAAGCAGGATCACAAGAAGAACCTAAAACTGAAGATGAACCTATTGACGCCGATTATGAGGTTAAGGATTAAATTAAAAGGTGAAATAATCACCTTAATTTATTATTTTTTTATATTGATTAAGCAACATATGGACTAAAATCATTTTATACTTCAGTAAACTATAATTACTATTTACCGTGATTAATATTAATTTATGATTCATATCATTCTAATTATTAAAATAATTCATCCCCAATCAATCTAATTCAGGTGAAAAATATATGGTAGAAAAGCGTGATTATTATGAGGTTCTGGGCGTAGATAAAGGATCCGATAAAAAAGAGATAAAAAAGGCCTATAGAAAACTGGCTATGAAGTATCATCCAGATGTAAGTGATGATGCTGAAGCAGCAGATAAATTCAAAGAAATCAGTGAAGCCTATGCTGTACTATCTGATGAAGAAAAAAGAAGTACTTATGATCAGTTTGGACACTCCGGGATGAATGGATTTTCCCAGGAAGATATTTTCAATAACATCAACTTTGATGATATTTTCCGGGGTTTTGGATTTGATGTTGGAAATATTTTTGATATTTTTGGATTTGGAGGGGGTCACCGGCAGGGACCGCAAAGAGGTAGAGATGTCTACTATGACATGGAAATAGCTCTTGAAGACGCAGCTGCCGGTTTAGAAACCGATATTCAGGTCCCTCATACTAAAACCTGTCCGGTCTGTGATGGTTCCCGGGCTGAGCCCGGTACCGGTACCCGTCAATGTGAAAATTGTGGTGGAAGCGGGCAGGTACGGCAAATAAACAACACCTTCCTGGGTCAGATGGTAAATATACGCCCCTGTCCTACCTGTCAGGGGGAAGGAAATATTGTGGAAGAACCATGCAAAAACTGTCATGGGCAGGGAATTGTAAAACAAACCAGTAGTATCCATATCAAAATACCCCCCGGTGTTGAAACCGGTTCCCGATTAAGAGTACCTGGTGAAGGAGAAGTGGGACCCCATAATGGTCCTCCTGGTGATCTTTATGTTATGATAACTGTAAAAGATCACAAATTATTCCAGAGAGAAGGGGCCAATCTGTACTATGAAAAACAAATAAGCTTTGTCCAGGCCGCTCTGGGAGATAATGTGGAAATTCCCACTTTGGAAAGACCAGTTGATTTCAAAATACCCTCAGGAACCCAAAGTGGAACTACCTTTAGATTGAAAGGTCAGGGAATGCCCCATCTACGTTGGAGCGGTAAAGGAAATCTTTATGTGAAAGTTAAGGTTGTTACTCCCCGTAAACTAAATCCCAAACAGAAGGAGTTATTGCAGGAATTTGCAGATATTAGTGGGGATGAAATAAAAAGTGATGATAAAGGATTCTTTGACAAGGTTAAGGATGCCATCAGTCATTGAATAATATAGCTTTATACTTCTATTAAAAAGAAGATTAAAGCTAAACCCCTTATTTAATTTTAGTTGTTTTTAATTAAAATAGTAGGGTTTTCTAAATCCATTAATTGATGTTACGATATGCACATATATCGCAACATTCTAATCTAATTCATCAGAAAACCTAAATTTAATTCTTTTAAACTTATTTTATTACACTGTATCCGGATAGTTAAAAATAGAATTTAATTAATTAACTTTTTTTTGTTTTTAAATCCGGGGCATTATTATATTTCAAAAAATAATGGAAAAATAAGGAAGCTACACCCAGCTTTAATAACCCTGAGAGTGAATTTTCTAAAGTTAAACCCATATTAAATGAGGAATAAATGGATTCTAATCCAATTATAAGGGAAAAAAGACCAATGATGAAAAAAGAAATTGGTTTTTTAACAAGCCGGGTCAATATGCCTGAATAAAGTGGCTCAAGAGCACTTAAAAAAGTTAAACTCCCTATAATAGAACTGATAATAGACCCTATAAATCCTAAACCGGCTATTAAAGGAATGAGTAGTGGATTTATAATCACCAGAATTACGATTAAAGCAGCGAATAACAGCCGGAATCTGCTTTCTTTTTCCAATTTTTGTTCCATGTCATGGAATAGATTCTTGCTTCTTTTTTTATTATTTTTAAGGTCCTTTTTGATTTTATTAACTATATTACTTAATTTTTTCAATAGGGAAGACATAAACTCCATGAATTAAAATTATCTTGAAAGGGGATAAATTTATGGCCAATAGGACTAATATATAATCACCGCAAAAATGATTATTAGTGGAATTTATTTCTAAAAAAGAGGGAGTAATATGACTGAAAATGATGATAAAAAGTTGGTGGTGCCCCCTACTCAGGAGAATAAACAAAAATGCCTTTGTCCGGATTGCCCCTCCTATAACCAGTGCATGCAGGATAAGGGAGAAGTTTTATTTTGCAGTTCTGGTGCAACCAGCTGTGAGCTGGAAAAATGGGGTTGTCCCTGTGTAAGATGTCCAGTGCAGTTAGAATATCATAATATTGGTTTATTTTACTGCGAAAAAGGGGCTCTAAAGAAATAAAAGCCATTATTTAGGAGTTAACTTTAAAAAAATCTAAAATTAGCCTTAATAGTGATACTTCTTAAAATTAAAGAGTGATGGCATGCCGGGAGTAACCCACCTCCTGTTTCGGCAGCATTCATCTAGGCGGACTACCTCTGCCTCATACAGTTTTCATCAGCAGCATTTGCCCTTGCATCCCACGGATTGGCCGTTTCACCGTTCCTTTTAGTGTCTTTCTGCTTCTTTAGATGAAGCTTCATTTTCATTCACCAAAAGACGTTTCGTTTCTGCTCCAGAGTCCAGCTTCTCAGCAGGTGCCTCACAGCACCGTGGATCTGTGTGATGGGTGGAGTTTCCTCAGTTTGAACCCTTACGGGAAACCGGTGGCTGCCCTTCGGCTTGCCATCAATCTAAAACCTTAAATTAGTATATTCTCTATTAAAATTGCAGGTTTATAAATGTTACTTCTATTTTAAAATTCCTGCTTATAGTTGATCTTTCAGGATTTACAGTTTATGATAAAAAGTAATGAACTTAAAGTAATATATAAAAGGATTAAAACTAAAAAGATCATTGCACCGTAATTATTTTAAATGGATTTAGTTATTTTAAAAATAATAAGAAAAATAGCGGGGCCTAGATTTGAACTAGGGCTCTCGGGGTTATGAGCCCCGCGGGATCACCAGACTACCCCACCCCGCTGTAACTTAACATTAGTGGTATTCCTATATAAAGCTTTGCCCCATGAATCATAAAATTAGAAAAAATTGAAGAAATTATTCTTCAGGTTCTTCCAGAGCTTTCAGTCTCTCATCAATAGAATCCAGTTTTTTATTGGTAAATCCGCGATATTCATTGAATCTTTTTTCCAGTGAGTCGATATCCCTGGTAACCACATTCATTCGTTTTTCCAGGCCTTCAATATCAGTTTTGGTGGCTAATGACCAGTCTTCTATTAATTCATCACTTTTTTCATCTAGAAAAGCGTCAATTTTATTGGATAAAATATCGGTACTGATAGGAACATCTTTTACTTTGCCCATTATTTTATCACTTACTCCAGATACTTTTTCTCCTACTCCTGACATTTTTTCACCAACACCTGAGAATTTTTCACTTGCTTCAGAAACAGTTTCCTGTCCACTAACCTTATCTCCTAATTCATATACCTGGCTTTTCATCTTGCCCATGCCTGCATAGCCATTATTTTGCAGATAATAATACAGTAGCACTACTATGGCACCGGCTAAAATCAGTATGGCTAAAAGTTCTATGGGAGTCATTAATTATTCCTCCTTAATTTTTTTAGTATTTTTATCCAGCTTTTTTTCTTTTTCTTCAATTTCGTTTAATAGTTTTTGAAGTTTTTTAAATTCACTTTGAGCTTCCAGACGGGCCAGTCGTTCACTGATTTCACTATGTAAAAATCCCACCTCGTGCATAAGATCAGAGGTATTTTTCCGAATTTGGGATAGTTTTTCCTGCTGGTCTTTAGGAAGAGGTATGGTGGTTTCCATCAGCCTTTTAGATTCTAAATCCTTCTCAACCATGGAAATTTTTTTAAGTTCTATCTGCCTATCCATGATAAGAACATCGTTTTGAGTTTCCCTCACCTTTCTCCACTGGACTACCACTACAATTATTGCTATTAAAGCAATTATTCCTATGGCCAATAGAAAAATATTTTGGGGTATTGCTAATAATTCAGCCATTTTTAATTCCCTCCCTTTACTTTTTATTGTAGAAGATATATAAAAATTGCCATAAAGTTGATACTTACTTAATCCCTGTTTTATAAATATTTAGAATAATAATTTTAAATCTATTCCTTTGATTTATAAATGATTTACAATAAATGCCAGATTGAATTTTAAAATTAAGAGAAATTTGTGATATTTATGTTAGAATCTTATGAAAAAGCCGGTGAAATCGTCTCAAAAGTAAGAGATGACGCAGTTAAACTAATTAAAGATGGGATGCCAGTTATAGATTTGATAAATTTTGTAGAAAGTCAGATAATTGAACGGGGCGGGGCACCTGCTTTCCCATGTAATGTTTCAATTAATGAAATAACTGCCCATTATAGCTCTCCTTTTAATGATAAATTGTTGATCGAATCAGGTGATCTACTTAAATTAGACCTGGGAGCCCATATTAATGGTTACATTGCAGATACAGCTACCAGTATTCTGGTTCCAGGATATGAAGAATTAAATAAAGAGGAATACCCGGAAGAAAAAGTTCATCACCATGAAAAAATGATTGATGCTTCTCATGAAGCACTGCTAAATGCCATCAGTACCATAAAAGACGGAGTTGAAGTGGGAAAAATTGGTGCAGTGGTGGAAGAAACCATTAAAAGTCACGGATTTAATCCGGTGGCCAATTTAACCGGCCATAGTATGGACCAATGGATACTGCACTCTGGTTTGTCCATACCAAATGTAAAGGAAAAGAATAGCCATAAGCTAGAGGAAGGGGATGTTCTGGCCATTGAACCATTTGCCACCGACGGGGTAGGATTAGTTACTGATTTAACACCCACCTACATATTCCGGTTTTTAAGAGATCGGCCTTTACGTATGGTTTATGCTCAAAAAGTGTTAAAAACAATTAAATCACAGTACAAAGTTCTCCCCTTTAGTCCGCGCTGGTTGACTCCTGGTTTTGATGAAAAAAGATTAAATGCAGCCATGCGACTGTTAATTCAGTCCCGGGCAATATATCCCTATCACGTTTTAAGAGAGAAAACCGGGGCCTGGGTAAGTCAGAGTGAACATACAGTAATTGTGGAAAAAGAGGGCTGTCAGATAATAACAGAGTAAGTCCACCTATTCCTCTAATTTTTAATTTCAGTTATATGGGAGTATATTTTTTCTATACCTTCCTCGTTCCCTATTTTTTCATAATAATGTAAAGATTCATTTAAAAATTCCATAGCACTGTCAGGTTTTCCATTGCTTTTCAATATCAGTGCCATATAATACAGGCTTTCCGCAGTATTTTCCAGGTCACTGGATTTTAGAGATAATTTATATGCTTTTTGAAAATAATTATAAGCCCTATCTAATTTATGCTGGTGAAACGCTGTAACCGCCTTAATCATAATATCTGATCTGTTTTTTTCAATTTGTTTCGATTTGTTATAAAAATAAAGGGTCATCATATAAACACAGACCATCACCATGGATCCTAAAATAATTATTGTATCCATAATAATCCTCCAGGAGTAATCCGGAGATAAATAAGATAATTAAAATAAAAAAAAAGAAGAGAATTAGAATGGAACTGGTAATCCCATTTCTTTTCTCTTGTCGATTGTTTTCTGGTTTTTATCCTTCTTCTGAGCAGATAATTTTTCCAGAAGATCCAGACCAGGTTTGACATTGGCCATGTCTTTGGTCTCGAATGCTCCGGCTTCAACTGCTTGTTGGAAGATGGAATTTCCATCATCGGTTCTGGTTATGACTGTGGACCAGCCATCAGGTGAACCTACAGATCCAGTGGATACGTCACCCAGTTCAGCCACATAATCCAGACACACATTACATCCGCTCTGTTCGTAACCATGGGTTTCTTTGAGTGGTATGCTTAAGACGTCATCTTGAGTGTATACCCAGAATTTACCTTTACCGATGTCCATTTTTTCTACCAGTTTGGGGTCAACTCCCATCTTTTCAGATATGAAAGTCTGTAGTGATGCAAATGGGAAGTTTTCCATACAGTAAATACCTACCAGTAATTTTATTTTATCGGCCAGGAATCTGACACCGAAGGGGTAGGACTGCATTTTTCTAATACCCATAGTCTGGCATGGAATAGCCACCGTACCCAATTTTTCAATACCGTACTGTCGAACGGCTTTTTTCAGCATCATCACATTAGGGGAGAAGGTGTACTTGGTACCGGCAGCTGCTATTATTTCATCAGCAGACATGGCTACCATTGGTTCTGGTTTCCAGAAGTCTTCTCCTGGGCCAGCCACTACTGCTCCTTCAATGATTTTTTCTTCCAGGGCAAATGCTAGAAGGCCGGTTACAATTCCTCCATCCTGTGAGACTTTTTGGATTTGTTTATCGGTTGATCTTGCAGAAACTATTTCTTTGTAAGTACCTAAAACCATTTTCTCAACCTCCTATAGTCCTAAGTCCTTTTTGACTTGTTCTTCAGGCCACCAGCTTCGCGGACACTGTACGTAACAGACTCCACATTTAACACAGCGGTCTGTGTTTAATTCTGGTCGGCCCTCGGTCATGTCGAGAGCTCTGGTTTGGCAAGCCATGGCACAGGTTCCACAACCAATACACAGGGCCTGATTCACTACTTTTAGTTGTAGATCGCAACCACATGCTTCAGTCATTCCAGCCAAGTCAATCATGGGCTGTAAGTAGTCCATGTCACCGTTTATTAAAGCTACAACTGTTTTTGCTATAATTTCAGGGGATGGTGGGCATCCAGGTATAGCACAGTCTACTTTAATCAAATCGGCAATAGGCACGAATGATTCATGAGCTGGTTGTGCTTGCTGTCCACCACGGGAGAACCGGGTGAAACATCCGGTAGCAGAGCAGGAACCAAAAGCACATACCATTGCTGCTTTTTCCCTTACTTCCATTAATTCATGCAGGCTGTGTTCGTCCTGCAGACATACAGACCCTTCAACCAGGGCCAAATCCATTTCTGGCATTTCCCATAGATCTACCAGGGTTTGTCCATAAACAATATCCACCATATTGGTGAGTAATTCAGCGAGAATGTCGTAATTTTCACTTAACGACATAACATCTCCAGTACATCCACTTAAATGGATGTAACCAATTCTTGGTTTTGCATTTTCTTCAGCCACTTTTTCAACCTCCTGTTTCGAAGCTCCAGTATCTGCTGATTTAGCAGCGTCTGGTTTGGCTTCTTTATCCGGTTTAGCCTCAAATCCTAAAAACTGCTTAATTCGGGCGATCAAACTCATTGCTAAACCCCAATTTCCTTTAAAATTATTTTAATGGCCTTGGGAATAGCTTTTTCAACTGGGGGCGTGAGGCCCATTTCCACATCAGGTGCAGAGACTTCTTTTGGCTTACATCCAATAACCATGACATCAATTTTTTCATTGAGTTCATGTAATGGCTGGTTTACTGGCCAGGAATGCATGTTTTCATATGATCCTTTAGGAATTTCGTCAACTTCAAATTTTCGTAATTCTCCGGGTTCCGCCTTATACTCTACAACATCCACCACAATCATCTTTTTCCATGATTCATGAGGTAATGAAAATACAAAATGAGGGCCTCCCGTACCAGCATCAATAAACATAACATTATCTGGACGTTCTTCTTCATGTTCCTTGAAGTATTCCTCAAGGGCCTCTATAACTGCTGGGCCAAATCCATCGTCTTTAAATAAGACGTTTCCACAGCCCACAACTAAAATCTCCGCATCGTATGGCATGTTATTCCCTTAAACTAGCTTAGAGTCTGACCATTTCATTTTTAATGACACTGTTATCTTCATCGTCTACTACCAGTACGTGAGTAGCACAGGATAAACATGGGTCATAAGCGCGGATAACGTGAGGTCCGTATTCGTGGTGGAAACCTTCAGTTGCTGGACCCATGGTTGGTATATTCCAGGTGGTAGGTACCAGTGCACTGTAGAACTGGGTCTTACCATTAGCTACCTGAGCCATGTGTACATCCAGTCCTCTTGGTCCTTCAATCGCACCGATTCCAAGTTTATTGGTACCGGTTACATCGAAATCAGCTCGTGCAGGAGCAGAAGTGTCCAGTTCATCCAGTATAGCAATAGCCCGTGATAGAGCAGATTTCATTTCTAATGCTCTGGCAACGTGTTGAGCTACTACACCTGTGTCTTTGAATCCGTGGAATACAGATGCTCTTGCTCTTGGACCTACTTCCACATTTACGCCATCATATAATGGGATGGTGGAACATGCCTTTTTAGCAATTTCTGCATCATCATACCAGCTCTCAGGCATGATCTCGGTGAATCTGTCCAGGTCAAATTTAGTTCGGTCACCATACAGGTGGTGGCTGGCCAAAGTAGGCTGACCGTGCACACCTAAACCTTTTGGTAGGCCTTTATCTGCAACTAAACCAATGATCAAATCAACGTGTTCATCTAATTTTGGTTTTAATTGTTTAAATCTTGCATATAGCCTTTTACGGGCTAGTTCGCTGATGTTGTCCGCCATTCCCCCAATCCTTACATCGGATGGGTGAATACCTTCACCAGCAACCATGTCCACTGCATATTGTGCTGTTTTTCGTATTTCAGAAACAGAGTTAATGGCAGCAGCCATTAAGTTTTCTGGTACAAAATCAGCAGCTATCAGGAAATGGTGTATAGCGTGGCTGTTTATATCGTGAGCAGCTAAAGTCAACTCTCGTAATAATCTACCTGCTTTAGGTATTTCAATACCCAGGGAGTCATCCATTGCTTCCACAGAAGCCAGAGTGTGAGGGATTGGACAAACACCACAAATTCTTTGCACAATAACAGGTGCAGTTTCGGGAGCTTTACCAGTCACTATCTTCTCTAGACCTCTAACAGGAGTAATACTGAAGTATCGCCCCTTGGTCACGATTCCTTCATCATCGACTTCCATGACAAGTTCTGCGTGTCCTTCTTGTCGTGATGTCGGCGATATAACAATCCTTTCGCTCAAATGTATCACCTCTTGTTTTTAAAGTTTAATAACTAACATTTATATTGACTGTATCATAAGTTATAAGTTTTTCAATTGAAAATAAAATGAAAAGTATTTATATAACCTCTAATAGGGGCTAACTAAGATTTTCATAACTCCGCTGAAATTTGTTAAATATGAAAAAAAGAACCAAAGAGAGAATATAAAATATTAGAAAGATCTTATTAGTAATAATTAAAATTGTATTAACTTTTTCTAGTATTATTAAAATACGAGGAGGGATAACTTTATAAAGTACCTTAACAATACTATGTTATCCTATTGGATATCCCATTAGGAATATGAATTTTTAGTTTTTTAGTTAATAAATTTCTTTAAAAGAAGTTTTAAAACTAAAAAATGGAATATATAATAACCCTGAATCACAAATATAAATGTGATAATTAATTTAATAACGAAGGTGAGTTAATGATAAACTCAAAGATTTTAGTATCGGTCGCTATAGTATTGATCATAGGAGTGGCGGCTGCTGGCTATCAAATTAGTCAGACCCCTGGCCTATGGCAAGTAACTGACCTAAATAACCCAGATCCTGTACAACAAGATGCTGATGTTTCTGTTACTACTGGAGATGCCGATGGAAGTTCTGGCAGTTCTAGTGGAAGTAGTAGTGGAAGTGGAAGTACTGGAGGAAGTTCAGGAGGTTCAAACGTGATTTCAGCCTCACAGGCTAGAAGTAATGCTCAGAATAATATTTTAGAGCCAAGCGCAGTTGCTGGAACTCCTACATTGACTACCATGGCTGGTAGACCAGTATATGTAGTACCAGTAATGGTGGGTAGTACTAGAGTAGGAGAAATACATATAGATGCAGTAACTGGAAAAAATGTAGGTGGAGCCGGGTTTTGATGATGGTTGAAACCAAAACCGAATGCTGTACCATACTCTCTGAAGAAATCAAAGACGCTGTTGTAATAGAAGCTTCACCCGGAGTGGGCCTTATAGGAAATATTCTAGGCTGGCTACTGGTGGAAGACCTTAAAATGAGGGAAATAGGATATATTGATTCCAAATATTTCCCTCCTTTAGCAGTTCTATATAAGGGAGTGGCCATCCATCCCTTCAGAATATACGAGGGAGAAGGAATAGTAATGTTCCTTTCTGATTTCATTGTCCCTCCCAATGTCGTATATGACATGACCAATGCCATAGTAGACTGGATGCAAAAAAATAACTCTAAAGAACTGATTACTTTCAACAGCTTGATGGTGCGTGAAAAAAGCCACCGTGTAGCTGGTGCAGGTAATAGTAAAGAGTTATCAAAAAAGCTAGCAGAGATGGAAGTGCCGGTAATTCCATTTGGAAACATTAATGGAATATCAGGAACTCTTTTAACTCGTTGCGCTTCACAAGACATTCCTGCAACCTGTTTATTTGCAGAAGTTTTAAACCAGTACCCGGATCCTCGAGCAGCAGCAGAAGTCATTGAAGTGTTAAACAAGATGCTGGATAAAGATATTGATGCTGAGCCACTACTAAAAGAAGCACAGGAAATTGAATCCAGGTTAAAGAAACTGGCTGAAAGTGTTCAGGTAGAACCAGAGTCACCTATATATATGTGAAAATCTAACAACAATAAAAACACAACTTAATTATATTTTTATCATTTTCAAACGGGCCCGTAGCCTAGTTGGATAGGGCGTCGGACTTCTAATCCGAAGGTCCCGGGTTCAAATCCCGGCGGGTCCGTCAAATAAACTCTTTTTTTATTAGAATCATTTAAGCATAAATAAACTAGGGCCCGTAGCCTAGCCAGGATAGGGCATCAGACTCCTAATCTGAGGGTCCCGGGTTCAAATCCCGGCGGGTCCGTTATTTTTAAAATTTTACTTTTATTGATTTTTTAATAATTATAACCGCAGGGATAATAGTCCATCATCTAAAAAGAAAAATAAAAAATAGTGAGGCTGATTCTAAAAAAAGTTATAAATATTTATCCAGATTATTTTCTGGAAATTTTATCTCTCCGTATTTCCCCCCACCTCCCGGCATCATTATCAATGTTTTATCCCGGAAAGCTTGAATTGCAGGTGAGATCTCTTTATCAATATTTTTTATTTCATCCAGAGGGGCATTAATCATCACTTCAATTTCATTACCAAATTCATGGACCAGTGCCTCCCATATACTTTGTACCCCTTTGGTGGTAACCCCCCGGGAATAGGTTAAGGCAATTATTTCAGCTAAAGGTAAAATATGGATGTAAGGAGGCCTGTGATAGGGGTGATGAGGTTTATTCCAGGTAGCAATTTCAGATATACGATAATCGACTCCTTTTTTAATGGTACCTTTACATTCTGGACACTTCATTTTGAGTTCAAGCGCTTTTTTTGGATTGAATATCTGATAGCATTTAGTGCAGGCCGTTAAATGGTATTTACCCAGCCGAGGATCCATACCAAAATTTGCCTTTATTTTTTTCCGTTTCAGGGTATTCTTCAGGGAAGAAAAAGAAATATCTTCCAGCTCCATTTGATTAAATTCACGTCCCAGTCGATGAGGCCATGGAGAATGGGCATCTGAGTTGGTTAAAAAAGGCACATCTTGCAGTTCCTTAATCACATCTGCCATGTTAGTATCTGCTGAGAGCCCCAGTTCTAAAAAATCAGGTTTCTTACCATAGCAATCCTGGTGACTATCATGCGCCTTGTACATACTGGTCCAGGGTGTAAATGCATGGGCCGGTCCAATTAATCCATCATAATCATGCACCATATCCATGATTTCTGCGCCATTCATCCTGACCCGGGGGCGTCCCTCGTTTTCTTTATCCACCGATACGATTTTGTCCCTTAGTTCGTGTGCTGTTTCCAGAGAGGGTAATATCAGGAGGTGGTGCACTCTTTTATTATCCTCCACTTCAGCGGTGATGATGAAATCACAGTCTTCTGTGGAATAAATTCCATCTCCCTGGGGAGTAGTGCTATCTTTTATTATTTCTAACCAACCAGGATGAAGTCCGTCTCCTGTTCCCACCAGATTCAGTCCTTTTAATTTTGCCTGGGGAGCTATCGCATCAATGACCATATTGTTAGAAGTAGCCCGGGAAAAGCAACTGTGAATATGCAAATCAGCATTGATTATCATATAGAAAGGTTAGCTGATTTTTGTATATATAATTAAAGCAAAATGAATGAAATTTTAGAATTATAGTCGCTGGATTTTAAAAAAAATTATCCAACAATCCATAGAATATGGAACTAAAACAAAAAAATGATCCAAAAATAAAAAAATTGGGCAATAATAAAAAAATAAAAAGTAAGGAGTTTGATGGGGTTTTATCATTAAAAATAATTTATCCTATATACCGAAGATCTTCCTCTCCAGGTTTTAGAGTCATACGTTCCATCATTTCCTGTTCCATCTGTTGAGCTTTTGAAATCATTTTACGGGTTTCTTCTGCTCTTTCATCAAGTTTTTCTGTATCAACTTCCAGTTTTAGAAGTTTTACCAGCACATTGAGCATGGCCTTGGCTGCTTCAGCATCGATGAAGTAACCAGGTGTTTCCCCCATGAGACAGGCACCCTCCATACCCCGGAGAGTTCCCATGCCCAGTAGTAATCCAGAAGCTCCAATAATACCACCATCAGCAGAGCGCATGGTTACATCATGCTCTTTAAGTTTTTCTGCCAGTTTTTTGTTAGTTGCAGCCCCAAATACCTTTGTTTTTTCAACTGCTTGGCCAGTAGCCAGCCCACCAAGAGTATAAATTTCTTTTACGCCGTAATTCTCAACCAGATCCAGTATAAGGCCGCATATTTCATACTGGCCTTCCGGAGATAAGCCTTGAGTATTACCTACCAGGAACAGGTAGTCTCTCTCTTCTTTACCTGCAGATTTGAGATAGTAAAACTCATTTTTCATGGTTTCTATTATTCCTTCCTCATCTACCATTACTTGAGGAGGAAAAGAAGGGGAGTATATTTCAGCGAATTTAGTAGCTCCCAGTTCATCTATTATGTGATCTGCTGCCAGTTTTCCTACATGGCCTATGCCCGGTAGAGCTTCTATGAAAATTGGTTGGTTCAGATCCACTTCTTCCAATACATTAATAATGGTTTTTTTCATGTTGATCCTTCCTTGGCCTTCCCAAAAATAATTAGAATGAAATTTTATTCTCTTTCCAGCATCTGCTTTTTAAGAATTCTGCGGTACTTTCCGTATTTATCCTCAGGAGAATATTTAGCCGGGAAAATTACTCCCACCTCTCCCCCGCAATGAGGACAGATGTCCTGCAATGTATATCTAAAACAGGACTTGCATTTACTCATTTTCATTTTTATTCCAGTTCTCGATAGAAAGTGCCTTCCCCTTCAGAAGATTCCACTACTTCAATACATTTTTGGGCTGCTTTTTTAAGGTTCTTTTCAGCTTCAATATAGTCAGTGGAAGTAACTATGAGCCGGTATCTAGGAGCACCTACACACTGGATTACCACGTTATCTTCTTCTGCACTTTGTAGGGCGTTTTTAATAATATCCACACCTTCCGGGGCATAGGATTTAAGGTCAACATATCCAGTAATCTGAACTTCAGGAGGAGTAATATTTTTCTTTGCTATTTCAGCAATGGCTTTAGCCCATTCTGGATCAACACCTTCTTCAATTAAGGCATTTTCTCCTTCTTCTGCAGCTATTTCAAATCCACCATAAATATCACCAAATCTTTCCATGAGCAGGTAACCCACTTCATCATATGATGCATCCAGATCCTTATCCATCCCTTTACCAACCAGTTCCAGGAACTTCTCAGCCTTTTGTTCTATTTTCCAGGACTGGATTTTTTTGGTTCTCTGATCCTCACGGATCCGTTTCATGGACACATCCACGTGTCCCTTTCTAGGGTTTACCCTTAAAACACGAGCTACAATTTTTTGGTTTTCTCTGACATAATCCCTAATATTCTTTACCCATCCAGAGGAAACCTCTGAAATATGGATAAATGCCTCTTTGCCCTGATATTCTTCAAGACTGGCAAACGCACCGTAGTTTAGAACTTTGTGTACGGTTCCTACAATGAGTTCACCCTCATCAGGCCATTGATTTTTTCTTCTTACCATGGGAAACACCTAAAATAAATAAAAAATGATTTAAAAAAAAAATTAATCTAAAACTTCTACGATTTGAGCAGTAATCTGTGACTTTCCACCCTGAGGTTTAACCAGGGTTTTTCCACAGATAATGCACTGAACAACAGATGCTGCCTTATCAAAAACTACCTGCTGATTTCCACAGTCCATGCATTTAACTCTAAGAAAATTACTCTTTTTATTGGAAAAAACTGCCATATTATCACCTATCTAGCTATAAATTCCACTTTTCCAGGTCGGAAAGTGTGTTTTTTGATATGTGATTTGCCACATTCTTTACACTTGAATCTCAAGTCCAGCTTTTTTACTGGTTTGTTACCTGAAGGAAGCGGACGAGGATATCCCCGGTAACCGCTGGTTACCCTTCTGAATTGCCTTTGTCCCCATTTAAGCTCGCTGGCCTTCCTTTTTTTTGATACTAAAACTTCATGAGCAGTATGTTTCTTGCAACTTGGACAGTAAGTTCTCCTTTCTTTAGGAATCTTCATATAATCACCTCTATTGTAAAAATAAATCCACATCACGAATTTGATCTGAATTCTATAAAATGGTCAATCCCCTACCCAGGGGTAGAAAAGATATATTATATCTGTTTATAATTAGAATCTCTATTTATATGTTTGGATTAAATGGGGTTTCCATTAATCAAAAAAAATAGCTGACAGAATAAAGGTTCATTGAAGTTCAAAGTTTCAATAAAGTTTTTATTTGAATCAGAAAATTATGAACGTATGAATCTACCCTTCCTGCTTTTCAAAAGTATTTTAGCATTGGGTTCAGGTAATATGATTACATCTTGAGGATAAAATGGACCATAGACTTTCTGATCTACCCCTAAAATTGAGGGTAATTCTTCAAAAATCACCATGGTCTTGAAATCAAATTTTTTAGGGAACTCGGAGGTATCCCCTTTACTTGTAGCTACAATATCCTGTTTTTCTTTAATTTGATTATGTAACTGAGCTATATTTCCCGGTAGCAATGAAGCATTTGAATCTGTTTCTGGTGTTGCTTTTTCTTCAGGGTTAATGGGTTTTTTAATAGTTGAATTGATTGGGGGTTTAATCTCTCCCGGCTCGCTATCAATTTCATCTAGGGAAGGTATAATCCTTCCCCTGTGGCCCTTTAATATATCTACAAGGGAGAAGTAAAGCTTCTCTTCCTCAGGGGTGAGGTTTAAAGGAGTGGTATCTTGCAAGTCAAACTGGGGCTTTCCCTTAAAAAGATGATAGGAACGTTGTATGTTCATAACTGCACTATCAGCTATTTTATGCTCCCGTCGTTCGCAAATTTCAGTGGCTATACGTTGAGTATCCTTCAGAAGATCATATTCCATGGTAAATGGATCGTTACCCACAGTATCCATTAATTCTTCCAGGTAGCGATGAACCCGGTGGTAAAAATCATCCCCTACCCGTGCCAGACCACTGTTGCTACGTTCATTCTTTTGTATTTTCCTTAGCTTCTGGAAAAACTCATCCAACACTATTCCTCACTTAAATCCTCGGTTTATATTATTTTTAAAAAAGGGAATTATTATAGATCCAGATTATTATTCTTCTGCCTCAATTCTAGGGGCCAGTAAAAAGCTGAGTTCACCTTCATCTGCTACCATTTTTAATTTCAGGTTTAAAGGCATGTCATCCCCTAAATTAATGGTGGCAATATCTGAGAATTTATCTGCCTTGAGCATTTCCTTTATCTTTTCCAGAGAAAACACAGATCTAGCTTCAGACTCTATTTTTTCCCCATGCAAATACTCTACATTGGCATCTCCAAATTCTCCTTCTGCAGAGGCTATGAATTTATCTGCATCCACCATCATGGCTATTTTATCAGAGAAGATGTCAATATCTTGAATGGAGTCTTTGAGTAAGCTGAAAGGAACTTCGAATTGGGTAGGGTATTCCAGTTGCGGAGGGCTGGGAGCTTCATATTCTATATCAATAAGTCTGATTTTAAATCTTCTTTTTGCCTCTCCCTCGAAAGTAATAATGAAGTTTCCTTCATCCAGAGACATATAAACTCTATCATCACTTTTTGAACGTTTTAAAACTTTCATTAGTTCTTCGGTGTCCACATTAATTTTTTCAGGTTCGTCACAGAGATATTCATCAAATAGGCTGGCCTTCAGTTCAAGATGCACAAATGTGATGTGGCTTCGGTCCAGGGCATCCAGTCTCATTCCTTCACTATCAGTTTGTATTTGCACTTCGTCCACAATAGAAGAAATAGCATCAAAACTGGTTTTCAATATGTTAGGGTCGCTTAGTTCTGCTTTAAACATTTACATCCTCCTTCTTCATATCCAAAAAGTAGATGAAATTAATTAAGTAATCCGGTGATGTTTTATTTTTAAATTAATTATCCCTTTTTATTATTAAAATAGTATATTCCCTTATTTATAATAAGCATACCTTCCCTTAAGTAAGATGCATTATAATTGATATAATACATTCTCATTTAATTCTTAGTTTTAAATTATTATGGAAAATAAACTAATTTTGTGAGATACTAGAAAAATTTTGTTGATTAAAGAAACACCAATAGATTAAATCACTTATTTTTATTATTAGAGTCTTTATCATTCTTAGATTTGGGTTTTTCTTCCACGATTTTTACTTCACGGTAGAGGTTGTCTAATGATGTTTTGCTGGCAATTCGCTGGGCAAGAGATCCTGCAATTATTAAAAATCCTATAATTATAAAGAATGCGGCAATAACCGATCTTTCACCAAATACAACATTATCTACAACTCTTTCGGAAGAACCAAGTAGAGTTATAGCCCCGACTATAATAAAAATACTACCCAGAGATATACCTGCAATCTTAATGATTTTTTCACGATCATCCTGCCAGTGATTTTTAAATTTTTTTTCCAGTTTGTATAAATAATTCAATAAAGCAAATTCAGAAGATTTAGGGGGAGAGTCAGTTGATGATTTAGTTGAAGAAACAGGATTGGTTGAAGAAACAGGATTGGTTGAAGAAACAGGATTGGTTGAAGAAACAGGATTGGTTGAAGAAACAGGATTGTTTTTTTCTGGTTCTTTCTTTTTATCATCAGTGCTCTGTGCATCTAAATCCGGGTTAAAAGTGTTTATAATCCTTTTAAATGATTTCAAAGCCTTTTTAACAATGGTGTTATTGTTAGATGAATTATCTTTATCTGATTTTTCTTTCTCCCCGGTCATTAAATCCCCCCATATTTAATCGTACTCTCTCCAAGTATGTTTGCAAGAAGTACATCTTAAAAACCGGGTTTCAGATTCATCGGCCCTTCTGGTCTGTTGTAACCACCAGTATGCTACTTTATTGCCACATTTTTGACAAATAGATTTGGTGGTGGGAAGGGTAGGAATATCCTCCCCGGTGAATATTACAGTATCTTCAGACTCTATTTTTTCTGAAATGTCATATTGATCTGCCAGGTCTTTTGTGATCTCCTTTTTAAAACCACACTTGCATTGGAAAGTATCATCTTTAGGAAACATTATTGCTCCACATTTGGTACAAAATTCCATGGTGTTCCTCCTGTAGGTGGATAAATTTAATATTATAAATATAATCTGGTTTAATAATTTAATTGCCTTTTAATTGATAAATATTTGCAACATCATCTAAAATTTTTTTATGGTCAAAGGCCAGTTCCATGTTTAACAGATTTTCTAAGGTGAATTTTGGAGCTTCCTGTGCATCTGTGGCTGCTTTTAATTCTCCTGAAAGAAAGTGGGCCATGTAACATATGGTAATTATATGGGCACGGGGATCCCTATTTGGATTAGAATAAACTCCTAAAAGACGGTCAAGACAGATATTGAGTCCAGTTTCCTCTCTTACTTCTCTGAGGGCCGCTTCTTCTACCGTTTCACCATACTCTACAAATCCTCCGGGCAACGCCCAGAACCCTTTATATGGATTATTTTTCCTTTTAATCATTATAATGCAATCATCTGGACAGTTTATAACTACATCTACAGTTAAAAGAGGGTTTTTTAATTTTTCAGGATTTATTTAATCACCTGCATAATTGATATATAACGAAGCGCCAGATATGAGCCAGGTTATAATTCATGCCCTGCCCCTTGATTCTCCTTCTTTTACTCCAGCGGCAATTAAGTGAGCAGTTCGCACTGGTTCAGGTAAAGCACTATGGGTAGTGGATAATTTAACAATCTTCAGAGCATCATCCACTTCCAGGCCATTTATCTGCATGTAAATTGTTTCTTTAGATTTTACCGGGTATATTTTGCCTGCCTTCTGGATAATCTCCCATTTTTGCTTTCCATCAGGGAAGTTATCCAGGGCTTTTTTAATTTTTTCAAAATCAGGAATTTTTCTCATAACCGCAATTACAGGCACTCCTGTTTTTTCAAATATTTCCGTTATATCCACTACATTGAATCCCCCAAAGGTAATGCCATCCAGCATCATCACTCCCAGCTGCCCCCGGTGTCGGGATTTATTTACCATGGTGATTATTTTAGAAGTGGAATCCTGGCCATCCACCTGTAAATGGGTGGTAATTACTCCATCCATCCAGGAACCTCCTCTAAAAATGGTTCCCACCAGTAAAACTTCACCCTGCTGGTGTGGGAGGAATGGAGCGTCATCAATACCCAAAATTCTTATTTCAGTTTTAATTTGTCTAAAGGTCTTATTCTTCATAAGATAGGCTTATTTTAAAATTTAAAAATAGAACATGTGGTAATTTAAAATTTCAGCAGGTGAGGGTTATTCGATGGATTCTAATAAGCCCTTGAATTCTTCACATCTTTCTTTTAAAGTTTCTGCAGCTATTTTAAGAGATTTTTTTGGGCTCTTGGCTTTAATATAAAGTTTAGGTTCCCCTACAATGGGGTGTTCAATAGCATAAGCTGCAGATTTTACAGTTTCGTCTTCCATTAAAATTTTCCTTACAGCATTGCACAGGGTGTGGGTTTCCCCTTCCACCAGTATTTCCAATTCATATCTTTTGCTGGTAATAATTTCCATATTTAATACCTCGATTAGTTTAAAATTTCTATAAAATAATTTAATTAAATTTATTAAACCTGATAATTGCTGGATAATTTTCTTTTTTCACGATTATCACAGTGGGGGCAGGTTACATCATTTTTACCGGTTTGTTTCATAAAGTGACGACACCGGGTACACATGGCTTTAATTACCCCAAGTTCATTTTGTGAGGTTTTCAAATCAATACTATCCAATCCAATCATTTTAGTTATTTTAGCCTCTATTATGTCTCCAATATGAAATGCATCAGTTAATTTAGACAAATAGCCTTTTTTAGCCTGGGATACATGTATCCCTCCCACAAATGAAACTGGTAGTTTTCTCCGGTTACCCTTAATGGAATCAATTTTAACCAAAGCCCTCTGACCCCTTACTTCCATAATCTGGCCCATAATATGGGTATCGTTTTTCAGTTCTGCTGGAGAATCAGTCTGGGGAACTACTGATATTCTTTTATTTTTATCGTCTCTAAAAACTACACCTACAACCAGAGATTTAATTTCTCCTTCATCATCATACGTCCATTCAGCAGGTATAAATTGTTCACTGACACCTAAAATATCTCCTGGTAGAACAAAATCTCCAGATTTAGCTTTCATGCCCTCACCTCAATTATAAAAAAGTACATTGATAAATTTTAAACATTAAAATATGATGTTCGTTTTTATATTATATATTACTTGTTATGGTTACTATAAATCTATTCCCTGAATCTTATTATTGGGAATAAAAAGTTTGGTTTTAGGGAAAAGTTCCAGGATTTTTTTACTCCAGTAAAATTTCATCCAGTTGATAGTCATCCCACTCGCGTATATCCAGAACTATTTCAAGCTCTTGAGGAGTAATTAAAGGTTTTTTATACATATGGGAATCATCAACAGCTATTCGGGGGCAGGCGGTAACCACAAAGGCATCTAAATCCATGAAGGGTAAAAGAAGATCTGGAGAAATATTATCCATCATAATCAAATAGGCCTCATATCCTTTATCTTCCAGTAGAGCTTTTAATTTTTGTGCTAATTCCATCCGGTACTGTCCCTCTTTGGAAGATACTAGAATACCCCATTTTTTTGCATTCTTAGAACGAGTTATGCGGGCAAATCTTATCCGTAAAATCCGGTCAGCAAATTCTTCAATATCCCTTGCTTCCCCCCGGTAGGGATCTGCGATAATCACTACTTTATGGGTAAAAAGTTTGATACCTAATGGATGGAAATTGCCACTCCCCAAATAAAGATAAGCCGGGGCATCTACATTTTTAATTGAGGAAAAATTACATCCTAATACCTGTCCCGCCTGACTAGCTGCACCAGAATCCACTAATACTTCTTTCCCTTCTTTTTCCAGGAAGGATTTTACTTCATCCAGAAGATGCAAATGCTGGGTGGTGGTGGCCAGTGCTATTTTATCATGATCCTGAAGAAGTTTAAGAGCTTCATGCAGGGATTTATCCACTTCAATCTTAGAATAAGCCTCTACAAATAAAACAGGTATGCTATAATCCAGAGGGAGCGGAGTATGCCCATAATGAACCAGAATATCCACCAAACCCTTCATTTTTTTATCAGAAAGGTCACAAGCCCCGAAACAGGGATCTGCAGATATTATAACCCTGGCCCCAGTTTCTTTTTCTATGCGCTCTGCTACTTTAATTGCATGTATTTTAAGGCCTTCTGGAAACTGCAAACCAACATTTTTTGCCTTTAAATCCTTGATCTTTTTTATTACCTTTTTGAATTCCAGGTTGTAAAGTGACATATTAAAACCCATATCTTAATCTATATTTCTTCCAGTACTACCTGACCTTCCACCACATCTACTTTAACCAGGCTTTTTACAGTGCAACCAGTACCCTCTTCCACGATTTTTTTACCCTGGCCCTTTTCTATGACCGCAATCACTTCCACAATCTCCACTTCCATCTTCTGCAGGGCATTTAAGATTCCCTTCATGGTTCCTCCCGTACTTACCACATCATCGATAAATAGAATTCTATCCCCTTTTTTAATGCCATTAATATAAAGTTGACCCTGACTATATCCTGTGGTCTGGTGTACTGCTACTTCCCCCGGGAGACCATACTGCCTTTTTCTTACCACTACAAATGGAATTCCGGTTTCAATGGATAAGGCCGTAGCCAGGTGTATGCCCATGGCCTCGGCACAGACTATCAAATCCACATCCATGTTGAATCTTTTTTTGATGGCCCGGGATATTTCCAGCAGTACCTCGCTATCTACCCGGGGGATCCCATCAGTTACTGGATGTACGAAGTAATCATAATCGCCTTTTTTTACAATAGGTGCATTTATTAAGCTTTCTTTAAGTTTTTCCAGCATGATCCCACCACATAATTAATTAATACAATATAGCAGTTTATTTATAAAATTTTTTTTAATAGAGAGAAACCTGAATTATTTAGATAATTATAAAATACATTTTAATATATTAGTACCATCCCTGATTATATTAATCAAATAGATTCCTTTTTAGAGAAAATAGCTGTGCCAACTGTTTAAATATAAATTATTATTTAAATTTTTCATGATGTTCCAATAAGCATAACAGAACAGGTCAATCTATTTTCCAGGGATTTATTTTCCTCTTCTTGTGCTTTTATATAATTCTGGAACAGACTTTTTTTATCAGGATATTTATTCTCCAGTTCTATGGCCCTTTTTTTGATATTTTTAAAGATATAATCATTGGATTTTTCTATATACTCTTTATCCATAACCAGTTCCTGAATTATACTCATTCCCGCATTAGATATTTGTTTTAAAATTTCTGATTTTTTTAAAATCAATGGAGAGGAGATATCATCACCATTATCCAGATAGGCATCATCAATGATTACCATGCCCTTTTTATTTAATGATTTGGAGATGATGTTAAGAGTAGTATAATAATCACCTAAGACCGGGCCGATAGCCCCTAATATAACTATATCAAATTTATGCAAATTTTTTATTTCTTCACGGATGTCACCAACCACAAAATGACAAAGTTCCGAGACCTGATACTCTTCTGCTTTTTTACGGGCATAGTGAATGAATTCTTCCACAGCGTCAATGCCCCAGCAATGGCAATTAAATTTTTTAGCTAGTTTTATGGAAACTGGTCCTTTTCCACAACCTAAATCCAGTATTTTTAGTTTAGAATAATCTTTTTGGTGCTGGTAGATAAGTTGCATAACCAGTTCTGTGTCGGTGCCAAATTCCCATAAATCCTGTACCAGGTATGGTATAAAAGGGAATATATCTTTTTCCTGGCCATCCATGGCCACTACCACGCTTTCTATAACACTCTCATCAGTTGTTTTCATATACACCCTCAGCTGGAAAGTATGCATTTTTTATTGGAATTTAATTCTGGATTTACCCTTAATCTATACTGTATAATATAGATGTCTTAACCCATAGATTTATGGGGAGTGCAAATTATAAAATAATAGAAAGTTTATTAAAGAAAATTATACCTGTCTATTAGTAACTATTTTTTATAAAATTCTATTAATAAATCAAATATGCATATCCTGAGGGTAATTAATGTTAGGCAATCTCGGAAAAAATTTAACCAATACCATGAAAAAGCTGGCTGGAATGTCCATTGTGGATGAAGAAGTGGTTAAAGAAGTTATAAAAGAAATCCAGAGGGCTTTAATCCAATCTGATGTTAATATTAAACTTGTATTTAAATTATCTAAATCCATAGAAGAAAGGGCTTTAAAAGAAGAGCCACCAAAAGGAATAACCCCCAAAGAACATATAATTACCATTGTATATGAAGAAATGGTGAATCTGCTTGGTGAGAAGGCCCATGAAGTAGAAATAGATCAGAAACCATATAAAATTCTATTTTTAGGACTTCAGGGCAGTGGTAAAACTACCACCATAGGTAAACTGACCAGGTATCTTCAAAAAAAAGGTTTTCACCCGGCAGTTGTTTGTACCGACACTTGGAGGCCTGCTGCATTTGAACAGCTAAACCAGTTAACTCAGGAAATGAATGTGCCTCTTTATGGAGATCCTGAAAATAAAGATGCCCTGGATCTAGCCAAAAAAGGTCTAAAGCAGTTTAAAAAACATGATATAGTTATATTTGATACTGCAGGGCGGCATAAAGATGAGAAAGATCTCTTACAAGAAATGGAGGAGATTTCTTCAGTGGTGGATCCCACAGAAGCTATACTGGTTATAGATGGTACCATTGGGCAACAGGCCAAAGACCAGGCCCGAGCTTTTTCCCAGGCCACCAGAGTAGGTTCTATAATAGTTACCAAACTGGATGGTTCTGCCAAGGGAGGGGGAGCTCTTTCAGCTGTGTCTGAAATAGGGGCTCCGATTAAATTCATTGGAACTGGAGAGAGAGTGGATGATTTTGAAATTTTTGATCCTGAAAGATTTATTTCCCGTCTTTTAGGAATGGGTGATATAAAAACTCTGATGGAAAAAGCTGAGGAAGTGGCGGAAGAAGAAAAGGTTGCAGAAACCATGGACGCCATGCTATCAGGGAAATTTACCTTAAAGGACATGCAAACTCAATTTGAGATGATGGGTAAAATGGGACCCATGCAGCAGGTGATGAATATGATGCCGGGAGTGGGAAAATTGCCTAAAAATGCATCTCAAATTACTGAAGAAAAGATTGGTAAATATAAAATCATTATGAGTTCCATGACCCATTATGAAATGGAACACCCGGAAGTTATCAAACAGTCACGGATAAAACGAATTGCCCGGGGTTCTGGAATGAAAAATGAAGATATAAAAGAACTGCTCAAATATTATAATGTTACTAAAAAGGCCATGAAAGGTTTTGGGCGTAGAAAAATGGGTGGGCCTATGGGTCAGCTAATGCGCCAGTTCATGCGCTAAAAAAATTAGATTATTCGATTACTCTTTTTATGTTAAATTAAGGCCTTCAGAGTACTAATTACTATTAAGGTAGATTGAAAATGGATTCTAAATTACAAAGAGCTTTAAAAATAATGGAAATGACAAATGGCAATATATGTGATCACTGCCTGGGCCGTAAATTTTCTAATGATATAGAAGGTCCTGGGAATCCCTTAAGAGGTGAAAAAATAAGGAAAATACTTCTCCAGGAAGATATCGCTGTTAGTAAAGATTCTGAATGTGCCGTATGCCATGACCTCTTTTTTAATATAAATGAAGAACTGGTGAAGAATATTGCACAAAAAATTAAGGACCTCCGTCTGGAATTTGATGGTTTTGTGGTAGGTAGTAAACTGGCAAAAGAAGTGGTGGAAAGGGACCATTCATTAAGCCAGAAAATGGAGTTGGAAGTAGAAAGCATAAAAAAGGAAGTGAATCGTGAACTGGGTAAACTTCTGGAAAAAGGTTTGCATAAAGAGGCGGATTTTGATAATCCCCACCTGGTGATTATGGTGGACTTTAAAAAGGAAAATCCTTCAGTTAGAATACAGATAAATCCATTATTTTTAGAAGGGCGGTATCGAAAACTGATCAGGGGGATACCCCAGACCAAATGGCCCTGTAGAAAGTGCAGAGGTAGAGGATGTGAAGAATGTAGTTTCACAGGGAAAATGTATACTGAGTCGGTGGAAGAACTCATCTCTCCTTTGGTATTAGAAATTACCCAGGGTCGTAGTTCAAAATTCCATGGAGCAGGAAGAGAAGATATTGATGTGAGGATGTTAGGAACAGGTCGTCCGTTTGTTCTGGAGATAAAAGAACCCCGCCAGAGAACCATAGACCTGAACAAACTAACCCATGAAATAAATCAAGAAGCGGGAGGCAAGGTAGAGGTTTTAGAATTAAAATACTCTGAAAAGGCCAGAAAAGCCAGTATCAAAACCTCATCTCCCGATACTTTCAAGACCTATCAGGCCCAGGTAGAACTAGAAGAGCCATTAAATGCTGAAAAATTAGAAAAACTGCAGTCAATGAATATCATAAATCAACGCACCCCCCTCCGGGTATCCCATCGACGTGCAGATAAAGTTAGGATTAGGGAAGTTAAAAGTATTAAGGCAAAAATAATTAGCCCCCAACATATCGAATTAATAATTAAAGGCCAGGGGGGCCTTTATATTAAAGAATTAATTTCTGGAGACGATAAAAGGACTTCACCCAATGTAAGTGAAGTTTTAGGTACGCCTGCTCGTTGTGTACAGCTGGACGTGCTGGAAGTTCAGGGATGAATTCATAAATATACTTAAAGAGTGGGGGAAATATATATTAGTACCAATCAATAATATGAATTTCAAATAGGTTTGATGACCATTAATTTTGTCATCCGAATTTTCTCTAAAAATTGTTATTAATACTGCATTTCAAAAGAGAGGATATGGCCTATTAATTGATGAATTATAAAATTATATTTATATTTACCGGCCAGAAGGCCATTATGGAGGTTAAAAAAATGAGAAGATCCAGAGGTTCTAGAAGTAAAACAAGATATAAACTTCAAAAAACTAATAGAGCGGGAAGAACAAATCCCATAACTAAAAAAATCCAGAGATTTGCTGAAAATGATATGGTTCACATTATAATCGATCCCAGTGTCCACAAAGGCCAACCTCATCCCAGATTCCATGGAATGACAGGTAGAGTAGTGGAAGGAAGAGGGAGAGCATATATTGTTGCCTTAAATGACGGTGACAAAGCTAAACAGATTATAGTACGTCCAGAACACTTGAAAATACAAGAGTGATCCCATGATAGGGAAAAAGATCCTGGAAACTGAGCCAATTTCCATTACTGAGATAAAAGAGACTCTGGAAGATTTTGCAAGAGAACATGAGCTTAATTATGAACAGAATCTCACCCTGGATCATGTAATAAAGTTCTCTAAGCTGGAACTGGAAGAAACTCAAAAGTTAATTGGGGAACTGGAAGAACTGGTTAAAAAGAAATATGCGGTTCGAATAGCAGATATGCTACCTCAGGATCTAGCAGATTTAAGATTGCTTTTTGCCAAGGAACGGATACCAATTAAGAATGAGGATATGGAAGAAATATTAAAAATAGTGGATAAATACAGATTATAGTATTTATTCCCTTAAATTACTGAATTTTCACTAAAAATTGATTCTGCTAATTAAAAGACTTATGGTTAGTGATTGGATGGAAGATTACGCAATTATCCTCGACTACCTGCCACTGGGCTATATCCAGGAAGGTATGTCTAACTTTAAAAGAAAGCCTGTGGCCCAGGCCATTGGTAAAGAAGAATTTACTTTACTGGAGTTGACTCCTCAGGAGGGAGTGGATATTGAAATACACCAGAAGGTGTACATTGGTTCTGGGAAAAGGGATGAAATCTCCCGGGTAAGTCGCCGGCTCAATTATGATGATTTAACTGCCACCGCCCGGGTGGAGCTAAAATATGTCATAGAAGAAATTATAAAGGCTAAAGAGGATAAATTTGTCCAGTTTTTTAATGAAGCCGGGCCCGTAAGTACCCGCCTTAACCAGCTGGAACTTTTACCAGGAATAGGTAAAAAGCACATGTGGGATATTATAAAAGCAAGGGAAGAAAAACCCTTTGAAAGTTTTGAAGATATAAAAAACAGGGTTCCAATGCTTTCAGATCCAGTTAAAATACTGGTAAAAAGAGTTCTACTAGAACTGGATGCTGATAAAGATAAGCGGGGTAAGAAAAAATATATTTTATTCACCCGGCCCCCTGCCCGCCGAAGGTAAATATATTTTATTTTTTTTTTTAAATTAATTTTTCAGGAGAAATATTTTTGGGGGACTGGAAAAACATAGATAAAGTTTCTCTGGCCCGGGAAACCAAAGAAATTTTAAAAACTCATGGCATTACTTTAAATCGTCGTTTAGGTCAAAATTATTTGATTGATGATTTTAAACGTGAAAAGATACTTAAATTTGCCGATTTATCTCCAAAGGATACTGTGCTGGAAATAGGTCCTGGAATTGGAACTTTAACCATCCCCATGTCTTTTAAAGCCCATAAAGTGGTGGCTATTGAGCAGGATCCCCGTATTGCCCATATTTTAAAGAAGAGATTGGGGGAATTCGGATCAGGTAATGTGGAGGTAATAACAGGAGACGCTTTGAGAATTGATTTTCCGGTATTCAATAAAATTGTCTCTAATTTGCCCTACCAGATATCATCCCCCATTACCTTCAAATTGTTAGAACATAACTTTGATCAGGGAATATTGATGTATCAGAAAGAATTTGCTGAGCGTATGAATGCCCCGGTGGGTAGTAAACATTATTCCCGTTTATCAGTAATGCTTCACTTTAAAGCCACAGTGGAACTACTGGATAAGGTATCACCCCAATCATTTATCCCCCCTCCCCGGGTAGACTCAACAGTAGTGAGATTGGTTCCTAAAAAAGATAGAAAAATTGATAATTTTTTTACTCGAGTCTGTCGAGCTCTTTTCCAGCACCGCCGGAAAAAGGCAGCAAAATCTCTTTTAGAATCATTTCATGAAATAAATGATCTGGATAAAAAAGAAGCCAGATTACTAATCCAAAAACTTAATCCAGTTTTAAAAGAAGAAAGGGTATTTAAACTCACTCCTCAACAGATTTTAGATATATCAAATAATTTAAAGCATTTGTTGGAGCAATAAAGATATTTATAAAGTTATATGATAGCTTGACATATAATTGCCATGGGGATTTTTAGAATTAAAAGATGTATATATTGATAAAATGATGGAATATAACGGATTAAAAATTGAAAGCTGTGAACGGGTCTATGCCCCTTCAGAAGACACTTTACTATTAGCTGAGAATTTAAACTCCATGCCTGATGATTATGTGCTGGAAATAGGTACTGGGACTGGTTTTATAGCTTTAGCAGCATCTTTAAAAACTAAAAAAGTGGTGGCTACTGATATAAACCCTCATGCAGTAAAGTGTGCCCGGAAAAATTTGAAAATAAATAATATTTCCAATATGGAAGTAAGACAGGGGGACCTTTTTAAGCCGGTTAAAGGGGAAAAATTCGATCTCATAATATTTAATACTCCTTATCTACCCAGCAGCGAGGATGAAATCATAGGCGATGAACTGGATGCTGCCTGGAATGGTGGAATCGATGGTCGAAAGGTCATCGATGTTTTTCTGGATGATTTGAAGGACTACCTTGGTAAAAAAGGAAGAATTCAGCTGGTACAAAGTTCACTATCAGATAATAAAAAGACCCTGGAAAAATTGGAAAATATGGGATTTGAAGCAGAAATAACTGCCCTGGAGCGGTTCTTTTTTGAAGAAATAGTGGTTATTAGTGCTGAATTAAAATAAACTATGATTAAAATAAATTATTTATTTTAAAATAAGATATATTATTTGATGATAAAAATTAAGCATTTGTCTCAACTTGCAAAAGAGGAAGACGGATTTAGAATACTGGTGGATAGAACCGGTCCCCAAAGCTTGCTAAAGAAAGTATTAAAATTGACTGCTGGTATAAAGATTTAGCGCCCACTGAAGGTCTTGATATCTGGTTTTCCAAAAATAGGGAAAAAGGGGATGAATTTAAGGAAAAATACCACCAGGAATTAAAGGATAAAAAGAAATTAATAGATCAGATTAAGTTTTTAGAAAGAGTTAAAAAAACTTTAACTCTACTTTACAGCTCTAAAGAAGAAATAAAGACTGTAAAATATTTAAAGACTTTCTGGATGCAAAAAGCAGTATTATTCGACAGGTTCCAGGAAGGGTGCAGGGCAGTTAGTTATTCTTTATTAGGGCTTTCATTTCGTTCAAAGCCTCTTCATTATCTGGTGCAATTTTAATAACTTCTTGCAGAGATTTTTTTGCATTTTCCAGCATATTTAATTCTTTATAAACATTGGCTAGATTAAGATAAGCTGCAACATAGTCTGGAGATGATTTAATAGCTTTTTTGAAGGATTTGATTGCTTGTTTACTTTTTCCCAGGCTTGAAAGTACACAACCCTTGTAATTCCAGGCCTCGGGAGAATCTGGGTTTTGAATTAACGCCTCTTCAAAATAGGTAAGGGCATCTTCAGGAAAATCCATGAAAAACAATACATTGGCCTTATAAAGTAATGCTTTAAAGTTTTCTGGATCTTTTTCTAAAAATTTATCCAGATATTCCAGTGCCTCGGGATAGTTACCCCTGTCTGCCAGGGTGGTTCCCATATTATAAATGGCAGAAGAATAATCCGGATCGATATCCAGGACCTGTTGAAAAGAATCCAGCGCCTTTTCATCATTTTTTAAAATACTGTAAATAACTCCTTTATCATTCCATGCCTCCTTAAATGTCGAATTAAGTAGTATAGCTTGATTTAAACTTTGTAATGCTAATTCAAATTCTCCTGAATAAAAATGGCAGCTGGCAATATAAAAGTAGGCCCATTCATTGGGCTCTATATCCAGAACTTTTTGGAAAAATAATTTAGCGGCCTGATAGTCCTGTAAATGATAAAAGGTTAATGCCTTACCATAAAGTCCATGTGGAGTTATTTTAATATTTAAAGAACTATCAAAAGATTTTAATGCTTCCTGGAGATCCCCCATATTTCCATAAGCATATCCCATTTCATTATGGGCCTTATAGCAATCAGGGTCTATTTGCAATGCTTTTTGGAAAAGAGTTAAGGCCGCGGCGTATTGCTCTTTTTTTTGAGATTTGATTCCCTGCTGGTAAAATTTTCTTGCTTTCAATTTATCTCCTTTTAGGGTTTTGCAGTAATTTTCCATTAAAAATAAGATTTAGTTTTATAAATAGGACTTTTATCAGCGCTGATTCATGCACCATATTCTGAAAGTATCTCCATTTGATCCCGGGCTTCCTCATTTCCAGGATCAAGTTCCTGAACTTTTTCCAGCAAATCTTTGGCATTTTGTGGTTTACCCAACTCATGGTAGACCTGAGCCAAATTTAGATGAGCAGGAACCTGTTCCGGGCTAATTTTGATTGCTTGTTTAAGTGATTCCAGAGCTTCGTGATTTTGGCCTAAACTGAACTGAGCATAACCCAGATAATTCCATAGCTCTCCCTGATTTTTGTCCTGTATTAAAGCTTGTTTAAAGTATTCTATAGATTCTTCTACTTTATCCAGATAGTATAATGCGTTTCCTTTGTAAAAAAGGGCCTTGAAGTGTTTTTCATCCTGATCCAGTACCCGATCCAGGTAGGGTAGAGCGTCTTCATAATTACCACTATCAACCAGTGTGGCCCCCAGATTATAAATGGCAGGAAAATAATTTTCATCTATTCTTAAGGACTGTTCAAAGCATTCCTGAGCATAGTCATGTTCATCCAGAATACTGTGAGCTACTCCCATATCATTCCATGCCTCTATAAAGTCGTTATCTATGGATATTGATATGTTAAATGAATGTATGGCCTCTTCCGGATCATCATCCAGTAGCTGGCAACTTGCCAGGTAGTACCATATGTCTTCATTTTCACCCATTTCCAAAGCCTGTAAAAATGCTTCAACCGCATTTTCATACTTATCCATGAAAAATAAAGACATCCCTTTACCAAAAAATGCAGGAAAAGAATTTTCTATCTCTAGTGCATTTTCAAATGATTTTAATGACTCTTCATATTTCTCAAGGGTGCCCAAAAGATATCCCATTTCTAGATGGGCTTCCATGCATTGCGGGTTTGCTTCTACTGCTTCTCGATAATAATTTAATGCTTCTGGATACTTTCTCTGTATTAAAAGTTCGCTTCCCTTTAAATAAAGCTTTTTTGCTTGATTAACCGTCAAAATATTGCTCCTCATGAATTATAAATTTGGATTTAAAAAATTAGTTTAAACCAATAGTATGTTCTTCCCCCAATAAAAAGTAATTGCTGGAGGAATATTGAGATTGAATAATTAAGTCAATTTTTCCAACCGTTTTTTAGTTTCGGAATCATCTACTTGTAGCTGGTGAGCCTTCTGAAAACATTTTAGTGCTTTTTCATTTTCTCCTTCACCTAAAAAGATTTCTCCTTTATAGTAGTAAGGCAAGTAAAAATCCGGATCCATTTCAATGGCCTTATCTACACAATTTAAAGCTTCTTCCATGGATGATATATGATAAAGGGAGTATCCTAACTTACACCAGGACTGTAAATCATCAGGATTAGTTTTAAGATGTTTTTTAAAGTATTTAGCCGAATTTTCGTAGTCCTCCAGCCCAAAGTAATTATAAGCCCTTCCATAGTAAGTTAAATCCTCTTCAAAACCCTTCTTCAAAGCCAGATCAAAGTAAGAATTAGATTCTTCAAAGCTTTCTAAATCTGAAAGAAGACTGGCTTTAAGATAGTAAAGTGAATCATATTCAGGGTATTCCTCCAGCATCTGATTAATAAATACCAGTGAATCATTTAAAGATTTAAGTTCAGTGATAGAAAAAGATTTATAGGCCATTGCATTTTCAAAACCCGGATCAATTTCTAGGGCTTTTTCAAAAAATTCCAGGGCTTTTTCATATTCTTCATCATCAAAATAATCCAGGCCTTTATCAAAGTAATCCCATTTTATTTGTTGGTTCATATTTTTTCCTCATGTTTATTTATGAAAATTAATGATATTATATCTCTATTATTAAAAATAGCTAGATGGGGGGATTATCTAATAATGAATAAATAATTCAGGACCCTAAAAAAGGCAAGCTACTTTTAATGAGAGTAAAGAATATTTTTAGGATTTATCTTATTAATAGAAATTAAAAATGATGGGGAATGGTTTAGGAGTTATTAAATTTTCATTCTTTAATAAAAAGCATTAATACTCCAGTTATTAATAGCCATAATCCAATTAACACCCCTAAAATGATAGGATCCGCAATAAAGGTTCCTACTATTATGTATAGAATACCAATTATTGTGGCAATAACACCGTTCCACCTGCTACCTCCTGCTTTTGAAAATATTCCAATAATACCAGCTATTATAAGGAATATACCAACTATCCATACTATAAACCCGACTAACCAGCTGAAGAGTCCGGGATTGAATATGAAGCCAACCCCTAAAACCAGGGCAATTATTCCCAGAAGGATCTCCACTAACCCTATAGCCAGACTTTCCCCCATTTGCGCTACTCCTCCCAATAGCAGACCTATACCTAAAAACAGAACTATAAACCCGGTAATCAAACTCAAGGGAATAATCCCTAATAGGGGGAAAGCTAAAACAATGAGCCCCAATACAATCAAAATCAATGCACTACCATTTTTTTCCATATTAAAATCCTCCTTTTAATCTAAACCATCCCCTGATTAAAAATTTGTAAATTCTCTTTTATTTTAATTTTCACAGAAGTCCAAATATTTATTTTCACCTCCACTGAATTAAAAATGGAAAATTTTTCTAATAAGCCCGAATCCGTTTTATATATATTTAAAATCCTCTCTTTAATCTATCATAGTACTTGAAATATCAATTATTCCCTAAATATGAAAATTTTAATCATGAAAAGCTTTTAATTAGCAGATAATGTAATATCCTCCTGAAACCTTTTTATTTAAGGATTTTTAAGGGAAATATCATGCCGTCCGGTACAAATCCACTTCCCTTCATCAACAGTTAGCCTATATACAGAGTTAACTACTGTTAAAATTAGTATATAATTTAATTCAAAAAAATAATCCATAATTTTAATTTTTTTCCCCTGAATGGGATCATTAAAAGGATAAATGGTTATGATAAAGCCCCCTCAAATAAACAAGAATTATTGCTCCATTTAATAATAGGTCATTTTAATAGATAAAATTAATGTAAAACTACCCCAGCTCATCAAAAAGCAGAAGCCCTTAAAGAATTTTAAGGTAGATATATAGACATATTTTCATTTTTTAAAATTTTTAGAATATCTAAACTTTAAATTAATTAGTAACCGGTTAAAAAATTAATTTTAAAGGTTAAATGATTATTATTTAAAGAATAATCAGGCTTAATTTTAGTTCCAATAATCATATTAAATTATAGTAAAATATTATGTAGTGATATTAAATTAATTTTAATTAACTCCAATTTATCATAAACAAAAATAAATATAATAATATTTTTTATTAATTTCTTAAGATAATTATATTCCCTGGTTTTTAATATTTCAGCCAAGAATCCATCGTATACGATTGATGAGTAAAAATTACTCCAGAAAATAGATAAACTAAAAAAAGGTGATTGACATTGGGATATATTTTAAAAAGTACCCCTTATGAATTTATTTTACTGAATAAAAAATCTTAAGAGAGTCAAATTGAGGGAAAAATAAAAATGGAGGTGCGTAAAGGAACTTCAAAATAATATTTAAAGAAATTCCCGGAAAAGAAAATTAAGATAGATATAATAAAATATGGGTTTTAAATCAACCGCTAATACTAAAAAAAATAGAATATTAAATTAAGATTGGATGGAAATTAGAAGAACTGTAATTAAAGGTCCATAAGCATAATACCATCAAATACCAGTTTAGCATCACCCTCCATAAAGGCTCCCAGATCTTTTTCGTCCTGATAAACTTCGATTTCAAGTTCACCACCAGGTAGATGTACCAGTACCTTTTCTTCTAATTTTTCCAATTTATTTCCTGCAATTACGCAGGAAGTAGCTCCGGTACCACAGGCCAGGGTGGGTCCTGCTCCTCTTTCCCAGGTGACCATAATAATCTCACCGGGAGATATTATCTCTACGAAATGAACATTGGTGCGCTGAGGAAATGAAGGGTGGTTTTCAATAGCCGGGCCCCATTTATCCAGATCCACCTGACCGGCATCATCCACAAAGATAACAGCATGAGGATTTCCCACACTAATAGCAGTCATTTGCATGGGTTTACCTTCTACCTTTAAGAATAAATCAATAAATTCATCTTCCACCACATCCATGGGTATCTGATCTGTTTTAAAGGTGGCCAATCCCATATCCACCTTCATGGCTGCTGCCTGGCCTTTTTCAATGTCCAGTTCCACGGTTTTTATTCCGGCCAGGGTTTCCACCTTAATTTCATCCTGGCGGAAAATGCTGTTGTCATATACAAATTTGGAAAAACAGCGAATACCGTTCCCACACATCTCTGCTTCACTTCCATCTGCATTGAAAATCCTGAAACGGATATCACCTTCTCCCTGAGGAGGTGAAACAAATATGAGCCCATCAGCACCAACAGAAAAGCCTCTGCGGCATATTTCAGCCGTTACTTCTCCTTTTTTATCTTCTTCTATGCATTCAGATTGGCTTTCATCAATAACTATGTAATCATTGCCCAGTCCATGCATCTTAGAAAATAAAATGGTTTTTTTGCTCATTTTAAAAGCCTCGCTGGAAGCACCTGTTTATTCAATAAATCCGCAAAAGTTTCCCTTTCTCGTATAACATCAGTTTCACCATCTTTAACCAGCACTTCTGCTGGACGTGGCCGGGAGTTATATTGGGATGCCATGGAAAAAGCATAAGCTCCTGCATTCATTATAGCCAGCAAATCCCCTTCTTTAATTTTAGGCAAGGTACGGTCCCGGGCAAATAGATCACCTGATTCACATACATTCCCGGCGATATCTATTTTTTCAGTTCCCTCATCCCGGGCCCGGTTGGCCACCACAATATGATGGTAGGAGCCATACATGGAAGGCCTGAGAAGTGTATTAAAACCAGCATCCACTCCTGCAAATTTCCGATAGCTCTTTTTAATGGTATTAACCTTAGTTAAAAGGTAAGATGCATTACCCACTATGTAACGCCCGGGTTCCAGGCACATGGTAGGTTTTCCCAGGCCATAGTGTACCAGTTTTTCTTTGAATAGACCTGTTATTTCCTGGGCAAAATTATCCAGATCCAGTTCCTCTTCATCAGGGTGGTAAGGGATCCCTAATCCGCCCCCAAAATCTATGAAATCAAATTCAATCCCGGTCCCCTGGGCAATGTTCCCTGCGATATCCATCAAGGCCTCCACTGCCAGCATAAATGGTTCGCTTTCCAGTATTCCCGATCCTATATGACTGTGTATTCCCACCGGTTCAAACCCCAGATCCTGGGCCATTTTATATGCTTCTACAGCCTCACTTTCTTTTATGCCGAATTTGCTCATTTCACCCCCGGTAATGCAGTGTTCATGGTGGCCGGCACCTACCATGGGGTTCACCCGGAAGGATATTTTAAATCCATCGGGATCCACTATTTTAGATAATCGCTTTAATTGAGAAATGGAGTCCACATTAAGACGAATTCCAGCTTCTGCAGCAAAATGCATTTCTTCGTCTTTTACATTATTTCCAGTATATAAAACCCTATCCCCATCAAA
This sequence comes from uncultured Methanobacteriaceae archaeon, assembly GCA_947259185.1. Taxonomy (GTDB): domain Archaea; phylum Methanobacteriota; class Methanobacteria; order Methanobacteriales; family Methanobacteriaceae; genus Methanobacterium_F. The sequence goes on from CAMYKT010000005.1 coordinate 56,341, forward strand.
TCCCGCCAGAAGAGAGGTGTATATTTCTCCCGGAGAAACTGCATCTATCCCACTACCTTCTTCTTCAAGTATACGCATTACAGCCAGGTTAGTATTGGCCTTACAGGCATAAAATATCTGAAAATCAGCATAATATTTTGAAAATGTCTGGTAAACCTTCCTGTAGTTTTCCCTGATTTTCATCTCATCAATAACATATAACGGAGTTCCATACTCCTCTGCTAGTTTAGTAGAATCGGCTTTGCCAATCATTAGATGGTCTTTTTCATTAATATCTAAATCAAAACCCATTTGAAATCCTCCAGAATAATAAAATTAAGAAGACAATAAATCTTTAAACTTCTTAATATATATATTTAGAAAAAAAATATCCCCATGATAACTATTTTTTAAAGATAGACCCATTTTAATGATTAAGGTAAAGAGAGTTTAATTTAATGCTAAAATATTATTAGGATAACCAGGCGATATCATGAAAAACAATCCATTTAAACTGGTAGTGCGGGCACTGATTAAAGATGAAAAAGGAGAATTACTGATTTTAAAGCGTTCGGTACATTCCCGTAGTAATCCCGGCCTCTGGGAACTACCAGGAGGTAAGGTGGAACCAGGTGAAGACTTTGACCATGCGCTGGTACGGGAAATTAAAGAAGAAACCGGGTTGAATATCTCCTTAAAAAAGGCCATAGGAGTGGCCCAGCAGGATCATACTCATCGCCATTCTGTGCATATCATTCTGGAGGTTGAGGTGGATTCTGGAGAATTCAAAATAAGTGAAGAACATGAAGACTTTAAATGGATTCCTATTGAAAAATTAAATAATTTTAAACTGGCTAACTGGCTGGATAGTTTCTTGCAGGACAATATTCAAATTAATGATTTAAATTAAAAAAGTTCCTTTTTTATACAATACAGGGGATTAAATTAAATAAATCAGGACAATTCCGCAAATACTTCATCCAGGACATTAACCAGCTTATCTATCTGAGTCATATTTATTAAAAGAGGAGGGGCTAAACGTATAACCTTTCCTGCAGTACAGTTGATTAAAACTCCTTTTTCACAGGCTTTTTTAACCACTTGAGAACAATCCAAGGTAATTTCGATACCTATAAGTAGACCCCTGCCCCGTATTTCTGAGATGAGTGAGTATTTGGATTTTAGTTCTTCCAGTTTTTTCTGCAAGTAGTTTCCCATTTCTTTGGATTTATTTACAAGATTTTCATCCAAGAGAACTTCAATAGCCGCCTTAGCTGCTGCACATCCTAGAGGATTTCCTCCAAATGTGGATCCATGATCACCGGGCTGGAATGCTTCAGCTATTCGGGAGTTGGCTAGAACTGCTGCAATAGGATATCCTCCCCCCATGGCCTTGGCCACGGTGGTGATGTCCGGTTGTATTCCCTCATGTTGAGAGGCGAACATTTCACCGGTCCGGCCAAAACCGGTTTGAACCTCATCCATTATTAATAAAACATCATTCTGGCGGCAAAGATTCTCCACATCTTTTAAATATCCTTTTGGAGGAATTATAACTCCTCCTTCACCCTGAATTGGCTCTAAAATAATAGCAGCAGTGTCTTCATTTAGGGATTGCATCATAGCCGAAATATCACCATAGGGAACGTGTTTAAATCCAGCAGGTAGTGGTTTAAAAGGAATTTTATATTTATCCTGACCGGTGGCAGTTACCGTGGCCAGGGTTCGACCATGAAATGAATTGTCTGTGGCTATGATTTCACCTTTGCCGGTGAATTTTCGGGCCAGTTTAATGGCTCCTTCATTGGCTTCAGCACCACTATTGGCCAGGAATACCTTATCATGAGGCGATATCTGAGTGAGTAATTGGGCCAATTCAGCCTGTTCCTGGGTGTAATAAATATTGGAGCAATGGATCATTCTCTGGGCCTGATGGCAAATGGCTAAAGTCACTTTAGGGTGAGAATGTCCCAGATTATTCACTGCCACTCCGGCAAAACAATCCAGATAGCTGTTTCCTTCCACATCCCAAACCTCAGCTCCTTTTCCATGAGATAAAGCCAGCTTTTGGCGTCCATAAGTTTGCATGACAAACTTTTGATCCATATCCATAATTTCTTGCGTATTCATCACATCACCTGAAAATCATGATAATGATTATATTTTAATAAGGAATTCCTTAAGATTAATTTTATATTAATTGTCTCTGGTTATTAATAAGTGCTGCTGTAATAGATACTGAGTTATCTAAAATAATGGATATAATTAAGTACCGCTAAGTACTTAGCCTGAATATTAAATAAATCAATTATAAAAGTGATACTATGAAAAAAGCGATTATTGAAACTAAAAAAGGAATTATTGAACTGGTTTTATTTGAAGAAGACGCCCCTAACACCGTGGCCAACTTTGAAAAGTTAGCCAATGATGGATTTTATAATGGATTAACTTTTCACCGGGTTTTACCTGATTTTGTAATTCAAGGAGGATGTCCTAAAGGTAATGGAACAGGAGGACCAGGCTACACCATAAAATGTGAGATAAACCCTAATAAACATGTTAAAGGTGCATTATCAATGGCCCATGCAGGTAAAGATACTGGTGGAAGCCAGTTTTTCATAACCCACTCCCCTCAGCCCCATCTGGATGGAGTACACACCGTTTTTGGTAAAGTCACCAAGGGAATGGAAGTGGTGAATGCCATAAAAGAAAATGATGTTATGACTTCAGTAAAAGTAATTGATGAATAAATTATTCATCAATTATTAATAAAAAAAAGATTATTTTATTTATTTTTAATTAAAGCAGTTTATCCAGTGCTAAAGCATAAATACTGGCTATTTCATCTGTAATTTTCAATTCAAGTTCAGAATAATCTTTTTCAGGATTGGCCAGTACAATTTGACCTAATATTTTTTCCTGGTGTTTAACTGCTACTGACAAAAACTGATTAATGGTCTCGTGTCCTGGTGGAATACCATGGGCTACAGGATGATTTACCGGGTCGTGGGTAAAAAAAGACTCTCCTGTATCTAAAGAGTAGCCTAAAAGTCCACCGTAAGTTCCATCCTTTCTGATTTTAAAGCGAGCTTCCCCTAAATCAGCATAATACTGACAGCCATCAGTAAGGTGTGAAAAAGAAATGCCCACACTATCCCCATTTGTTGGATCGACAATGGCCACATAACAGTAATCACTGCCCGTAAGACGAGTGGCTTCTTCTAAAACCAGATTAGATATTTTCTTAAGAGAAGAATCCTCTATCATCCGAGATACTCTAATATTTAGCTTTTTTAAGTCCTCTGATATCATTTCAGGAGTTAAATTATGATTCTTTTCCATCTTACTTCCCCTAATAGGATTAATTAGCCACAGTTCCCCTATAAAATATTGGCCAGAGGATATAAAAAATATTATTATTTATTCACAGTAAAATAAAGGCCCATAATTATTTAATTCTTATAAATCTATAACAATATTAGGGGGCATTTTATGGGGGTAAAATCAGATAAAAATATTATAAGTGAATATAAACAAACAAATGCAGTTTTAATAGTTATTAGTATACTTTTAGCGACATATTCTATGGATATGGGCGGTATTAATGCTACACTAACCTTCGTGGTTGCCCTGCTGGCTGGTATTAATGGGGCTTATAATTACTATAAAAAAGAAGGAAGATTTGGGCTTTTTATCCTTATTATTATCACTCTATGGGCTTTAGGGTCATTAATGAAGAATTTAAGCTTTTTTTGAAAAAACCCTGCTATTAAAAATAGTCTAAAAGAGGGTCATCATGGTCTAAAATTTTCAAAACCACACCTAAAATAAATTCAATGGAAGTTGTAGTTCCATCATCTAGTTTAATATATCTAAAACTATTTTTAGTAAATATTTCATTTATTCGGGCTAATTTGAAGGGAATACCCCCAACCAGTTTCATCCGGGAAAACCAGTAAGTGGATAAGGGACACTCCTGAGGCAATAACACCATTTCCTGGACTTTTACCGAGGAGGGGTTTTTTCGAACCAGTAAAAAATTATTATCATCCTTAAATGGCTTGATTTTTTCTTTAAGCTTTATAATGGATACTTCATCATATTTCAAAGTCCGCTGTAATTTATTGTTATTTTTTTCCAGATATTTGACCACTAAAAGGTCCCGGTTTCCCTCATCCCCACCAGGCACTGATTCTTTTATAGCTTTTTCCAGAGCCAGGTTGAGACTTATCCATGCTTCTACCTTTTGGCAGTACGTTTTTTCTTTATTTGAGCGCTGGGGACATTTCCAACAGTATTCTTCATCCAGAATCTGGATTATTCGGGAGTAATATTCTTCACAAAGGGATTGAAATTCATCAAGTCCCTCTTTTAGTTTTCCCATGGTATTTATCCCCTGATCTATTATTTTTTAAGTGGTTTTAATTTATCCAGAAGCCCTGATTTTCGGGCATAATGGAACAGATAAAGCTGGGTGTAACCGGCATACTCCCCAAATTGTTCCTGTCCAAATTCTCTTATTTTATCCACTTTAATATCCTTTCCCTCAAAGTAAAGGTGAGAAATTATCCTTTTAATCCATACATCAGTGGGGAAGGCCTCACCCCTACCATAACCATACAGGAGTATGCAGTCGGCTACTTTAGGCCCCACACCAGGTAAGTCCAGTAAGGATTCAAATGCTTTTTCATAACTCATCTGACCTAATTCATGTAAGGAGATCCTTTCGGTAACCATCTTAGCAGCATCTTTCATATACTTGCCCCTGTATCCCACCCCACAGGCTTTTAAGTTATGGATGCACTCTTCAATATTTTTTTCCCCGCCACACATCTCCATTTCTTCAACTTCGTGTTCTGGTAATTGTAAGATATTTTCAGGGGCAGGAAAGGTATAAAACCTTCCGGAAGGTAATATATAACCATCTCCCCATTTTTCCCTCATAGCGCCTATGGACCTGCTCCAACGAATAATAGAATTGTTAGCCGAACATATAGATGAAATCAAACATTCAAACACATTATGGGCCTTAAATAATCTCAAACCATTGCAAAAATCAATGGTGGGAGCCAGAGCAGGGTCTTCATTTAGAAATTCATGAAAGAGAGTTAGATTAAAATCCAGGTCAAAGATATATCGTATTTCTTCCATTACTGGTTTAAAAGAAAATTCATCATTAGATTCCAGCTCCATTAACACTGCTCCAGTGATTTCATCTGTAGAAAGACGTACCAGCACTGGTTGATTATTTACAATTAATAGTTCCTTAAAATAGTTCTCCTCATTTATCCAGGCAGGTTGGGAGGTTTGACCACTGTTGATGGTAATATCCAGATCCAGAGGTCCATTAAATTCCTCCGGAGGAATTGAAGATTTGATTTTCATATTATCTATTATAAATAAGCCTTTTTTATAGTCTATTCTTTTATTAAAACTTTAAAACCTATCTCTTGTGCCCCCTTCAAGTGAGCATGATAAATTTTAGAATAGTAAATAATTAAAAATTTATTGAAATAAAATATATAGAATTAGTTCTATATAGATATGTACAGGAAAGTTATTATCTAAAAAAAAATATGAATGGTGAATAAATACGGGATCTATCCCCTAATAAATAACTGGTATCAGGGGCCCAAAATGAGTAATAATGTTTCGTTTCTTTTTTATAAAAAAATAGTGAGATTTTAAAATGACTCAGTTTAAAACCATACCCCCTCAGGAAGCACTGAAATTAATAAAAGAACACCCTGAATTTACCATTATAGACATACGTCCTCAGGAAGATTTTGAAGATGAACACCTGCCTGGTGCCCAGAATCTGGATTATGATGGCCACCAGTTCCAGCAAAAAGTGGAAAAATTGGATAAAGAAAAGGAATATGTGATATACTGTAAAAGTGGAGTGCGGGGAGAATATTTCATGGGCAAAATGAGAGAATCTGGTTTTAAAAAAGCTTACAATATCCAGGGTGGTTTTGTAGGATGGAAAGTAAGTAAATTACCCCTGGTTAGTGATTAAATTGTAATATATTTAAAACCCCGATGGTCTAAACTGGAATGGAATAAGAATAATCAAATTTTATACAAATTCAAAAAAAGAAATCGATATTTTTGCTATCACTATATAGAGCGACCTATCAAAAATAGTGAAAATGAATAAAATCTTTTAAATTTTAAATTAAAGATCTAATTCTTTTTATTTTGCTAATTTTTGCTAAAAAAATTATTTAAATCCTATTTAGTAGATTCTAATTAAAATAGTTATTAGGAGAAGTGACATTAAAAAAAGAAATCGATATTTTTGCTATCACTATATAGAGCGACCTATCAAAAAATGAGAAATAGAATCAAAATTCCTATTTTCTGATAATACATTTTAATATCTAATATTTTATCAATATTTGCTTAGAGATTTATTTAAATAATTTTTTAGAAGATTAGTGAAATAAAAAAATAATAAATGGTGAATTATTCCACGTATACCTTGACTTTAGTCTGGTTTTCTTCATCATCCACATCCACAATTTCACCATGGGCCCCGTTTTTAACAGCCTCCACAATCTCATCCAGATCCACCTGGTTCAGGACTTCATCATCCAGATTAGGATCAAATTTCCGGGCCAGTTTCAAACCCACATCCACCAGAGCAAGCGGTATATTCACCGTTACCTTGGGATTATCATCCATGGTTCTCACCCGGATTCTCAACCATTTAGCTTTCTTTTCAGAATTTATTTTTTCTGAATTACCTTCCAGAGCATCCAGTAGCTCCAATGCTTCTTTGGTATTAATCTTCCCTTCTTCCACCATTTCTAAAATCTGCATTCTCTCATCAGTTATATCTTCACCCATAAAATCCCTCCAAAATTTTTAAAGATCTTCAGCTTTTTAATAAATTTAAAGCCTCGTCTTTACTGATTTCTCCATTTTTAAGCTTTTCTAAGATGGCTTTTTTATCAATAACAGGTTTATCCGCCTGATATCCTAGAACCGAAATGACTTCATCCAGTTTATTTCTCACTGTAGGATAAGATATTCCCAGATCCTTTTCAATCTCCTTAATATTACCCCGGTTTTTAATGAAAGCTTCCAGGAAATATTTCTGATTTTCACTCAAACGACAGAACTTGCATAATTCAAATTCTCCCTTAATCACCGTTTTACATTCCTTGCAGCGTACTTCACTAACTTTGATTTTGCTTTGACATATAGGACAATTACCTGGCACTTCCCGCTCCATATATTCACCTCCCTGCAATTTCCACCATTGCTTTCCTTCAAAATCTGCTTTTTTAATCCTATTTTAAATTTTTTGACGTTAATTTTGAGTGACTTCTAAAACATTCACATCAATATCATCCATGTCTAAATTAATATTGTTAAGTCATGGCATATAAATATATTGAATTATTTAATTTAAAAATTAAAATAATTAAAAGTAATATTGATATTTTTAATTGGAGCTTGTGTTTTGAGGAGATCAGATAATAAAATCCTTATTTAAAAAAAGAGTTAATGTTGTAAAATTAAAAATAATTATGAATTTTGAAAATCATCCAGTTTCTGGCTGATGTGCTGGTATATTTCCCTGGTTACCCCTACACTACTTATAAAATCATCAGAATACCTAATATCTCCCCTTCGGGAGTTATCCTGACGCATTACATACATGCAAATGGCAGTTACAATCATCAAGGGGTCGGTTTTTCTACCCTTTCCACCCCGATATAGTTTACGGAAATCTGTTTTTAATATTATTTCCCGGGCCCTGTCCTTCTGGCCGCCACCCACCGGACACATGACCTCGTCCCCTTCTTCCCTTTTAGTCAGGACCAGGGTGGGGCTGTGGCCGGTCATCATGAAATTACTGGCAACCACACTGAGCATGGCCATTTTTTCCTGCATCCGGAAGTCTTCGTCAACAGTTTTCAGACTGCGTGGTTTGTAACGTTCGTATTTTTTTATTTTCCTTTCCATGATGGCGACTTTTGAAGTTTCATCCAGGAATATGTGTTTTCGTTTTTGCAATGTGCGGCCTTCTAAGGTTCTGTGTTTAGTCTTTTTTGGTGGAAGGGGTTTATAATGGTTTTTGATATGAAAAATTAATTAGAGTTAAGAACAAAATAATTACTAAACTTCGTTATTGCCATGTTATACTACGTGAATAAACAAAAATTCTGTAATTTAGGGAAATATAGAGGGGATTAAAAAATGCTTAAAGATGAAGTTATAGGAAAAATAGAAGAATGCAGATGTTTTGAGGAAACCGAATATCCTGAAGAAAATATGGTCGGGAAAACTTTTAATGTCAAGACCGAACCCGTAAGCTTAATAATTAATAAAATTACTATTGGGCCTGTGGTTTCCGTAGATAGTATTGGTAAAGCCCTTCATATATGGATTAATCCATATTTTTTAGGATCTGATTTAAATGAACCTGTACTGGCCGTGGCTGTGAGTTATGATGAACTGGATAGTTTTGAGGTTGTTGATTGATTAATGCTGATTTTTCACTTAGAGTGATATATTCAATATATCGCAAATCCAGGTTTATTTTGCCCTAACCAAAACACCATTCTCCTTCAAGAAAGCCTTAACCTGTGACACAGGAAACTCATTAAAGTGAAATATGCTGGCAGCTAAAGCAGCATCTGCTTTACCCAATGTGAAAGCTTCCAGAATATGTTGTGGATTACCTACACCACCCGAGGCAATTACTGGAATATCCACACTTTCACTTATGGTCCTGGTTAGTTCCAGGTCATAGCCATCTTTGGTACCGTCCCGATCCATGCTGGTTAAAAGGATTTCTCCTGCCCCCCGGTTTTCGCATTCCATGGCCCAGGCAATAGCATCAATACCAGTGAATTCTCTTCCACCGTAAATACTGCAATCAAACCAGGCTAAGCCTTTTTTAGTTTCTACAATTATCTTATCGCGGGCCTCGCTTTCGTCCTCAATGTATCTTCTCTTGGCATCAATACCAATAACACAGGCCTGAGAACCCACAATTTTAGATGCTTCATTTATTAAATCCGGATTGTGGATAGCGGCCGTATTGGTGGAACATTTATCTGCTCCAGCTTTAAGCATGTTAACGTAATCCTGGGGTTTTCTAATACCCCCTCCCACACAGATGGGTACAAAAACGTTCTCGGTGGTGGCCCGAATTACGTCAGCCATAGTTTCCCGGCGTTCATGGGAGGCAGTGATGTCCAAAAATACTATCTCATCAGCGCCTTCCTGGTAGTATTTGGTAGCCAGATCCACCGGTTCTCCAGCATAACGTATCTGTTTAAATTCTACTCCTTTTACTACCCGCCCATGGGGTACCTGCAGGTCGCAATCCAGACAGGGAATGATTCTTTTGGCCAGCATGAAAATTCTCCAATTAGGGAATAATATTTGATATCTAAAAAATGGTCGCTTATACTACTTAAAAATCCCTATCTATGAAAATTTAGGGTTAAGACTTAATGCTTAAATAATAAAATCCCCTATTTTATTATCATAAATCAGGAGATGAAAAAATGAATTTAAGTGAAATATTATCTGAATCATTTAACTATCCCCTCTCCAATTTAAAGCGCATGCTTATACTGGGAATACTCTTGGCCTTGAATATTTTGATTATCCCCGCCATACTGAGTATGGGATATTATATCAGAATAATTGAAAGTAGTTTTCAGGGTTCTAATGAACTTCCCCCTTTTAATGAATGGGGAAAGATGTTTACTGATGGCCTAAAATATATAGTGGTTTTATTAGTTTATATAGGAATTCCCGCATTCATAGGATCATTTATTGGTAGCATGATAATGTTTTTCATGATTTATACCTATTTAAGCCCGAATATGGAAATATATAATTTTATGGCCATATTATACTCCCTGATTATCCTTATAACGATTGTACCATATTTTGTAAGCTTTATGGGAATAACCCGTATGGTAAAAGAAAAGAGTGTTAAAGCCGCCTTTGAATTTACTCCAGTGATTAATGTAATTAAAGGAGTTGGAACCGGGCGTTACATCGCCGCCATTATTATCTTTTCGTTATTAAGCTTCCTGGTAGTCTTAATATCATCAATTCCTCAGATGGTTACCGGTAATTTAATAATCATTTACGGAGTGAGTATAGGGGTAGCCCTGTTTATTAATTCCTATTTAAGTGCATTTGGAGGACGTTTAATATCCCAAATTTACCAGGAAGGATTGGAAGAGCATCAAATTACTGAATAATTTATTTTTTATTATTTTTTTATTTAAGATAACTACTGGCGAATACTTTATAAGGGAAAACCTTCTAACAGTTATTTTGTCTATTTATGTGGGCCCGTAGTCTAGCCTGGAATATGACGTGGGACTTCGGATCCCAAGGTCGGGGGTTCAAATCCCCCCGGGTCCGCTATTATCATTTATATTCATTAAAAGTTCTTTATAGAGGCCGATTTTCAGTTAAGTTGAAAAATCAATCCTTTCGCTCTAATGGCCTCTTGAAAGAACTAATAAAAAAATTCTTATTTTAATTTAATAATGAAATTTTAATTGTACTATTTTTTTGTAAACTTATCATCATTTTAAAAAAATAGCACTATAATGACTTTAATCTGCAAAAGAGATTATATAATTATTCATCAGGAATTACCGCTTCTTTAAAGAACTCCGGGATTAAAGAACGATAGAGAGGACTATTAAATAACATTTTAATATTCTCATCCAGGATGTAAGTATAGCATTCATCGTCTTCGGCGCGCATTCCCCTGCCATATGCCTGCATGAGAGTCATGACGGTTTTGTAGGCATACCATCTTTGGTCACGTTTTCTGCGCATGTTAACCTGTTTATCTCCCAGATAAGGGAAGGGAACTTTATAGATTACCTGAAATCTGCATTTATCATATGGTAAATCCACCCCTTCACTCATGGAAGGACTTATCAAAACCAGAGGATTGTGACTGGTTTCAAAATTATGTAAAACCGTTTCCCTATTCATGGAATTATGATCTATGAGGCGGGAATGAGGTAATTTATCCATAATATATTTCTGGCACTGATAATTATGGGTGTGTATCAAACCCTTATCATGGCGGTGTCTTTTTAATATTTTATTTAAAATAGGAAGGGTGTCCGGGGCAGTTCTTTTAATTCTATTTTTAGACATCTTACCTGCCAATTTTAACTCAATAGGCCTTTTTGATGGAGGAAAAGGACTATCCACTTTCACAAAATATACCTCCCGGGGATCCATCCCTAACCAGCGGCAGAACATTTGATGAGAAAGAATAGTGGCACTCATGAATATGCAAGCATCAGCATGCCGAAATAGATGCTCATAAGCATAATGATGTACCCGAAGAGGTTTGAAGGAAACTCCGTCAGGTGCAGTATCCATGACCCAGTTTTTAGGTTCCTTGGCCAGGTTATCCTTTAGCTCATCCAGGCGGAATATGGTGCGGTTTATACGATCTGCCTTATTTTTAGGCAAATCCTTAAGCTTTAAATCTTTATAAGCATCAGAAATTGCATCTATCTGCAGAATCCATTCCTCAGGATCTAATTCCCCCATCATTCCTGAAGGAATACCTTTTTTAATATCTTTTTCTACTCTTTTACGTGATAAGGTTACTTCCAGTCTACGCATGAGTTTATCTTCTATGTTATGAGCTTCATCCAGAATAAGTAGATTTCTGGAGCCGAAATGTCCCACATGGTTTAATTCCAGGAGGGCGTAATCATAATTCATCAGGGTGATGGGACTGTTTACTGCATCGGCCTTTTGATCCCAGTAATGGCAGTGATCTGAGGACTGAAAATAAATAGGATTCCCATGAGAGTCCTCAAATGCTTCTATAGCCCCTAAAGTAGATGATTTACTTACTCCATAGGAACAGTGGAATTTTTGAGAACTGGGGGTGGTTTGACAGGTTCCTATATCACAGCTGGACTCCAGATCATCCGTTTTGCACATGAAGTTTCCCCTTCCTTTTACCTGGGAAAAATCAAATTCATGGGCATACTGATTCTGCAGCTGCTTGGTCATGGTGAGGATGTAGGCAGGCTCATACATACGGCCCAACGTGGTAGCTATTCCTGATTTTCCCGTACCGGTTCCTGCTTCAAGCACCACATAGCGAAACCCATTTTCCAGGGCTTGATGGATGTCTGCTATTATCTCCAGCTGTCCTTCCCTTGGATAGGGAAAGGGGAAATTTTCAATGATTTTTTCAGGTATATGGGGATTGTTGCGCTTGATTTCTTTTTGCCGGGCAGAGGATAAGGTAGTTTTTTTTATGATTTCACCAGAATCATGACCTTTTAAATTATTTTTAGAATTCTCTCCAGCCTTATTTTTACTTTCAGGTCCGCAAATACAACGGTTTCTCATCATCCCGCAATCCGGGCAAAAAATAGGTAACACCATGCCACCATATTAGTAGATGATTATATAAAAAGGTTATAAGAGACCAGATGGCAACTATTTTGTCAGGCTCAAAAGTTTTTATATTATAAAAATCAATCTAAAATTGATAGAATGCTAAAAGTAATTGTCCAGTATTATTCTAGATAAGTTATTACTATTTTACAGGTGTTTTTATGATAAAAGGAAAGTTAATTGGAATAGGGACTGGTCCCGGAGACCCGGACCTCCTTACTATTAAAGCTCATAAGGTTTTATCTTCAGTAGAGGTTATTTGCGCCCCTCGTTCAGCAAAAAACCGGCCCAGTATTGCTCTGTCCATAGTAAAAAATGTACTGGATCTTCGTGAAGATAGCTTCCATGTTCTGGAGCCTGTGTTCCCCATGAAAGAAGATTTGAATTTACTGGAAAAGCACTGGGATGCTGCCGCCAATCAGGTGGCATCATACCTGGATAAAGGTCAGGATGTGGCTTTTGTAACTCTAGGGGATCCTTCTATTTACAGTACCTTCTCTTACATCCAGCGAAAAATAGAAGATAGAGGATATCTGGTAGAAATGGTTCCGGGTATAACCTCTTTTACTGGTTGTGCCTCCAGTGCAGGTATTCCTCTGGTAGAAAAAGATGATATACTGGTTATTGTACCTAAAGTAGATTCCCGGCTGAAAAATATCCTGGAAGACGGGGATACCTTCGTTATTATGAAAACTTCCCGGCACAGTGCATTGCTGGAAGAAACCATTAAGGCCGACCCCCGGGAAAAAGAAATTATTTCCATTAAAAACTGTAGTATGGATGACGAAGAGGTAAAATCTGGTTTTGTAGACCATAAAAAATATCTATCCACCACTCTGGTGAAGTTCTCTAAATAAATAATTTTTATATTTTTTAGATAATTTCAAAGCAGCAGTACTCATCTCCCTGGGCATAGCATTTGGTTTCAGTTACTTTTACTTTTTTAGCCAGGTGTATAGAAAAAACAGCTTCCAATATCCCTGAATCCAGAGCACATGCAGATTCTCCAATTTGAGGTAAAAGTCCGCATTCGAAACAATCATAAGCCCGGATAGTCAGAGGATTCATATTTTCCAATTCAATCCGACCCAAACAATTATTTTCCCAGAAAATGGAGAGATTATGGATTAATTTATCTGTCTGGTCATCTTTAAGCTGATGGTATATGGTCTCACCAATCTTTATCCCGGTTCTATTAAGAAGAGGATCAATATTAATCCCTTCCTGAATAAGTTCCACCCGGAAAATATGGAACATCATCTGGAAAAACTCATGAGGGTTGCCCTGGTTCATTATATGCTCTGTTAAAAATTCCACAGAGTTTTCTTCCCTTTGACCCCATTTTTGAGGTATGAATCGTCCCACATAACGTGAATTAAGATAAAATATTTTTTTTCTTTTATCCTCAATATCTGTGCGGGAATCAATTATTCCCTGATTAACCAGATCCCGTAGATGTACAGAAATAGTGGATTTAGACTTTCCAGTTATTTTTACAATTTCATCAAAACTAATTTCTTCATTTATTATTAGTGAAAGTATAAGTGATTTAGTGGGGCTTTGAATAACTTGGAGGCCTTTTGAAGTAGAAAAAACTAGAATATTTATTCCATCCTCATTTTTAGTACTATCAGTATGTTTTTTAAAATTACCCATAAATTTACCTCAATTTAATGTCTCCCACATGATTTATTATTATAATTATAATATGATATTTTATTTAAATTCGACCTTTTAAGAATGTTCGTAAAATCCTGCACTTACCATCATACCCATGAATAATGTTCGTCTTGAAGCAAACAGTAAATAATATATAGGGCTAAAACAGCACCAATATATTAGAAGATATAAGAACAATGGTGAAATTATAAGCAAGAAATAGTGATGTAGGTACAGGAATAATATGAAACCATGTATATAGCAGAGGAATATGAGCTAAATAAGTGTTTCTAATTTATAAAAAATTATCTAAAGAAATAAAATTATTTTAAATCTGCATTAGAGTCTTAATTAAAGAAAAAAATTTTGAATCAATTTTTTATAGATATTTAACCCATAAATAGTAGTGGAGGAATAAAATATGGATTTAGTAAATGAGCACCAAATAGGAATTTGTAAAGGAACCGATATGGAAAAAGCAGTACAGGCTAATTTTAATGGGGAATGTCAGGAAGTAGGAATGTATCTGGCCATGGCCCGCTTAGCCCAGAGAGAAGGAATGCCTGAAGTGGCAGAAGTTTTAAAGACCATTGCCTGGGAAGAAGCAGAACACGCCTCTCACTTTGCAGAAATGAATGAAGTAATAAAACCCACCCTCAAAGAAAACCTGGAAATGATGCTGGAAGGAGAAACCATGGCAAACCAGGAGAAAAAAGCTGCTGCTAAAAAGGCCAAAGAATGTGATATAGATGCTGCACATGATTTCTTTGATGAAAGTTCCCGGGATGAAGCAAGACACGCTAAAATGTTAAAAGGACTACTGGAGAGATATTTCTAAGAAAATATTTTTCTAATTTTATTTTTTAAAAAAAAATTTATTATTTTCTATGGTTGTTATTTAATTTACTCAATTTTTCACATGCATCCTCGGCAGCAAGTATTATGGGATCTATAACCATGGATAAGGGAGGGGCATAAGAAAATTCCATATTAGCCAGCTTTGAACAGGTTAATTTTTGGGATATGGCCAGAGACATGGTATCCACTCTTTCGGCTACTCTCTCTTCAGCAATTATCTGACACCCAATAATAACCCCTTGGAGATTGCAGATCATTTTTATATCAATTCTTTTTGCCCCTGGATAGTATCTGGCTTTGGTCAATGCCCTGCTTTTACCAGAGATAACTTCAATGCCATTTTGAATAGCAGAAACCTTGGTTAATCCTACTGCTCCAAATTCAAGATTACCAATTTTAGAAACCATGGAATTTAAAACAGGTATGAATTCCGCCTTTTTTCCCACTATATTCCTGGCTGCCACTTTTCCCTGCCGGACGGCAGTGGTTCCCAAAAGTGACTGGGTATTGTGGCCAGTTATTGCATCATACACTTCCACGCAATCCCCCACTGCATAAATATCAGGTACAGTGGTTTGCATTTTTTCATTGACTGATATAGACCATCTTCCTAATTCACAGCCTGCCATTGTAGCCATTTTTGTTTCAGGCCGTACTCCTGTAGCCATAACCACCATATCCACATCTATACATTGATCTCCAAAAATAGCCGCTTCCACTTTAGTGGTGCCTGCGATTTTTTCAATGGGATGTCCTAAAATTAGATTAATGCCTTCTTTTTCCAGATATTTTTGAACACTTAGGGCCATGTCCGGGTCCAGTGACCGGGGGACAATCTGAGGTAACATTTCAGTAACGGTTACATCAAGACCTCTTTTTTTTAACCCGTCGGCAATTTCAAGACCAATCAAGCCTGCTCCCACAACCACCGCTTTTTTGCTTTTTTGAGCCCATCTGGTAATTTCCTGACCATCGGCTATAGTTCTTATTTTAAAAACGCCTTCCAGATCCGATCCTTCCACCGGAGGAATGAAAGGAGCTCCTCCGGTAGCTATTACCAGATAATCATATTCCATTTCGTTATGATCTTCTTTCTGATTAAGCAGATAATAACCAATCTTTTTTTCACTAGCTTTAACCTCAAATACTTCTGCCCGGGTTATGACTTTTATATCTCTTTCCAGGTAATCTTCTGCCTGATGCATGATAATATTTTCAAAACAGTCCACTTCACCGCATAATACATAGGGTATGGCACAGGGAGAGTAAGCAATATTCTCATCACGAGTTATTACTGTTATTTCAGCATCTTTATCATGTTTACGTATATTGGAAGCAGTGGAAAGGCCGCCTGCCCCCCCACCAATTATAACTATTTTCATTTATCAGGTCCACCTTGAAACATTAACAATCAAATATTTGTCCCTCTTAGCAGGTTAATATTTGCCTGTTTTTAAATGACTGGTTACATTTTTACTGGAGAGAAAAATATTTATAAGTATATCCATAAATTTAGATTTATAGAACTAAGGGAAGGGTAACTTTGGAAGAAGATAAAATTAAACAAATGGTGAAAGATCGGTATTCACAAATCACCATTAAAGAAGAAACCAACTGTTCGTGCTGTTCAGATGATAATAACCTATATGAAAAGGCCAAAAAAGCAGGTTATAGCACCGAAGAACTAAAATCAATTCCAGAATCAGCAATCTATGGTCTGGGTTGCGGTAATCCCACTGCACTGGCCGGGTTAAAAGAGGGTAATGTGGTCCTGGACTTGGGTTCTGGAGGTGGAATTGACGTATTTTTAGCGGCCAATAAAGTTGGAAAAAGTGGTAAAGTAATTGGAGTGGATATGACTCCGGAGATGGTAGAGACCGGTATTGAAAATGCTAAAAAAGGAGGTTATGAAAATGTAGAGTTCCACTTAGGAGAAATTGAAAATCTGCCCCTGGAAGCAAATGAGGTGGATGTTATTATCAGTAATTGTGTAATTAATCTGACACCGGATAAATTCAAGGCCTATGAAGAGGCTTATCGGGTGCTGAAAGAAGAAGGGCATCTTTTGGTATCTGATCTGGTTACTGATGGTTATTTACCAGAAGATATCAAACGAAATTTCCAGGCCTGGTCCAGCTGTATCTCCGGTGCCCTGGAAAAAGAAGAATATCTTAAAATCATAAAAAAGGCCGGTTTTAGAGATGTGGAAATAATAAAACAGCATTACTTTACTGAACCGGAGATGGATGAGAGATTAATTGGTAAGATATTCAGCATCCAGTTAAAAGCCGTCAAATAACTATAAAAGGAAGATAATATGTCTGAATTGAATAAAGATGATAATTGCTGCCTGGAAAAAAATATATCTGCTCATTTAAAGCTGGAAATTCCTCCAGAAACGATACTGGAAAATTTATCAGAAAAATTTAAGGCACTTTCTGATCCCACCCGCTTAAAAATCCTGTACCTCTTAGAAGGAGGAGAACTTTGTGTTTGTGAATTAATACTGGCCCTGGATAAACCACAATCCACCATATCCCATCATTTAAATGTATTAAAAAATGCAGGTTTTATTGCTGGACGCAAAGAAGGACTTTGGATCCATTATAAACTTAAAAATCACAAAATAATGAATATAATAAATGTATTAAGAGAAATAACACAATAAGGAGATTGAAAATGAAAGATGAAAAAATAGCCCTGTGTCCCTGTAATGGTATGAGCCCCTACGGATTAATAGCCCGAGCTGCTAGTTCGGATATGGGGGAAGAATCTTCAGATAAAATATCTATATGTATCACTGCCACCTCAGCAGATAAAGAAAGTTTCTGTAATCTAATAAAAAAATATCCTATAATAGCAGTTAATGGATGTGAGCATGGCTGCGTGGATCAGATCCTGAAGAAAAAGGGAGTAAATGTGGCAGGGAGTATGAATGTAATGGCCCCTCTACATGAAAAAAAAATGGAACCCGGATCCGTAGCCCGGCTGGGTGAGTCTGGAGAAAAATGTGTGGTGGAAATTAAAAAGAAAATTGAAAATTTATTAGACGAATAAGGTGATCACTTGTCTCTGGATGCTAATTTAAAAAGAGTTCTATTTATATGTAAAAATAATTCTGGAAGATCTCAAATGGCAGAAGCCATTCTAAGGCACATCTATGGTGAAAATTTTGAAGTTTACAGTGCTGGAAGCGATCCCCGTCCCATAAACCACCTCACCATTAAAGTTTTAAAAGAAATCGGGATTGATGCATCTTCTCAAGAATCTAAATGTCTGCAGAAATTTCAGGGCCAGGAATTTGATCTGGTGGTGAGCCTGTGCGGTGATGAAGATGACGCCTGCCCGGTATTTTTAACTGGAAAAAAATATATCCATCAGGGATTTAAAGACCCGGCGGGAATTAAAAGGGATAAACAACACCGTCTAAAATTATTCAGGGAAATACGGGATGAAATATACCGGTGGATTGAAGATGAATTTCTGGATGATAATATCTTAGAATAAAGGAGGTAATTATTTGCTAAAAGTTGCCATTGTCAGTGACGGGCCATATGGGGAACGGGCCTATGAAACCATTTCTCAGGAATTTGAAACCAGTTTTATTAAGGTAGAATCACCAGCAGGTATGTTTGTGGATGATTTAGAATTGGAGGCCGGGCTGGTGGACAGACTATCTAAATTTGATCTGGTAATCACCTATATACTGCACCCTGATTTAACCCAGGAACTGGTGGAACAAGTTCACCAGGAGGTGGGATGGATTATTGTAGGAGCCTGGAGAGGCGAAGGGTTTAAAAAACAGCTAACCCGATTGGGCAATGTCACCGCCCCAGAAAATATGTGCGACCTGGAAAAAAATGGTAATCCTGTTTTTGATGAGTTTGTTTCCCGTTTCGGGCGGCCAGAAGTGAAAATAAGCTGCCAGGGAAATAAAGTGGTGGATATAGAAGTTAAAAGATGTTCTCCCTGTGGGGCTACTGCTTTTGTGGCCCAGGAGATGAAGGGAAAGTCCATTGAAAATTTACCTATTCATGCCGGATTGAAAATCCAGCACTACCCCTGTCGGGCCCCTAAAATGCGTTTATTTACTGATGATGAGTGTAAAAAGGAAATGGCTGCTAATTTACATAAAGATGCCTTTGAAAAAGCACTTAAAAAAAAGGAATAATTTTTAAGAAAATATTGCAATCCTCAAAAAGGCATATACTCCATAAATTCCCAGAAGAAGAGATCCCTCTCTTCGAGTCAGCTTCATATCACTCCGCATAAAATAGAGTAGTAGTAAGGTCACCCCTATTAAAACCGGGGCATCCAGAACCACCGATAGGGGATCTACAGGTATTTCTATAAAAAGAGCAGGTATGCCAATACCCATCAGTATATTGAATATGTTGCTGCCTAATACTGTCCCTAAAGATAGGCTGCACATTTTTTTCAT
>CAMYKT010000006.1 GCA_947259185.1 uncultured Methanobacteriaceae archaeon
GGGACATATATTCTTTCCTTTAAAACCGGTTCAGGGAGTGATTTTAAATCAGTTTTACCATTAGGGGTTTGAGGCAATTTATCCATCTGCATGAATACCGTGGGTACCATGTATTTGGTGAGACGTTTGGCCAATTCCTCTTTTAAATCATCCGCATTCACCGGCTTACTGGCGGTGAAATAGGCACATAAATGATCCTGAGATTGTACTTTTTTAAGAACCACTGCCACGGATCTAATACCTTCATAATCAGAGATGGCACTTTCAATTTCACCAATTTCAATCCGCAAACCTCTTAACTTTATTTGATTATCCAGGCGCCCGTAAATTTTATATTCTCCATTTTTTTCCCTGCTGGCAAAGTCGCCTGTTTTGTAATAGGGAATACCATTTCTGGTGATGAATTGTTCCTTATTTAGTTCTTCCCGGTTGAGATAACCCCGGGCCACCCCCATACCCCCCACATATAACTCCCCAATAACCCCTGCTGGAAGAGGATTACCATCCAGATCCATCACTTCTTCGGTGACATTAAGCAGAGGTTTACCCACGGTTATATTATCCATATCCTGAATTAATTTAGTATTGCAGGAAATAGTGGTTTCGGTAGGACCATATACATTGTATATATCAGCCGAAGTCCATTCTATGAGTTTTTTATGTAAAAGGGGAGGATATTTTTCCCCGGCCACACTTAAAACCTTACACCGGGATAGGGTCTCACCCATGCCCTCCACTTCCAGGTATTGCAGCATACGTGAGGGTGTTGCACTAAAAGCATCAGCACCTGTTTTTTCAAATAATTTAATAATTTCCATAGGATTTTTGGAAGCTTCATCACCGGCAAATACCAGGCAGCGACCATTCATCAGGGTTACCATGGTCTCATGTAAAAATACATCAAAGGACACCGTGGAAATGGATAAAATCTTACGGGCCTTATGTACAAAGCCATGAGCATAGCAATTTTCTGGATCAGGAGATAAATAATTGGTGATATTGGCATGGGTTAACATCACCCCCTTGGGTTTTCCGGTAGAACCGGAAGTATAAATCAGATAACATAGATTTTCAGGTGATATTTCCACCAACGGATTTTTTTCATTTTCTTCCCTTAGTAATTCATCCACCGGCAGGTTTCCTGATTCACCATCATCGCTTATTACATAAAGGGCACTACTATCCTCCCGGACATGATTTATCCTATCGGAAGGATATTCCGGATCAACTGGAATAAAGGCACATCCTGCTTTTACAATACCCAGCATAGTGGCAATTAGACGACTATCCCGGGGCAAGATGAACATTACCCTGTCTTCAGATTTTACTCCCCTCTTAATCAGGGCATGAGCAATACGATTAGCCTTACTATTTAATTCTTCATAGGTTAAATCACCATCTTCAGCCATTAAGGCAATTTTATCCCTGCTTTTTTCCACCTGTTTTTCAAATAGTTTATGAACCAGAGGTTCTGCCACCGGTTTTATCTGGAATGGAACTGTCTCCTCTTCCACCATGGCAATGTTTTTTAGTAGTTCCCCCGGGTTTTGCATTATTTTAGCTAGCACCTGCTCCAGGCTGTGGATAAAGGTATCCATTAAATCCCGGGAATAGAGGGCATCATTGTACTGGGTTAATAAATGGAACCGGGCCCCGGTATCAATAATATTAACACTTAATTTGAATTTCAGGGACTCAAATTCCAGACTCTCCCTTTCCAGGGTATGGCCATTGATGGTGATATCCTCAATTATTTTCCCGTGATAAGCATACAAAAACTCCGGAAACAGATTATATTTATCAGAAATCCTGGTGAAGGGATAAACCTCGTATTTGAGTACATCCAACCATATATTATCCACATAAGAGAAGAATTCAGATACCGTGAGGTCACTATCAATAATCAAGGCCAGGGGTAGGGTTCTAACCATCATAGCTAAGGTATTCTGAAAATCAGGGTTGCTCCTACCATTGGAAATGGTGGAAATAAGAATATCCCGGTTATAGACAAATTTACTCAGGGTAAAGACGGTGGCAGCTAAAAATAAATTATTGGGGGTGATGGAGTTGTCCCTGCAGAAACTTTCCACCTGTTTTTTATTCACTGATACCGCGGTTTCTCCTAACTGGCCCTCCTTTTCTTTGCCTTTTAAATCCGGAGAGATGAAAGTGGAGTTTTCAAAAGAACTGACCTTACTCTCAAAGTAGTCCTGGGCCTGAGAGTAGAGAGTACTTTTTTTTATATCCTGTTCTTCCAGGCTCCAGTCATAACCATTGTAAGCTTCTTCATTCACTTCCCCTTGATCATAGATGGTTCCCAGTTCCCTGAAGAAAAGGTTAAGGGCAGTTCCATCCACCATTATATGATGGAAGTCTGATAAGAGGGTTGTTTCCCTGGTGCTGGTATAAATCTTAAATCGTAGCAGTGGTCCTTCAAATAAAGAGAAGGGTTTAATAAAATCACCTATAACTTCCTCATCCACCACTCCCTTTTCCAGGGGGATGGAAATTTGAAAATCATCGCGGCGTTCCTGACAGATTTCACCTTCTCTCATAACCAGACGGGTTTTAAGGTAAGGATGTCGGGATATAACCTCCTCCAGAGCATTTTTTAGTTTCAGGGGATCAATATCCTGGAAGCGTATTAGTTTGGGCAGGTTATAGGTTAATTTTTCTGGATTTTTAACACAATCAAAGTAAATTCCCAGCTGGTTCTGGGTTAAAGGGTAGAAATCCTGTTTAGGATATTCTTTATGGTCTATTGTCCTGGATGATGAGACCTCGTGGGTAATTTCCCGTATATTTCTGGCTCGCATTAAACTGGTGAGATTAACCCTAACTCCAAATTTATGGGAAATCTTACCCAGTAACCTCAAAACCGATAAAGAAGTAAGACCCAACTGGAAAAGATCAGTTAAAACTCCAAAATCTGTTGTTTCTAAAATTTCAGAACATATATGGAAGATATCTTCTTCCAGTTCATTTTCAGGAGGTATCATTTCATCAAGAGCATAATCCTGGATTTCAGGATCCGGAAAGTTCTTAATATCCGCCTTTCCATTGAAAGTCAGGGGGAAGGCATCCATCTTTATGAAATAAGAGGGTATCATGTAATGGGGTAATCTCTCCCACAGCATATTCTGTAAAGCAGCAATATCCACCTCTTTTTTCTGGGTGAAGTAGGCACATAAATGTTCACTGCCCCTCACCTTTTTAACCAGCACAAAGACGGTTTTTACACCATCATAATCACTAATGGCATTTTCAATTTCTCCCAGTTCAATCCTTAATCCCCTTAGTTTAATTTGAGTATCCATTCGTCCCAGAACATATAACTCTCCGGTACTATCCCTCCTGGCTAAATCTCCGGTGTTATAATAGCGAAGTCCGTGGTAAGGGATGAAACGTTCCTGGGTGAGTTCTTCATTTTTCCAGTACCCCCGGGCCACACCGGCACCGGCCACATAGAGCTCCCCGGTGACATGGTAAGGTACCGGATTGCCGTCCATATCCATTATCTTATCAGTTACATTGAGTAAGGGTTCACCAGCTGAAATATCATCACTTTCCAGGAGTTTTCCATGGGAAGCAATGGTGATCTCGGTGGGACCATAGGAATTATAGATTTCAGCCCGGGTGTAGCGGGACATAAGAGGGTATAGTTGAGGAGGGAAGGTTTCACCTCCTACAATTATTATCCTGCAGCGAGGCATTATGTTCTGGATTTCTTCCATTTCCAGGTATTGCAGTAAACGGGTGGGTGTGGAGCCAAAGGCATCAGCATTTGTTTTATGGAATAGTTTTGCCAGTTCCAGTGGATTGATGGATTGTTCTTCATTGGCAAAAACCACCGGCATGCCATTGGTAAGGGTGGCGAATATTTCCCGTAAGAATACAATAAAGGACACGGTGGATATGGATATCATTTTTCGGGCCCGATTTACCAGGGCATGAATGGGAATGTTCTGAGGATGGGGTGCCACGTAGTTGGTGATACCACCATGGGTTAGCATCACCCCCTTGGGTTTGCCAGTAGACCCTGAAGTATATATAATATAACACAGACTATCCGGGCTCAGTTCCGGGTCAGGGTTGTCTGTATTTTCTTCTTCTAGTAGTTCATCCACATCCAGAGCTCCAGGTAAACCATTATTAGTTATAATGTACCGGGCATCGCTGTCTTCCAGGAGTTCTTTAATCCTTTCTGAAGGATATTCCGGATCCACCGGGATAAAAGCACATCCTGCTTTAACAATACCCAGCATGGTGGCAATAAGGCGACTATCTCGAGGTAAGATGAACATGATCCGGTCTTCAGCTTCCACCCCTCTTTTAATAAGAGCCTGGGCAATACGGTTAGCCTTTTTGTTTAGCTCAACATAGGTAAATTCCCCATCTTCTGCAGTTAAAGCAATTTCATCTCTGCTTTTTTCCACCTGTTTTTCAAAAAGCCGGTTTAATAGTTGTTCCTCCACCGGATTTAAATGGAAGTCCTCCCCTTGCACTTCTCCTAAAAGGGAGATATCGCAAACCATATTTCCTGGATTTTCAGCCATTTGAAGAGCTAAATTAGTCAGACCATCTAAAAAAGTATCCATCATCTCATCAGAATAAGATTCACCATTATAACAAATATTTAATTCATATTCATCAGGTGATTCTAGAATATGGAGGAATATTCGGGAGGTTCCAGGTTCCAGGCTAATTTGTGGATTTTCCAAACCATAACTGTAAATAAAATCCGGTAAAACATAATTTTTACTGGAAATCCGGGTGAAGGGATAAAAATCATAGTTCATTAATTCCTGAAATGAGTTCTGTATCCTTTTTAAATAATCCCGGATGGTGGTATGGGTATTCATAACCAATCCCAGGGGTAATTCCTGACCAGGGGACTGGTTATTGGAAAGAATGGAAATGAGGATATTTTTATTAAAAACAAACTTGGCCAGCGCCAGTAAGGTGGCTGCTAAAAAAATATTATCGGCAGTGTTTTCCGGTTCAGAAATAGTAAAATCTGATTTAGGGAGGATGAGCTGCCTTTTTTCCACTCCCCTGTCTTTTTTACTTATATCCGGAGTAAGGGAGGTGGCTCCCTCACTGGATTGCATCATTTTTTTGAAATAGTGTGCAGCCTGGTAGAAGGGACTGATTTTTATATCGAACTCATCTCCACTTTTATCCGGGTTAAAAGCAATATCCTGTAATAGTTTTTCTAAATCATCCAGCAGGGAGGATATATGTTCATGGGTGAAGCAATCGGTATTATACTCGATTTCCAGTACTTGTAAACCATCTTTATCAGATAAAGATGGATTCACCCGGATATGAAATGGAAATTCACTTTTGGAATTATGAAACAGATACTCCACATTAGAATCCGTGGAGTTAGATACTACCGAATACATGGATAGCATGGCCGGGTCAATACCCTTTTTTTGCAGGGTGGGGCCATAGCGATTAAAAGATAGTCTTCCATGGGCTAGTCCCTGTTTTAGAATGGATTTAGTGTATAAGAGAGTATTTTTAAGTGATCTACTGCCATCATACTTTAATCGCAGGGGCATCATGTTAACAAACATGCCCAGCATATCCTTTAGTTGTTTTACCATATCCCGGCCGTGGTAAACACTGTTCCAGACCATGTCTTCCTGGCCGGTGCTCCGGGCAAAATAAATAGATAGGGTGGCTAAGGCCAGTACAAAAGGAGATATTCTCTCTTTCTCAATCTGAGATAAATCCTTCAATTTATTGGTTAACTCCGGTTTTAAATACAGGTACTGGTGTTTGATACCTAAATCAGGAGAGGAATACCAGTCCAGGTAGTATCCATCCAGGTTGGATAACCAGAATTCCTCATCATCCTTAGCTTTTTTACTGGATAAGTATTCTTTTTCTTTTTTAACATATTCATGATAATCCTGAATCGGCGCGGGATAGGATTCTTCTTTTTTCAGGGACCCCACACATTCTTCCAGTTTCCCGGCGAATATACTCACTGACGTCCCATCCATGATGAGGTGATGGGTGCGGCCCAATACCAGAAGTTCAGATTTAGTTTTAAGTAAAATAAAGTGATACAGGGGTTTATCAAATATTTCAGGAAAAATTTCCCGGGAAAAAGAGCCTATAAAATCATCAATTTCTGCCGGGGATTTATTAGAATAATCAACATAATGATAAGAATCAGTTTCAGCAGCATAGTATTGTCTGAAATTCATAGCTTCATCTTTTTTAATCTGTAATAACAGGTTGCCTCCAATAAGGATATCCAGAGCTTTTTTTACATATTCCTCATCTTCTACCTGGAAACTGGATTTAAAAGCTATGACATAAGCCTCATTACCAGGGTTATTAATTTCGGTGATTATGGTCCTCTTTTGGGCATTGGATAATTCAAAGTAATCCATAATTAATCACCCCTTTCCATGCTTCTTATAATCCCATAATGAGGATTAGATTCTTCTATATTCTCTAAAGTTTGTAAAACCGGTTCCTTAATCTTACTTTTTGAACATACTCCTAACATGTATTCACCCCCAACCACACACCAGCATCCTAATTTACAATCAGAGGACTGAACATTGGATAAACTGCTGTTAACATCCCTTACCCTTATTTCATCATCTATTTCAATAGCAAATTCATTCAAGTCCAGGTGGAATCCCTGACCTGTCATTTTCATGTAACTTTCTTTTAAAACCCATAACTCAAAAAAAGCTTCTTTTTTATTATTTTTTAAAATATATTCGTATTCACTCCCCGAAAAATAATGTTTTGCTACATCATCCTCCATACCATGAATATGTTCCACATCCACCCCCACCGGAGAATCAGATACAGCACACACCACATAGTCCCGGGAGTGGGAAAGGTTAAAATGAATATGAGGATAATTGCTTAAACAGGGTTTTCCATATTTTCCAACAGAAATAATAGGATCGCATATTCCTATTTTAGTTAAAGAATGTTTTAGAAGAATTTCTGCCCCCAGGGATAATTGCCTATCCCTTAATTTTAAATATTTACTGGACTTGATTACTCTCTCCCGGGAGACTAACCCCCGGGCACGCGCCACATCCAGCCGGGAGACATCCATATAATATAACAACATGATTTTCACAGTCAAAGGAATTATTAATTATTAATAATTATAGGAGATGTTATTCTTAAAGATATTTGGTAATTAAGGTCCTGGTGGTTTATTATTTCAAGGCGATGGGGACTCTTCAGCTAGAATATTTCTTTATAAACCATTCTATTAGTTCTCCAGATATACTGATAGAATAAGGTCTATTTTGGATTTTGCTGGCTTTAAACCAGCGTGCATCAGCTATTTCTTTACCATCCACTTTAATTTCACCCTTATCATATTCCGCCGTAAACCCCACCATCAGGGAGTGGGGGTAGGGCCAGGGCTGACTACCAAAATATTCTATATTTTTAACCTTTAAACCCACTTCTTCGGCTGTTTCTCTTTGAACTGCTTCTTCCAGGGTTTCTCCTGGTTCTAAAAAACCAGCCACCAGGCCATACCTATTAGTTATCCCATAGGTGTGGCGGGCCATGAGTAATTTATCCCCCTTTACAATGGCGGTTATTATTGCCGGTGATACGCGAGGATAGTTGAAATGTCCACAATCAGGGCAGATTTTAGCCATCTCCCCCTCCATGGTCCCGGTTGAGGATCCGCATTTTCCACAAAACTGATGGTTCTTATCCCAGTTAATAATCTGAATAGCTCTACCTGCTAATAGATAAATATCATATTCCAGGATAGAATAAAGTTCTTTTAAATCAATAAAAGACATTCCAGATAGTTCCAGGCAGGATTCTATTTCCACCACCAGGCAGGGGCTTCTTCTAAGCTGACCCAGGTAGATTTCCCGGAGTGGTTCAACAGGTAATTGATTCAAATTTTTTAAAAAAGGAATTTCATTAGTATGGTGATCAATAAGCAGTTTATCCTGGTAGAAAATAAAATAGTAGGATCCAGAGTCTGTTTTTTCATCCCGGGGAGTTGATGGTTGATAATCATAGTATATACTCTTTTTTGGCATGGGATTAGTATATTTTAGAATAATAAAAACTTAGCATTTTTTTGTACCCCCTAATTATTAAATTTATTTAGATATTCATTTAATTTATGTATATATCATTTATAATTCCATAATATTATTTAATATTTATATTTAAAACTATTGATTTTATTTTTAATATTAATATTTATATATTAAATATTTAAAATTATATTATACATTACATAGTTAATGTTATTTATTAAAAAAGGAGGAGTGATGTGATAGCAGATATTAACCAAACAAGCCGCACCATTGAACTGGTACTGGGTATTATTGGTGGAATTTTTGGATTATTAGGAGGTATTTTTGCAGTTATTTTTGGGAGTCTGGCCTCTGCAGACATTGTAATCATGGGAATTAGTGCCATTCTAGCCTCTATAGTGGGAATTGTAGCGGCAGTCTATGTGACTAAAAATCCTAAAACTGGCGGAATAATTCTGATTGTAAGTGCTATCTGGTTATTAATCAGTATATCCTTATTTGGATTATTAGGATCTATCTTGATTGGTATTAGCGGGATTTTAGCTATTTTAAGGAAATAAAAAGGTGAAAATATGAAAAATAAAGGAATCATTACATTAGCCCTTCTCCTGGTAGTGGGAGTGGTGCTGGTTAGTGGATGCACCGATAGTGGCAGTTCAACAGATAGTAGTTCTGGATCCCGGTCCAGTTTGAAGGTGAGTGATGTGGAAGTACTATCCGAAGGATATGGAATGTACAAGGTAAAAGCTACTATAATGCCGGAGAAAGATTACAGTTACCTGGAAATGGTTTTAATATGGTATGATGCCAGTGATGCTATTATTGAAAAAAATTCACTGGTATGGAATATTAATGATGTAAAATCCGGCCAAACCCTTAAAGTAACAGGTAATGGTTATATAAGTGGGGATGAAAAACCAGCCAACGTCGATATACTGATATTTGATAGTGTTTTTTCTGGAGGGGATGAATCCGGAGCCATATACAAGTCGAGTGTAACACTTTAAAATATTTTATATCCCATTTTATTTTTTAATTAAAAGTAAAGTGCAATTTTATGGAATTAATAGATTATTTTAAAAAAATTTAGTGGAGATTTAAGATTTTTTAACCAGTATTTTATCAATATGGTGACCATCCATATCTACAATTTCAAATTCAATGCCACTCCAATGAAATTTTTCTCCAGTAGTAGGTACTTTACCAATATAGCTCATGATAAAACCACCTACGGTATTATAGTTACCTTGATATTCATCGGGAAGCTTTTCAATATCTAATATTTCTTTAAATTCTTCCGCAGATAAATATCCATCAACTAGCCAGGATCCATCATCTCTAAGGGTAGCTTTTGGTTCATCAGGTTCATCTACTGAAGGTATATCCCCTACTAACACTTCTAAAATATCATTAAGAGTAATTAAACCTTCAATACTCCCATATTCATCTACTACCATGGCCATATGTACATAATTACGGTTATTTTTAAATAACGTCAAAACATCCATAATAGGTAATGTTTCCGGTATAATCAAAGGATTTTTTAAGTTAGGTTCAATATTAACTGATTCTCCCTGAAGAATAGAACCTAAAATATCTTTGGTTTGAACCACACCCAAAAAATTATTTAATTCATCTTTTCCCACAGGAAAAATAGATCTTTCGCTATTAATAATCTGTTTTTTAATTTCTTCAGAGGGATCATCCAGATCCAACCAGATTATTTCAGTTTTAGGGGTCATTAAGGTATCAATTCTTTGTTGATCTAATCTGAAAACACGTTTTATGATATCTTCTTCTTCTTTTTCTACAGTTCCTGCTTCCAGACCCTCCTCAATTAGTAACTTGATCTCATCTTCAGTAACAGCGCTATCCAGATCTTTCTTGGAACCTAATAAAAGCAATAAAAAGTCAGTTGAAAAACTTAAAACCGAAACCAGAGGGCTGGTTACCTTAGATAATATCTGCATGGGCCGGGCTATTTTTACTGAAATTTTCTCCGGGTTGTTAAGGGCTATCCTTTTAGGCACCAGTTCCCCAATAATCAAAGACAAGTAAGTAATCATTAACACCACAATTACTATACTTAATGATTGACTATAATCTGCAATTAAATTAAATCCACTCAAATAAGTATCTAAATAAACAGAAAGTGTGGCACCACCAAAAGCACCTGCTAAAATACCTATAAGTGTTATTCCAATTTGTACTGCAGATAAAAATTCATTAGGAGATTCTGATAGTTTAAGAGCAATATCCGCACCTTTATTCCCTTTTTTACTCATTTTTTGTAATTTGATTTTTCGAGAAGAAACGATTGCTATTTCAGCCATAGCCAGTGATCCATTTAAAAGAATGAGTAGTAATATAATAAAAATTTCCAAAAAAATGTTGTTCATGTCGTTATCCTCAATTTTTTAATAAATATCTATTAAATTATGATGCTTCATTTATTTAAACTTTAAATATTTTCATTCAATTTATAAATTCACCCTAATCATGTAAAATTATTACTAAAAAAACAACTAGCTTTTCAAGTAGTTATTCACTAAAAAATTCAGTAAATATTAATCATCCCCGGGTTATCACCAGTAATGCACTTTCCACCTTTTTTAGTCACAATAAAAGTATTTTCTATCCCCACCATCCCTAAATCTTTTATTCCTTTTTTAGGTTCCAGGGCTAGGACCATTCCCTCCTGGAGTGGCTCAAAAAAACCCGGAGCAATAACCGGTAACTCATCTATGAGTAAGCCAATACCATGGCCTAAAAACTTCACCTGGTTATCCCTATAGCCCATGAAATTTTCTAAAAATGCTGGCTCTAAATCGTCCATAATCTGGTGATAAATCTCAGCAGGTATGGCCCCGGGTTTTAACAGACGAGCCATTTTATTTTGTATATGCACACACCTTTCGTGGTCTTCCCGGGCACTCAGGGGGAGGGAGCCTTTAAACAGGTAGGTAATGGTTTTATCGGTGTGATAGCCCTGCACCCCACATCCTACATCCACAAATACTACGTCTCCTTCTTTTAGTTTTCTATTTGAACCAAAAAGTGGCACCGCCGGAGATCCGTAATTACCTCCCGGACTATTTAGATAAGAAGGATAGATGGAACTATCTCCAAAGCAAATCTGACCCAGTACCATCTGGGTGTCAAACATACCAAAACGGGTGACACCATGGTGTCCCTCCTGGATCATCAACTGATAAATAAGTGCGGTAAGCTGGGCTTCTGTAATTCCTGTTTTTAATACGGAGGGAACCATCTCTTCCAGGACCCTCTCATGAATTTTTCCTGCCTTTTTCATTAAATCCAGTTCATATTTGCTTTTTAGGGATCTCAATTTATTTATTACTGGATCCAGAGATTTGAATCGCTGAACAGGAAAATGTTTAAGAAATCTGTGATATAATCCCAAGGGAAGGCTCTCGGTTTCCAGAAAAACTTGTTCTGGAAAATGAGATATACTACCTGCTATGTTGCGAAAACTGTCCATGGAATTTATATAGGGAAATGAAGATTCATTTAAGGCTCGCTCATAGTTTCTTCTTACCCATAGAGTGGGTTCTTCTTCCCGGGGGATAAGAAGTACCCCCTCCTGCATGGTACCTGTAAAATAATACATGTTAATATTGGTGAAAATAGCAGCTATTTCCCAATCAGGATGGTAAGTATCCATTTGATGTTTAAAACTATCCATGCGTATTTTGAGTTCATCTGCAGGAACTTTTTTCATAATATAACCACACCGGTCATGTTTTTAAGGATCATTTTCTAAGTATGCTCCTTCTATTTGAAAATTTTGACTATAGATGCATATCTTTCTATTGAAATCTATGGCTATAGATAGATGTAACCTTTATCTATAGGGCAAATTATCCACTAAAAATCCAGAAATGGTTTTTTAAATAAGTCTTTTAGAGAAAAAAATATTTTATTGAAATATAAATATATTTATGGTTATAATGAAGTTCAAATTCCCGGTGGGTTACCATGATTTTCATCCAGTTAAGATAATTGATTTCCAGTTAAATAGGTGGTACTCCTTAGGTTACACTGATTTTAATGATACGTTAGAGGTAGCTTCCAGAATCAAAAGATTTGAAGATTGGAAATCAGAAATGATACAATTAGCAGAGCAAGCCCTTTCTGAAAATAGATATATGAATGGAACCTTCTATTACCGGGCTAGTGAATTCTTCACCCTACCTGATGATCCGGATAAAGAATATTTGTATGATAAATTCATAGAATTGTTTTATAATGTGTTTTTAGAAGATGAACCAATTGAAAGATTCATGGTTCCCTATAAAAATACATTTTTACCGGTAATTCGTATTCTCTCTCAAAAAGAAGGAATTAAGGGAACTGTTATAATACATGGTGGTTTTGATTCATTTATAGAAGAATTTTATTCCATGGCAGCTTATTTTACTGAATCAGGATATGATGTAGTTCTTTTTGAAGGACCAGGACAGGGTGCTGCACTAAAAAAGTATGGTTTACCCTTAAATCATGAATGGGAAAAGCCTGCTAAAGCAATACTGGACTATTTTCAACTGGATGAGGTAACCTGGTTAGGTATATCTATGGGGGGTTGGCTCTGCTTCCGGGCAGCTGCATTTGAACCACGGATAAAAAAGGTTATTGCCTCCAGTGTAGCTTTTGATTATATGCAAATTCCAAATCCTTTAATACAGGTATTGGCCCGATTTTTATTAAAATTTCCAAAAATCCTTAATTATTTCTCTAATTTACAGATGAAAGGAGATTATCAGGAAAGATGGGGAGTTAATAATTTAATGTACATCACCAGAAAAGATACTCCTTATGATGCTTCTCAAGTAATATTGAAGTTTAATGAAGAAAATTTAAATTCAGAATTAGTTAAACAAGATGTTTTAATACTTAGTGGAGATGAAGATCATTTTATACCTTTAAAGATGCATTATAAACAGGTTAAAGCATTGAAAAATGTAAATTCCGTTACAGAACGTATATTTACTAGAAAAGAACAGGCACATAATCATTGTCAAGTAGGAAATATTGGCCTGGCACTGGATGTAATGCTTAAATGGATACGTTAAAGGTAAGTCAATAAATTAATAATATATATTTATTAAACTAACCACATATTTCTATTTAGTATTATGAAATCTCCAGAAAAAAATAAAAAAATACCCATCTACTCGGTTAAAAAAGAACAGATAGAACTACTGGATAAAATAATAAAAACAGACCAGGAATGGAAATCTATTTTAAGTCCACAAGAATTTGATGTGGCCCGAAAAAAAGGAACTGAACTGGCATTTACCGGTAAATATCATGATCATCATGGTGATGGAATTTATAAGTGCGTTTGTTGTGAAACCGACCTATTTGATTCTCAGACCAAGTTTGATTCTGGTACCGGATGGCCCAGTTTCTGGAAAGCAGTGGCCCCTGAAAATATAAAAACACAATCTGATCTTAGTTTACTGATGGTTAGAACCGAAGCCTTATGTGCCCGGTGTGATGCCCATCTGGGGCATGTTTTTGATGATGGGCCAGAACCTACTGGACTGCGTTACTGTATGAATTCCGCGGCCTTAAAATTCGTTTCCCGGGAAGAAATATAACTGACTAAGGATTAAGTTCATGATTAAAACAAAAAATGCCTATCTTCAGAAATTAACTGCCCAGATGAAGATGCGTTCGGTTAAGATAGGTTCTGAACTGGAGGGAAGTACTCCTCCTTCCGTATTTATTGGCAGCTGGAATTATCCCCAGGTATATGCCGGCCCCATGATGGTTCCCCAGCAAGGAGATACCTATATCATGGATTCTCCTGAGTCATGGATTCCCGGAGAAAAAAGCCAGGAAGATATCATCGGTTACCGTTTATCCCTGGTGCGGGGAAAACAGCGTATAGGTGTTCAGGATATTGATAACCGATTAGTTGAGAAGTTACAGGATATATCTCTGGCATCTTGTTCTATTGATAGTGAAGCTACTTTTAATAAGCGTCCCCGGGGATTATCATTTAGTGAAGAAACCACCCCCCACGGGCCCAGTGCCATTTTAGAGAGTTTTGATATAGATAGTGTTAAATGGGACCGGGAATTAGAAAAGGTATTTTATGATACTGATCTTAAATCCAGTCAAGCCCTGAATGATTTGCATCAAAAGGGAGTACCATTTTCCAGCATGCAAAAGGCCTTCTCGGTGGGGGCCATGGGTACTACTAAAAGAAGAAAGCTGGTGCCCACCCGCTGGTCTATTACTGCCTGTGATAGTACCCTGGCTGATGATCTACTTAGAAAGGTTAGAAATTATGAAATTATGGATGTGCATCGAGTTTACGAGTTCTCCAGTTTGAATAACTACTATGCTATCATATTAATCCCCACCGAGTGGCAGTATGAATGGATGGAAGCATTTATAAGGGTTTTAGGTAAAGAAGAGCTTATATTTTCAGATTATGAGAATAATGGAGGTAAAATAGGGTATTCCCGGGTGGGAGGTTGTTACTATACCTGTAAGATGGGAGTACTTGATGCTCTGGATAAAGAACAAAAGCAGGCCGGGGCGCTAGTTCTAAGAGAAGCATATACTGGTTATGTTCCTCTGGGTGTATTTAATGTAAGGGAGAATGTTAAAAATGCCATGCAGAATCCTTATAAAGAATTTGAAGACCTTAAAACTTCATTAAAATACGTTGATTCCCGGTTGAAAATACCCTTAAGCAGTTTTGTTAAAAAAAGTGACTTGATCCAGGAATTATTGCAATCCCGGCAAAGCACTCTGGATGCTTACTTCAAAAAGTAAATTAACAGATTGATGATTATTCTTTTTTAAATGGAGAGAGGAGAGATACATTGAATTTAACTTTTAAAAGGCCCCACCTCGAAACCAGGGAGGCCATGATCCATGCCCTTAAAGACAAAAAACTATACCCTGGTACTCATCCCCGGATAATTGATGCTCAGGATAAAATAAAGGCTTTTACTGGCCATAAATACGCCCGGGTAGTTAATAGCGGGAATGCGGCTATAATGATTGCTATGCATTCCCTAGAAGATCCTTTTCTTATTCCAGATCAAGGGGCCTGGTCTGGTTTTTTAAAGCTGGCTGGTTTTCTAAAAAAAGAAGTAATAACATTAAAAACTGATAAGGGATATTTATCCCTGGATTTAATGGAAGAATCATTAAATAAAATTAATACAAAACCCGGTGCATTATTCATAACCAGTTTTGCAGGTTACACCGCCGAGCAGCCCCTTAAAGAATTATTTGATTTTTGTAATAGCAATGAAATTAAACTGGTGGAAGACGCATCCGGTGGTGTGGGAGACCCTGAAGCTAGACTAGGGAATGGTCAGCACGCCCATGTCATCGTAGCCTCCACAGGTTCACCTAAAATAGTGAATGTTGGAAGTGGAGGTTTTATCAGTACCAACCAGCAAAATATACTGGATAAATCCGGTATTTTATTAAGGACTATGGGATGTAGTTCTGTGACCGGAGCAGGTATAGCCCGGGAAATAGATTTTTCCAGTGAAAACCTAATAAAAACCACCGGTGCAGTTGAATATCTAAAAAAAAGGATTGGGAATGTATTACATCCAGATAAAAGGGGAATTAATGTGATTATTCCCTGCCAGAATCCCCCTGAAGCTGCCCGGGGATTAAGAAAATCTTTAAATGCAGAGGGAAAAAACATAATCACCACCTGCCCTCTTTATGATCGGGTGCTGGATAAAGCCATTTGTGTGGAAATTAAGAATCTGGCCCTGGAATCTTTAAATAAAAATAATTTACAGGAAATGCTGGAAATTTTATCAGAAAGGATTTAGTAAAATTGAATATTGGGTGAATCTACCTTATTTATCAATAATTAAAAGAGTGGTCTTTTCCAGAAGTAATGAAGTTAATCCTCCACTTGATTTAATTTCAAGATCAGATAATCCATAGATTTCTTTTAAAGTATTTTCCCGGGGAATTAAAACCTTATCATCTCTTTTGAAAAACTTGCTCATTTCTTTTATTATTGAATCGTCACAGTCCACCCCTACTGCACATATCTCCATAGGGCCCTCTTTTAGTCCCAGTATATTTATTGCTTTTGATATTTGTCTTTGGGCAGATGTTCTAAGGCATATTTCCATTCCCAGATTATGGGCAATGTTATATCCCTCACCAAATGCATTTAAGGCATGGAGGGTGGCATGTAAGGCATGTTTTTTCCCGGCCACTGCCCGGGCATTCATAAGCTGAATGGTGCAATCAATGGAAATTTCATCAATCCAGGATAAGGTGTTTCCCACATCCTCAATATGTGCTTTAAATCCCATTACCTGGATTTTTTCTAATCTTTTCATAGAATCTCTCGTAAAAAAAAGTTAAAATAAAAATTAAGCGATGATTATTTATAAAAAAATGGTTGCTTGAACCTATTATTTTTTATCTGAAATCTTTTTCAGGGACCCGTCCTTTATTTTATCACCTAATAATCGATTAACACCACTTAAAAATGCTTCCACACTGGCCATGATAATATCCGGTTGGGTACTGCGGGCAGAAACCACTTCATTTTCATAGCGTAGTTTGACCACCACGTCAATTAAAGCATCTGTACCTCCAGTTATAGCATCCACGTGATATTCCTCCAGGGTCACATCGGCAAAGTCTGCTATACTCTTTTTGATGGCTACAATAGCAGCATCCACCGGCCCTATACCCACTCCAGCTTCTAATATTTCATTATTATCTATTTTTAGTTTAACTGAAGCCGTGGGAATTACCTTATTTCCAGATACAATGGTCACCTCTTCTAGTTCCACCATTTTCTCCGCTATTATTCCTAAAACATCCTCACTTATGGCCTGTAAATCCACATCAGTAACGCATTTACCCATATCTCCCAGTGATTTCACCCGGTTGAATATTTGCATTAGTTGATTCTCATCTACCTTTAATCCCAATTCTTGGAGTCGTTTTTTTAGTAAACTAGTGCCGATGTGTTTTCCCATAACAAATCTGCGCTGGTGACCCACCAGTTCAGGAGTAATAGGTTCATAAGTCTCTGCTTTTTTTATAACTCCATCGGCATGTATGCCTGATTCGTGGGCAAATGCATTTTCTCCTACTATGGCTTTGTTAGGCTGCAGATAAACTCCAGTCATCCGGGCCACCATTCTAGAGGTCTCATATAGCATCTGAATATTCACATTAGTTTTGATATCATATAAAGAGTATAATGCTACAATTATTTCTTCTAAAGCAGCATTACCTGCCCTTTCACCAATTCCATTTATGGTGGCATGTACTTCGGTGGCACCTGCTTTTAGTCCTGAGAGAGAATTAGCAACTGCCAGACCAAAATCATTGTGGCAGTGCACACTTAAAGGTGCCTTTAGTTTACTTAACTCCCCATAAAATTCGAATGATTTATCCGGGGTTAGCATACCCACTGTGTCACAGGCACATATCCTTTTGGCTCCTGCCTGGATACCCTGCCGGAATACTTCTTTTAAAAACTCCATGTCACTTCTAGTGGAGTCTTCTGCCGATAATTCCACCAGCAGACCATGGTCCACGGCATATTCGGTGCAGTCCACCGCCTGTAGTAAAACTTCTTCCCTGCTTTTTCGTAGTTTATGTTCCAGGTGTAGATCAGAGGTGGGTACCACCAGATGCACACTGTCCACCCCACATTCTAAGGCCGCGTCTACATCAACTTTTACTGCCCGGGCAAAGCTGCAGATTTCAGTAGAAAGGCCTTCGCTGGTTATTTTTTTTATACCCTCCCTTTCACCAGCGGAGGTAATAGCAGATCCTGCTTCAATAATGTCCACTCCCAATGCATCTAATCTTAATGCTATTCTTAATTTCTCATCGGGAGTTAAAGAAACTCCAGGAGTCTGTTCTCCGTCTCTTAATGTGGTATCTAAAACTCTGATTTCCAATTTAAATCCCCTGTTTATTTTTTTATATTAGAATCATCTATAATTGATTTCCTGCATAATTATAGAGATAAAACATTAAATAATGAATTTAAAAATTTATATGGATATATTGGTCTCAACCATATATAAAAATTGAAGATATAATCCATTGCAGTAGCTATGAAATCTATTCTTTTACCAGGACAGAAATGACACGTGTTAAACTTTTATGCATTCTAATCTCATGCCGCTCCACTAATTTTAAGGGAGTGTCATTTAATAAGTCATTTAAGTCCACGTAGTGTGGAGTGGCTATACATATTCGGCCATCTTCCAGCATTTGATCACTTACAGATTCTAAAAACTCCCTGTAGATCTTCCCACTATCTTCACCAGCTGTAGAAGCAGATATACCATAAGGTGGATCTGTTACCACTGCTTTTACTTTCTCATCCAATTTTACATGTCTGGCATCAGATTTTAAAACCTTGAAATCTTTCATTCCATAATATTTCAGATTTTTTTCAGTGCCCTGCACCATTTTCTCGTCAATATCTGTTCCAATAAGACGGGCCCCAATAATACCGGCCTCAATCAATATCCCCCCGGTTCCACAAAAAGGATCCATAAGTAAATCCCCGGGAATTATTTGGGATAAGTTCACCATGCACCGGGCCAATTTAGGACTCATGGATCCCGGGTAGAAAAATGGTCTTTTATGAGGTTTAAGATCAAAAAAGTGTTTTTTATCAATTTTTACTTTCCTGACTCCAATAAGGGCTAAGGAATTAGTTATAAGGACCCTGATAAAGGTGGAAGGTTTTTCAAGTTTTACCTTACTTTTATCCCCCACCATCTTCTTTACAATATTTCCCAGTTCTTTTTCCATTTCCTGACCATCAATATCTTCGGTACATCCTATTTGTTTAACCCTGATTGCAAAATCAGGCCCCAGGATATCCTCCCATCTGATTTTAGAAAAGGCCTCTGGAATTTTATGCGGATCAGATTCGGTAATAAAATGGGAAATCTCGTGAGCATATCCCATTCTTTTACCCAGCAGGGTAGTAATATCTTCAGGAGTTTTAAGTTTGATAATTCCCTGTTCAACTATTTCCAGATAATAATTAATTTTTTCAGCATTAAGAACTGCCTCCAGCTCAGCCAGGGGTAAGGTCTCATTTTCACGGGATAATATTAAAAAAAGTTCCATAACCGGGACATCCTCCTATATAAGAGCTGAGGGAGTACAGAAAATAATATCCCTCTTTTTATCATTTCTTTTACCAGAACGGATTGAGAATCCATATCACCATAAGAGGATATCAAATCTTCAGCACCTTTTTCTTTTAACTTCAGGAACATGTTATCTAACTCCTGATTTTTAAGTGCTTGAAACGTTTTTTGCACATGTAACTGGTTTTTAAGCTCTTTTAAGAATTTGTTCTTATAGCTGGTTTCATAATCCTTTAATAATTCAGGATCATCATTTTCAAGGGATTTTGTGGCAGCTTCTGCCGCAAATTTAGCACATTCAAATCCAATTAATAGGCCTCCGCCAGTGGTTGGTTTAACCTGAGATGCAGCATCCCCTAAAATAATGGCCCGGTTTTCAACAATTTTTTTATTCAAATCAAATAAGGGTATTTTTCCATGATACTTACTTATGACTTTAGCTCCCTGGAATTTATCATTAGAATTAATGAAATTATTTAATATGTGATTTAGTTTTTTATAATCATGGTGCCCGAAAAGTCCTAGGCGGGACATAGAGGTTGATAAGGGAATGGACCATATAAATCCAGGGGAAATTTGTTCATCCACATAAACATCCACAAAATCTGTTTCCAGGGTATTATTTTTCATTTGAATAAGAAACTGGGCCGCATCCACAGAATTATGGGATTTATTCATGGAAGAGGAAACTACCGAAGAATGGCCTCCACATCCTGCAACTATTTTTGATTGGAGTACCTTCTGTCCCTTATTAGCCATTTTAACTTTGGAAGAAGATGTATCCACATTTGAAACTTTATGCTGGAGTAGAATCTCAGCCCCGGCATCCTGGGCTTTTTGGGAAAGATATTTATCATACTCTACCCGATCAATTACATAAGCCTGTGTTTTTTCTTTAGAAACCGTTATCACATGATCAGAAGGAGAGTGGAGGTAAGCCCCCCGCACCTTATTAATTATGAATTCATCAGGTAGGTCATTTATTTTTCTAATTTTTTCACTTAATAGTCCGGCACATTGCAGGGGAACCCCTATCCTTTTTTTCTTTTCCAGGACCCCCACCTTATACCCCTCTTCTGCCATGCGGCCCGCGAAGGTAGATCCTACCGGCCCTGCCCCAATTACCAATACATCATAATCTACCATATTATCTCCTGATATATGATTCAAATTAAAAATTATAGTCTAATTACCAAGATACAAAAACTTTCTAAATAAGTTAAAAATTATATATCCAAAAAGAGTTGCATTTATCAAATTTAAATAGTCTTAGAATCTATTAACCTCTATCCTATAAAAAATTATCTTTTAAATTTCCGGGCATGGTTTTCCATTATAAGTTTTTTGCTCCGACGAGGGGTATCCCGAGTATCAATCTCTCCATTTGTCTCCCCTTCCATCTCTTTTTGGATTTCTCTAGCCATTTGAGTATAAGATAAATTTTGATCTATCATCCGATTAATTTTTTCTTCTAAATGGTAAGGTTGAGGGATATTCTCCAGTATGATACTGGTATTTTCATGACCACTGAATATTTCAATATCTCCTGAAGCAAAAATCCTCTCCAGTAAATTTTGATAAATTACCACATCCTGGACTTTGTTGTAACGGATATATGATCTCTTTTTATTTAGCATGCCTTTTTGAACTATTATTCTCTGATTGGTTAGTAAATATTCTGTGAATTTCCAGGATATTAAGTCCCAAACCGCCCAAAATATTAAAACTAAAATTAAAAGTAGAATAGCAATACTAACTCCCTGCACCAGGGGGATCTGTACAAATTCAATCAGATAACTCTGGATAGTAACTGTAAAGGAAATGATGGAGTTGAAGGAATAAAAAAGTAGGCCTATGAAGAGTATTTTAATAATAGCAGATTTGCTGTGAATGAAAATACGGGGCCTGGTTCTTAATATGACTTTTTCCCCATCTTGATATGAATTTCTATTTGTTCCGAACATTTTATCACCAATACTATCATTATCACCTTAAATATTTTTTATGGATATTCCTCAGGATGAGAGGTTAATTTATTTTAAAAGAAGACCCTAAAATATGTCTGATGTTTTATAAAAAAATTGAAATTGGCCAAACCCACATAAATTTCAGTTCCGACCTGGAAAACATAGATATTTCCAGTTTCATAATAAATGAGCGCCTGAAATTGATTAATTATATTAAAAAAAATCCTGATTTTAAAAACTCACTGGAACCAATTCCCCGGGATGATAGTTTAAAAAAGGCCCCATTAATTGTTAAAATGATGGATAGGGCCAGTAGAAAAGGGGAAATAGGGCCTATGGCCGCGGTGGCAGGAACCATAGCAGAATTATCCTTAAGTTGGTTATTGAAAAAAGGTTCTAAATACAGCATAATAGATAATGGAGGAGATATTGCCCTTAAAACTAATAAAAAAATAGTTTCTGGACTTTATGCAGGTAATTCATCCCTTTCAGGTAAAATCGGGTTTGAAATTAAGGCCGGTAGAGCTCAAGGCATCTGCACTTCATCTGGAACAGTAGGCCATTCCATAAGCTTTGGGAGGTCAGATTCAGTTACTGTATTTGCACGACAAGCTAGTGTTGCTGATGCACTTGCTACCAGCATTGCTAATGATGCAAACGGTGAATTGGACCATGATGCAGTACAAAATAGTCTGGAAAGGGCTGATGAATTTAAAGAATACCTGCAGGGAGTGCTGGTTATAGTGGGGGAATCTGCCGGAACTCTGGGAAAAATCCCAACTCTGGTTCAGACTGATAAAAAAAGAGTATTAGGTGATCTCTTTGAAATTTAAAAAATGATTAAAGCCAGCAAAATTAAAATAAAACTAATAAAAAAAATGTAAATATTATATCAAGAAAATAAAAAATTTGCAATTTAAGAGTTAGCCTCAGATCGCCCATCATTCATCACTAATCAGAGCTCATAGGGTTCATCACTGGCCAACATATAAAAAAAAAGAAATTAAAAAGCAGATTTAACCAAACATTACTCCTGCTTCTTTTTTATACTCTTCTTCCGCTTCAACACCCATTATTTTATCAACGGCGTCTATAAAGTCATTCATAGTAACTTCTTCTCTTTCATCCCTAATGGCAAACATACCTGCCTCTGTACCAATGGCTTTAAGATCCGCACCAGAGGCACCTTCAGTTAGACTGGATAGAAGTTCAATATCAACTTCTTCAGCTAAGGCCATGTTTTTGGTGTGTATTCTTAAAATTTCTTTTCGTGATATATCATTAGGTATGGGAACCTCAATGAATCGGTCAAAACGGCCTGGTCTTAAAAGAGCAGGATCCAGAATATCAGGCCTGTTGGTTGCAGCCACTATTCCCACATCTCCTCGTGCTTCAAAACCATCCAATTCAGCCAGTAATTGCATTAAAGTTCTTTGTACTTCCCTATCACCACTGGTGGAGCTTTTTAATCTCTTGGCGGCCACCGCGTCAATTTCATCAATGAATATTATACTGGGTGATTTTTCCTTAGCCAGTTCAAATACACCTCTAACCAGTCGGGCTCCTTCTCCAATATATTTCCTTACAAATTCAGAAGCCACGATTTTAATAAAGGTAGCATTGGTCTCATGAGCTACGGCTTTTGCCAGTAAAGTCTTACCAGTACCTGGAGGGCCGTATAAAAGAACACCTTTAGGTGGTTCAATACCTATCTTTTTAAAGAGCTCTGGTTTTTTCAGTGGTAATTCCACTGTTTCTTTAACTTCCACTACCTGTTCTGCTAAACCACCAATTTGTTCATAAGAAACATCTGGTTTTTCTTCAACTTCCATCCCTGTAACCACCGGATCCTTTTCAGATGGTAATACATCAACAATGCTGAATGACTGTTGATTCAGGGCCACCCTTGCACCAGGTTCCAATAATTTTTCATCTAAGAATCTTGAATAGTTAATTACAAAATGAGGTCCGGTACTGCTTTTAACCGCAATACGGTGATCATCTAAAACTTCAGTAATTGTAGCAATCACTAATGGAGGGGATCTAAATCGTTCCACTTCTCCCCTTAAGGATTTAACTTCCCTATCAAGTCGGATTTTTTCATTTTCAATTAAAACTTTGTCTTTTTCAAGTTTTCTGACTTTCCACATCAGATTCCTTTTAGTTTTAGTGTTTTCTTCTTTAAGTAATCTTATTTCTTTTTTAAGGTCTTCAATTTTCTTCAAAATAGTTTGGGAGGAATTT
This sequence comes from uncultured Methanobacteriaceae archaeon, assembly GCA_947259185.1. Lineage (GTDB taxonomy): Archaea > Methanobacteriota > Methanobacteria > Methanobacteriales > Methanobacteriaceae > Methanobacterium_F. The sequence continues at coordinate 23,443 of CAMYKT010000006.1, forward strand.
TCCATAGTTCGAGAACACTCCTATATAAATTTTAATGATACTATCTTTGTTTTATTAATATTTAAAGATTGAGGTCAGAAATAAATTATATCTTTTTTAAGTAAAGGCTGAAAATAAAAAAGCCCTTATTAAATGATTTGTTGCATAATATAATTAATATCCTTTAAGAGAAGGAATATAAATATCATCCCATATTTAAGCCAAATAATTAAATAATTAAAAAACTTCAATTTAATTTAATAACTTGAATTAAAAATCCAATAAATGATATATAATTAAAAAAACAAAGGGATTTTACATGAGATGCGAGATTTGTGGGAAAAAGATTGTAGAGCAACCTATAAAAACTAAAATAGATGGATCAGTTATGAATGTTTGTACTGACTGTTCTAAATTTGGTAAAATTCAAAGAGAACCACCAAAACCAAGTAGACCGCGCCCACGCCGAACGGCCCCTCCTAGAAGGGAAACCACCTATGATATTTTAGAAGACTATCAGACCATAATCAGAGAAGCCCGTGAGAAAAAAGGCTGGTCACGTGAAGATTTAGGTGAAAAAATCTATGAAAAAGTTTCGGTAATTAACCGGTTAGAAAGTGGAAAAATGGTTCCTGATATCAAATTGGCCAGGAAAATGGAAAAAATCCTTAAAATTACCCTTATAGAAAAAATAGAAGATGCCGGCGGTGAAGATTTTAAATCAGCTTCCATGAAAGGAGCAACTATTGGAGATATAGCCCGTATTAAAAAACATTAAAAACCCTATACTTAATTTTTTAAATAATTTATTATGAAGTATCAGGATTTATGCCTTATTTATAAAGGCATACATTTCATTTGAAATATAGAGCCTTATCTATTAAATATCCCTTAAAAACAAAGCAAAGAATAAATTTATTCCCTTAGTCAAAGTTTATAGGATTTTTGAGGTTGAAGGATATATTCTGACTTAAAACATTGCTTTAATATTGATTATTAACTTATGAAATTTAAAATTATTAAATTAAAATATTATAAAATTTCCTTAAAAAATGCCCCTGGCTTTTTTAGAAATTTGAGGTGGGGATTAAAATAAAAAAACTTAAATTTAAATTATCAATTTTTGCAGGAAGATCCATATCATTTATACTTAAAATCTTTTTAAAAAGTAGTGCTGGTGCCTTACCAGGTAAAGTAGCCATGTCTATCTATCCAGATATATTAAAAGAAGTTGACCAGCGTTGTAATAAAACTGTGCTTATAACTGGAACCAATGGCAAAACCACCACCAACAACCTTTTAGTCCATATAGTTAAAGGGAAATATCCCCTGATTTTATCCAATTTACGAGGGGCTAACATGCCTCAGGGGTTAGTAAGTGCTTTTATAAATGATTTAGAAGATGGTTATGATTGGGGAATTTTTGAAGTAGATGAAGGTTCATTTAAAAGAGTGGTAAGAGACCTGAAACCCGATTACGTGGTTATCACCAATTTCTTCCGGGATCAATTAGATCGTTATGGCGAAATAGAGAAGGCCTTCCAGGATATTTATGAATCTCTGGATCCGCTGGATACCACCCTGATACTTAATGCAGATGATCCCCTTGTTTCCAACTTTAAAAAATTAGGTAAGAAAAATATCTTTTATGGGGTCTTAGAAAACCAGTTTTGCGATAGCAATCAAAATGTGGTTGAAACCAATTTCTGCCCGGGATGCAATGAACATTTAGATTATTCTTATTTTAATTATGGGCAGTTAGGCGGATATAGTTGTGCCCATTGTGGCTTTGAAAATCCAGAAAGAAAATATGAAATCACGGATATACAATATCAGGGAGAAAATTACAGATTTGTTTTAAATGCAGACCAAAATTTGAAAGATTTTGAATTCAAATATGGTGGTATTTACACTGCTGTGCATCTACTTCCGCGGCTCTGGAAATGGGCATTGATCTGGATACGGTTACCCAACGAATTGAGAGTTTTGAATATAAGTTGGGAAGGATGGAAAATTTTGTAATTAATGAAAAAAATGTTAAAGTGGTGCTGGTAAAAAACCCTATTAGTTTAGGAGAAGTATTGAAGATTTTGGCCATGGATGATTCTAAAAAAAGTTTGTTAATGATCTTAAATGATAATCCCGCCGATGGTGCTGATGTTTCCTGGATATGGGATGCAGAAATAGAAAATGTGGTCCAGGCTAAAAATCTAAAAAATATACATTTTGCAGGTCGAAGACCCCATGATATGGCATTAAGATTCAAGTATGCCGGGATATCCACAGAAAACTTCCATATACATGAAAATATAGACCTGGCACTGGATAAAATCATTTATGAAGATGTGGAAACCATTTACATATTACCTACTTACACCGCCTTATTCCATTTAAGAGAACTTCTAAATGCCCGGATTGAAGGTAAAGGTAGGACTATATCCTATTTTAGAGAGTTTCTAAAGAATTTAAAATTACCAAAATCTTAAATAAAAATATTGAGAGGATAATATGGAGATTAATATATTTCAAATGTACCCCGACCTTTTAAATCTATATGGAGATTTAGGTAATGTCACCTGTATTAAAAGGAGATGTGAATGGTTAGGTATCCAACCTAATATAGTGAATTTCAGTATAAACCAGGAAGTATCCCTCCAGGGCGGAGATATTTTCTTCATAGGAGGGGGATCTGACCGGGGGCAGAGTTTGATTTATTCCCACCTCCTGAAATATAAAAAGGAGTTAGAAGAATTAATAGAGGACGAAAAAGTGTTTCTGGCCATATGTGGCGGATATCAGCTTTTAGGAAATAAGTATATTGATGCTGAAGGAAATAAAATGCCTGGTCTGGAAATATTTGATTATGAAACTAAAAGTGAAGAAGGACGTTTAATTGGCAATATAATCACAAAAAATACCCTGGGATTAAAGCCCGATACTCTGGTCGGATTTGAAAACCACGGAGGCCGGACTTATCATGACCTGCAACCTCTGGGAAAAGTCATATCAGGACATGGAAACAATGGAAAAGATGAAAAGGAGGGGATGGTATATAAAAACTGTATTGGAACCTACTTACACGGGCCAGTGCTACCTAAAAATCCCCACCTGGCAGATTACCTGATATTAAAAGCACTGGAAAAAAAGTATGAAATAACGGCATTAGATGAACTTGATGATAGAATCGAATATTTGGCCCATGAAAGGGTTATAGATCTATATTCACCTTAAGATGGTTCCGGCGGATGTTTGATAGGTAAATAAATTAGTCAATGAAAAAAAAGATTTTTTTAATTTTAATTCTTTTTATGAGAATAATATCCTTTAAAATCAGACACATTCTCCATCTTCAATTCTTTTTATGAGAATAATATCCTTTAAAATCAGGCGCATTCTGCATCTTTAATTTTAAAGCCTCATATTCTTCATATTCCTCACTTACCACTACTACATGAGCCGGAGGGTGGATACTTTTTATTTTCATTATACTTAAAGTAGCATCCTGTTCCAGCTTGACCATTACTGCCACCTGAGAACGGTTCCTCAACCTGGTTTTTAATATGCTTTCCACCATTTTATCAGCATAATTATTATCCAGTATTTTAGGTTTCCCCTGGACTTTCAGTCCAGCATGGCGTTCAATATCTGCCAGTGCATTTAACAATTTTTTATTACTATCTGCCCGTATTATAATTAAAGAAATTTTAAAAACCCCCTGTTATCTCTTTTTAAAGGAGGTCAAAAGTGTGCTTCTAAAGAGTACCAGCAATACCAGTACAAAGCCTATAGCAGTTTGAACATTACCCACCACGTCCAGTACATTAGCACCTACAGGAAGTTCCCATGGTGGTGAAGTTCTACCACCTGGTAGGGGATTGTAATAAATACCCACTGCTCTGGAAGATTCAACTGCATTGATATCTTTAGGTTCCACGTAATTTACTCCTACAATGTATCCATTTTTAATAGCCCGATTTAAAGATTCTGCAATGGTATTGGCATTGTATCCATTTCTTTTAACCGACGCCCTGACTATTTCTTTGGTGGTCTCACTAACACCCACCTCATCACTACCATATACTGATACATAAACACTGTCCTGAGTTACGGTGATGGCATTGGCCAGGGCATCATAGGCATAAATGGTCTCCAGGGGAGTACCATCTACAGGACAGAGAGTATAACTTTCTGCAGTAGGATAACCAGCACTCCATCCATCCACCGGACACACCTTGGTATAAGGCTCATTCATAGGATAACCTGTTTCATTAAGGTCTGCTGGAGTGAACATGTCCCCGGTGGTTAGTCCGGAATTTAAATTCACCGCACCACCACCATATTTTTCTCCAGCATTCTTGGATACATCTTCGAATACTTTACCCATTATGGTTGTGGCGGAATAACCATCACGAATCATCTTTCCAATATTAACCGCTGTTTCTCGCCTGACCCTCTCAGCAGTTCCATATTGGGGATTACCAGCTGTATTTCTTAAGTGAATTATAGCCCCTCTTTGACCGGGAGCTAAAGAAGCTACCCCTCCTGATTGGGGAGTAACTCTGATGGTCCCATCATCTTCTACTACCACCAGATAGGCAGCAAATGTTCCACCTACTGCCGCCCCAATTTTAGGTCCACCAGTCATTACCCTTATTCCTTGAAACCCGCTTGCTGCTGCAGCTGCCTCAGAAGCAGTGGCTCCGTTATCTAAACGACTTATAGTTTCCACAATAGCACCTAAACGATTAATAGCATCCCCTTCCCCACCAGAGAGAACCACAAATTGTTTTTCTTTGGACATGAGAAAAGTGGATTGGAACATGTTTTGTGCAAAGGACATACTGCCACCAGCAGCCCCATTAGGATCTTTACCAGTAGGGTCAGTGATTATAATAACGTTCATGGTGGCCGAAACAGTATTCATGGCCAGGAGCAAAACCAGAAAGAAAACTAAAATTCTGTAATTTTTTCTCAAGGTCTGGTCCCCCTAACATCCACTGTGGAAAAGTCTTCTATAACATTAACGGTAACGATTCCTGTTTTAACATCAACCTTTACATCAGCTGCCACAATTGGTGTAACCCGGGTTCCCGGAATGGTACTGAGAGTAACAAATTCTTCAGCCATGGTTATGGCCTCATTCAAAGGGAGTTCCCTTTTAGATGTAACCAGTACATCCCCCTTGATATAACTTCCCGTCCTGAAACCCGCCCCGGCCATGTTGCTCCTTATAGTTTCTATAGGAACAATATCATTTCCTTTTATAATAATTCCAGATATGGGAACACCTTCCGCTTCTTCGGTAGATGAGGCAAAAGCCATGTAGGTCATTAATCTACCAGAAACAATTAGCATAAATGCCAGTAATAATATAATTAGAGTATCTCTTCTAATTTTCAGGAACATTCATTTTCACCTAATAATTGATATGTGTATGGAAATTTAATTAATTTAAGTTATAAACTTGATTATATTAATCTGATATTAATTTATAAATTAATTTGTATTTTTTAGTTAATTATAAAAAGTTAATAAACAAGCCCTAAAAAAATAAATTGACCAAATTTAAAAACTTCTTCAGGTAATCTACATTAATATTGTTGATTAATAATATAAAAAACTATTTTTATTGGATTCCATCATTGACAGGACCCGGAAGATATTATAAAGAAATAATGATAAATAAAGATAATGGGAATTAGCAGACTATATTTTTATTAAACTATAAAAACCTTTCGCAAATATAATATTTTAGCTAATGTGAGGTTATAAATTAATAATAATGATATTTCAAGAAATCATAATAATTCATCCAGAATTTCTGAGGCAGGATCCATTCCCTGTGCTCCCATAAGCAGAATAGTGTCATTTTTATGGGCAGCCCTTAAAATTTCATTTAATGATTCTTCCAGATTCTCAAAGAACTTAAAATTTAAATCATGATCATTCAGGGTCTGGAAAAAGATTTCTTTTTCTTCATCCTCCACCTGATTAAGGTGATCTACCACATCACTACTGCTGGTGAGATAGATTTCAAATTCCATCTCCTGTTTTTTATTTTTTTTTAGAAGGGATATGGTCTCAGATAAAGCCAGGGCATTGATTAAATTGATATCCTTACCTCTGGAACCTCTAATAGCACACAGCACCCATAACTTTCCTGAGGTGATTTCCAATGCACTTTTAGTGGTGGCTTTAATTCCATCAGGATTATGGGCAAAGTCATCTATGATGGTGGGAGATGAATTTAGAATAGAGAATCTTCGTTTAAGAGGTTTATAAGTATAAACTCCTTTTTTTATAATTTCTAAAGGAATATTTAATGAAATACAAGCAGAAATGGCTGCTAAGGTATTTTGAATAAAGTGGGGGCTGGTAAAAGGCAACCGGGATTTTTCCAGTAGGAGTTCACCCTTATAAAAAATACCAGAATCCTTAAATTCAAGTTCAGAACCTTCTCCATAAAAAAAGGATTCAGCAGAAAAGTTTAAAAGCTGCTGCATTCTAACCACCATCTCATCTTCGTGATTTAAAACAGCAACACCTTTATCCAGAGCCTTTATACCCCCAGATATTTCTTCAAACGCTTCATCCAGAGAATTTACCAGGCCGATGTGGTCCAGGGCAACATTGGTAATAACCACTACCTGGGGATTTATAGCCCGGGTCATAAGTAGGGCATGATCTTTCATAACTTTGTCAAACCAGCCCTGAACTTCAGAAACCTCGATAACCAGATAATCAATTTTAGCACCGGGATGCATCTGGCAAAAATCGGAGATATTCTTAGCCACCATGGGATCAATTAAGGTGTTGAATTCAGATTTAGAATCGGTATTGGTCAATACACTATATCCTCCTTCTTTTAAGATATGATAAATGAGATGGGTGGTGGTTGATTTTCCATTGGTTCCCGTAATCGCCACCTTCTTAGAGTCCGGGGCAAATTTCTCAATAGTCCATTTTAAAGCAAAGGCATTGGCCAGTTCTATCTTATCCACTATTATTAGATTTAAACCCAGTTTCAGGGCCATTTCCCGGACTTTACCTTTGGGGTTTTGGGTAATAAAACAACCCACTTTCTTTTGTGCAGCTATTTTAATTCCATTTTCATCCACCCAGTGCCTTATAACAATATCGCCCTCTTTAGCATCGCTTAGAAGATTAAAAACTCCTTTTAAGATTTTATTATCTCCACTGAGTTCTCCTTTAATCTCACGTGCCAGATAATAGGTTTCAAGATGGTTCATTTTCTTCCCTTTCAAATGTTATTAAAAAAGTTTGAGATTCAAGAATACAGGGTAAATGTAAGGGCTATTAAACATACTATGGCAGTAATAGACCAGTATAAGATTACAATTTTGGTTTCAGAGAATCCCCGGTAATGTAAAGTATGGTGTAATGGTTCCACAGGTAATTTAATAATTTTCATACGGTGCAGGAGACTTATCACTACAGAAAGTATAGGTACAAATAGAGAAACCACAGCAAAAGGTATAATATCTCCCAGCATAGCTGCCACCGCAAACCCTCCACCTAGAGCAAAAGCACCGGTGTCGCCCATAAATATAGAAGCCGGTGTGCGGTTATATACCAAAAACCCGAAGCAAAGTCCAGACAAAACAAAGAAAGTTAATGCTACGTCGGCCTTGCCTGTGATTAAGGCAAAAATGGCGCATGAAAAAGAGGCGATTCCCACAATACCTGCAGCCAAACCATCCATTCCATCAATAAGATTTACAGCATTGATTGCACCGACTATACCCAGTACTGCTACTGGAATTACAATTAAACCAAGATTTATACCAAATATAGTGAAACTAACTGCACCAGAAGCTATTAAAAATATTCCAATTAAGATTTGGGAGAATATTTTTTCACTTTCCTTTATTTCACTTTTAATGGGAATTTCACGAATCAGTTCAAGCTTACTCTGATTTAGGAGATTTTGAACCTCTTTTTTTGCCTGGGGAGTTGCTACTCTTACTTCATCCCCTGGTTTTAGTATTAATCTTCCTAATTTAACTGGTTCATTAACTTTGTTTTTAACCACTTTCTGAAATTCTTTTACTTTAAGGCCAATAAGGTCATCAAAAAGTCCTACAATTCCGGAGACTACCATTAAAATCACAGTTAAAACCAGGATGGGAATTTCATGATAAACATTCAAAACAAATAGAGCACTTAACAGGATAGCTAATCCACCCATTATGGGGGTTCCTTTCTTATGGCTGTGTTCCGAGATGATAGGCTTGTCTGTGATATCCGCCATCTTCATCACCCGCCGAATGAAGGGTGTGAAAAAAGCAGTTAGTAAAAAAGCGAGTATGAAAGGTATTAAAGTTGTAATTAATCCATTATAATTAATCAAATAATCACTACTCCATTATTTTGAGTTTTTTTGCAATTTTAATTGCTTCATTATTATTTTTAGCCTTTATAGTTATTCTTTGAGCTTTTTCATGCCCATGAACTACCCAGGGCCTTTCCTTTGAAAATAGATCAATCACGGAATGGTTTTTTTGATCTTTTTTAAAAATTTCATTTAATTCTACTTTGCGATGGGGAGGTATAATCATTTCCAGGGCGGCATTGCTTTCCATGTCGGCTTCAACCTTTTTGACATTCCACTCACCCAGGGCCATATTTACCAGTTGATGTAAGGGATTAATAGAAGTGGCAGTTAAGGTAAGATAACGGGTGCCGCTGGGGCGAGTATTCACTTCCAGAGCATTTAATTCTCCTTTTAATGGATCAAATATGAAATCAACATCTATGGTTCCACTTGCTCCTAACTTATGCACTATATCCTGGGCCAGCATTCTTACTTGTTCATTATCCTGATTTTCAAGTTGGGCTGGTGCTCTCCTCATTTTAGTTAAAGGATGTTTACCTTCCAGGGTAGTTTCTCCTTTATCTACCGGTGTAAGGGCTATGTAATTACCATTCCAGCTTAAAACTTCTATGGATATTTCAGTACCTTTAATAAATCGCTCCACCATTGCACTTTGATATTCCTTAAAGTAGTTATCAACATCCTTCTGGGAAAGAGCTATCTTAATGCCCAAACCACCCTGGCCAGTGGCTTGTTTTAAAACTGCAGGATATTCCAGTTTAGAGGATATCCCTGTTTGAACATTATTATTTTGATAATACTGTTTCTGAGATATTTCTCTATATTCCGGAGTGTTTATGTTATTTTCTACTAAAAATTTCTTTGTTTTTAATTTATTGATGGCAATTTCAGTGGCTGATAATCCTGATGCAATTACTGGTAAATTATATTCTTTTTCCAGTTTCTCTTTCAACTGTGCCACTTCCAGGAGGGGAGTGTCAATCCCAATAAGAGGTACAACCGCGTCAACATCTTCTTTAATTGCAATTTCCAGAGGATAATCCATTCCTCGAGGAACCAGAAAATATTTATCGGCTAAATTTAAGTTAGGTGAATCCGGGCTTGATTCTGATAAAATAGTTTCTACCCCTTTTTCATGGGCATAAAATGCCACTTCGTCAAATAATCTCGCACCAATAAACAATATCTTCATTATATCCTCGGCTAGTATCTTATAAAATAGGGTTATCCAAAAATCTATATTACTTTGAAATTATATCTTTCAATAATTAAATTTTATCAAACTAAAATCATACATAAACAATCTGTTACTTAAATTAGAATATGATATCTGATTAAATTAAGTATTAATAGAATAAAAATATCACAATTATCTATTTTAATCCCTAGAATTATAGCTATTAATTACTGTGTTTTATTTTTATTAGTAATTAATATAGTTTATAAATCTTCTTTAAAAAAAGTTCCCTGCTTAAATTCGGTGATATCGATATCTCTTGTTGCTAACTTTCTTTTATATTCGTTCTATCCGAAACAAATAATAACTAGTTGAAAATATATTTTATTATGAAAATGGTTTAATTAATTTATTTCAAGAGTCATAATATTCTTTTAATCCTTTTAAACTTTATTCTTTAAATATAGAAATAAATAAACGGCAAAGTAAAAAAGTGAATTAAATTCTAATAAAATTTTAATATACTAGATGGAAATAAATCCTAAACCCCACCCCTTGCGTGGTAGATTTGGAACTTATCATCCATGAGGATTTTTTTATGAAAGGAAAAATTATACTACTGGTTATAATACTAATATTTGGTTCTTATGTTGCCGTAGCGCAGTCTATGAGTGATTTTGAGCCTGCTGGAAGAGCAGCATTTGTAAAACTTAAAAACCCAGACATGTACAAAGGCAATCCCCATTCAAAATTTGTGGCCAGCTATACTGAAAAAAAAGAATCCAATACTGCGCTGGTGGTACATGTTGCAGGGCATACCACAGGTTATCCCAATTATCATGAAGATGACGTTTACATACTTGAACTGGGAGTTATAGATAAAGAAAGAGGATATCAGCCAGATATGGACTGGGGAGATGTTATAGATGGATTTATATTCGGTGTATCTGATGAGCGGTATAATTACGTGTCGGATGGTATAGTCTTCGAACATCTGGATGATGCTTTGGCATATTTAGATAAGAAAGCTAAAGAAAATGGACAGGAGGGTAAAAAAATCCTCTTTTATCATGGTTCAGTACGTAGTGGAAGTCCTATTATAAACCAGGGATGTGGTTTTGCGCTTTACTATCTCATCTTGATACATGAATACGGTAGACTGCCTGCCTATTATCATGTCATTACCGGAGCCCTGTTCCCTTATTTGAATAGTCCTTATGCTAATTACGAATTATCCCATATTTCAGAATTGCAATACTATTACAACCACAATAAGCTAAATTACCTGGATACACAATATGATTAGTTTTCCATCTAATTCCTTTATTTTTTGGTAAAAAAATATTACTTTCTATAAAAGGATCTGATTGACAGATCACTAAACAATCAATTCAGGGGATAGTTAGATTTAAAAAAATCGATTATAGTATCTATACTTTTTTTAACTTCTTTTGAAATTTTAGAACCAATTTCCATTTTACCCGGTTGTATACCCAGTATAATAACTTCAACATCCATATCAGATTGCATATATTTTATTAAAAAGGAAAGGGGCATGGCATGGGTTGATATATTATAGTTAGCAATTTCTTCTGTTTTAATGATTCGGATATGCCCGGGCAACTCTTCCATATCTACGGCATCAATTATCAGTATATGGCTGGGTTTTTCCTTTCTGATTGCTCCGGTAAAATTTTCTGGTACAGCTCCTCCGTCCATTACCACGATAGATGGGCTATCTCCAATTAGGGGAGATAATTTTTGGGCAATACACGGCCCCAACCCATCGTCACCTCTTAATTCATTGCCCATAGTTAGAATTACTAATTTTTTACTGCTTTTAAGAAATATTTTTAATTTTTGTTCGAATGCTATCTAAACCACCCCCCATGGTGTAAGCGAGATTTACAGTCACTTTATCTCCTTTATTTGCATATAATTCATCCAGCGGTATAAAAAGTGGAGGATTCAACATGGGAGTAGGCCCACATATTAAATCTTCACTAAGTAAGGTGAAAGTGGTGAGTTTTATTGCATTTATTTTTCCTGATTTTTTAAGAGGAAAATCAATATCCTCATCCACTTCTTCTATAATTTTCTCCTTAAAAAATAGGGAATCATAAATTATCAGAGAACCCAGCACCGTGTAATCGACTTTAACTTGATCTTCATAAATCAGTCGAGGGTTTTCCATGCTGACTAGTTCCGCGCCATTTAATACCCCGGCCGGAATAACAACCCCTCCAGAATTAAGGTATTTTAAGGCATGATTCAATACCGGGACCTGTTCTTCGTCAATCAATGCCGTATCCAGCATTTCACATATAATTACATCAGCTTTACAGGTGAAATTAACACAGGTGACATCAGAATTTATAACTTTAATGTTTTTCCAAGCCTTCAGGTTTTCTGCAGCATATACTGCCGATTGGGTATGGATCTCTATAGAATAAATAAAATCAGAATATGGGGCTGCGAAGCAGGACATTATCCCACTTCCAGAACCTAAATCAAAAACTACACCCCTTGATTTGGTTTTTATTGCTTCATAAAAAGCAGATAACCTCTCCTGATCTTTCAGGAGATTATTATGATAGGGGGTAGCCCAAAATTTCATGAATGATTTTTAATTAATCGTGGTCTATGTGCTCTCCAGTAGCAGTACTGGTTAGTCTTACATGTTCGACCCCTTTGAGTCTCATCATTTTTTCAGTCAGGTTGCGTATTTTATCCACATCTTCCCTGACCACAATTACTTCCAGGCAGTATTTATCAGTCATATGTACATGCATCACCGCATTGATGGCTTCTCGATAGTCATGCTGAATATCAGCCAGGTCTTCCATTACACCAGTGTAGTGGTGATCAAAGATTACTGCAACCACACCAATCCTTTCACCTTCCATTTCATTCATCCATTGATAACGGACTATGTAATCTTTAAGGGCGTCGCGTATTCCTTTAGATCGGGATTGATATCCCCTATCTTTTAAAACTTCATCAAATTCATGTAACAATTTTTTAGGTAAGGACATGCTTATTCTCATCATAATGTTCCCCCGTCGGTTATTATATTAATACTAATACATCATATTTATACTTTTTTACCAGAGCAATATTGTCTGCCATGAACAACCAAATAATATAAATCATCAAATTATGGCACACTAATAATTATAATATAGTAATTAAGTAATAAGTATTTTGGTAAAAATACATCAATATAAAAAGTACAACCTTTATCATAAAAAGTTCATAGCCCTATATAAAATTTGCCGTAGGTAAGTGGAAAGATTAACTTAAATTATAATATAAAAATATAAAGGTAGTGGATTCTAAATTAATTATATTATACGAGGGAATAATATGAAGGTTAAAGAAGCCATGAATCACGAAGTAATAACTATAAGTCCTTATACCCTACCTTTAGAGGCTTTTGAAAAAATGTACAAACATGGGGTCAGAAGGTTATTTGTTATGGATGAAAATGACCAGGCCCTGGGAGTGGTATCTTATACTGATTTAATTGGAGTATTAGGAACCATTAAACCCGGACCATCTGAAACAGAAGAAGTAACAATAGCCGAAATCATGGTAGAAGATGTTATTACCATTTCTGCTGATGACGGTATCGAGGATGCAGCCAACTTAATGTTAAGAGCAGACATATCCGGTTTGCTGGTAATGGAAAACAATAAGCCAGTAGGTGTTATAACTAAAACAGATATTTGCAGGATGGTAGCAGCTGAATTATTAGTACCCTCCTGAATATATTAAATTATTATTTTTTTCAGTTCTAAATAATTAAGGATTATATAGTAGTAATTTCATTTAATTTTTCTTGAATTAATAAAAAAAATATTCCAGGAAAACCATGATTACCATTACCAAGAAAGAAAAAAGTGTGTTTAACCAACTTAAATATCTTCAGATGGATTATTCTGGGGGCCTTTCAGAAAATATACTGAAGATGGATCTTGATTTATCTGAACATGAAATCAAAGAGGTTATAGATAATCTGGAAAAAAAAGGTCTTGTTTCACGGGGAGATGATGGTAAAATTAAGGCTAATTATCTGGATGATGAAATAAAAGTGGTTGATACTCAGAAAGATGTTAAAACTGCTGAATTAAATCAATTAGAAAAAGAAGCCCTGGAAATTATAAGGAAATTAGCTAACTCCCAGGGAATTATTTCCAGATATATATTAGAAGGCAATCTGTTATATGGTCCTTTGAAAGTAAGTAATTTCCGAATGTATCATATAATTATTTCCTTAGAGAATAAAAAGATCTTAAGAAAATTAAAAAAGGATGATGGAGAATACTACCAGGTACAGTATTAAACTTATTTTAATCCTGATAAATCCTCTACAACAATTTTTAATCAATCCAGGTTTATACCCTTTTTAAGGGGTAAATTTCGCAGCCAACCTATATCACTTTTATAAAGCATTCTTATATCTTTAATTCCCAATTCTATCATGGCTAATCTTTCTATACCCAATCCAAAAGCCGCTACAGGCGTTTCAACTCCTAATGGTTCTAGAACCTCCGGACGGAACATTCCCGCACCACCCAGTTCTATCCAGCTTTCTTTTTCTTCCAGATAAATTTCGCACTCGGTGGAAAGATAGGTGTAGGGGAAGTAAGCCGGGCGGAATCTCACTTCAAAGCCCAGTTTTTTATAAAATTCTTTTAATATTCCCAGTAGATTTCTAAAGTTAACTTCATCTGCAGCCACAATCCCCTCCACCTGATTAAACTCAGGTAAATGCTTGTAAGTAATGGTCTCCCTTCTGAAAACCCGCCCTATTGAAAACATCTTTAAAGGAGGAGGGTTTTCTTTTAAAAATCGTGCCGAAACACAGGTGGTATGGGTACGCAGTACTGATTGACGGGCCACATCTTTATCCCAATAGTAGCACCAACCCTCAGAACCGGTCTGGGCACCATCTTCATGAACCTGTTTCACTTTATCCACCAACCCCTCTTCAGGCAGCCGGGAAGTAGATGGATGTTTAATATAAAAAGTGTCCTGCATTTCCCGGGCAGCATGGTCCTGGGGCTGGAAAAGGCAATCGAAATTCCAGAATGCTGATTCTAGAATAGGCCCCCTGGATTCAGTAAACCCCATATTCAAAAATATATTCCTTATCTCCCCCATTATCCGTCTTAAAGGATGCATTTTACCAGGGTAGAACTCCGGGTACTCAGCCTGTATATCATAACCCCTGTAATTGAGGTTTTTCCATTTACCTGTTTTTAAATGGTGGTGAGTAAGCTGGGTGGCCTCTTCCCGAATTATTATACCCTCTTCTAAAAGGTTCTGGCCCTTTTTAGTTATAGAAATAGTATGGTCAGTAATTTTATCAAAATTAATTAAGCCTTTACGGCTTTTTAGAAGTTTAAGCCCTTTTTTTAGTTCTTCTTCCATATTGCTGGAGGATAGTTTACCCTTTTCTAAAAGTATATGGAGAAGTTTTTCATCTATTTGAGGGGTTCTATGAGAATCCTCACCCCAGGTGGTGATTTTTACAACACCTTGATCTATGTTAGCCCATTTTTTCCTTACTAACCAGCCCACTCCTATTTTAACATCATTGGGATTTAATCCGGTTTCATCACCTATATCTTTCATAGGGATATTTTTCTTTAAATATAAAATTTCCAGGAGTTTTCTCTCAGGCAGACCCTCCTGGGCAAATGTCTCTCCATCAGGGGATAAACTTAAAATTTCATCGGTATCTTTTTGAACTTTAATCAGGCCTTTAGAAGCCAGTGACCCTGCTGCACTCATAACAGATTTAATATCCAGGTTCTGAGATTGAACTATATCCTCAGGGATGAGTGATTGCCTGGATTTTTCCAGGGCTTTTAGAACTTTTTTTTCGTAAATATGTAATTCATTGATGATCCTAGCATTTTCTTTGCTCATTAGAGTCACTTCCCATAATAAAGTGTATATTAATCTTTAATCCCGCTTTCATGATCATAATTCTCTAACAATGCCACCATTATAGATGAAGCTGTTAAATCAGCGGTAGTACCTGGATTGTATTTATTCTGGAATAATTTCTCATCAAAAATTTCCAGTTCCTGACAGCCCTCTGTGGTTAATATTCCTCCCTTATCTAATATATCCTTGGCCTCACAGGAAACCCCCCGGGATATATCCCTTCCATATTTACGGGAGATAAGGGTATCTGGAAAACGGGACAAAATAGTTAAAAAGGTCTGTACCGTGGCAGAGTTTATATTGTGAGACTTTTTTATTTTTTTAAAAACTCTAAATCCATATTCAAAGGTAACCGGCATTTTAGTGGTTAGTTCCCTGGCCAGTAAATCCCACCGGGCAGAAATCTCCAGTATCTGGAACATGTTAATATCTTTATCCAACAATTCCTGATGGGAATCTTCCCGGGTAACATCCAGATCATCCCTTTCGCCCATTCCCCCTGCATCAGCCAGATGAATGGCTTTATATAAATTTACAGCATCTTTAGGAGTAGTGTTAATCAGTAACAGGTGAATATTTTCCCTTAATTGGAGGAAACTATCACTCATGGCAGCTGCAGCAGAAATAGGGGCCAAAAGCATTACAATACCCAGATTGGTATTATTCAAAACCCATTTATTTGTCTCCTGAACTGCCTCTAAAATTAATTTCCCCAGTCCCAGGGATGATAGGTCAGAGCCGGGGCTGAATTTTTCACCCTTTTTTGCTGCTTTTCTCAGGGTATCCCCGATAACCACTCCACTTATTAAAAAATCCTCAAATACCATATCATGAAAATCACGATTACGGTGAACATTTCCCGGCTTTGGGTGACCACTCACTTCTAAAACAGATGCTATCTGAGCAGCTTTGACAATATAATCCCTATCCATTATTAAACCTCTATTATAATATTTCCAAAAATTCAGGTGCAAAATGAGATATAATTAGATCTGCCCCGGCACGTTTTATAGAAAGTAAGGCCTCATATACAGCTTCTTCGGTGAGATATCCTGCTTCTATTCCTGCTTTGAGCATGGAATATTCTCCACTTACATTGTAAGCAGCGGTGGGTACTTTGAATTCTTCTTTAATCATTTTTATAATGTCCAGGTAGGCCAGTGCCGGTTTAATCATTAATATATCTGCACCTTCCATTAAATCCAGTTCCGCCTCCCGGAGTGCTTCCCGGGTATTGGAAGGATTCATCTGATAGGTTTTTCTATCCCCAAAACAGGGCCCTGAGCATACGGCGTCCCGGAAGGGAGCGTAAAATGCAGAAGCATATTTAGCTGCATAGGACATGATTAAGGTATCTTCAAATCCATTAAGGTCCAGCATTTCCCTTATGGCATCTACTCTTCCATCCATCATATCAGAAGGAGCCACCACATCTGACCCTGCTTCAGCATGACTTAAAGCAATCTGAGCTAAATGTTCCAGGGTTTCATCATTAAGTATTTTTCCATCTTCCACAATCCCACAGTGGCCCTGGGTGGTGTACTGGCAAAGACAAACATCAGTCATTACCACCAGATCGGTTTCTTCTTTTAGAAGTTTTATGGATTTTTGTACAATTCCCTGGGGATCATGAGCTGAAGAACCAAAATCGTCCTTTATAACCGGCAGACCAAATAATAATATTGATTTTAATCCTTTTTCTTCCAGAATTTTAGCCTCATCAACCATATCCTCCATGGCGTAACGTTTTTGTCCAGGCATAGTGTCAATTAATTCTACCTGGCCTTTTTTAAGCTCTTCTTTAACAAAAACAGGATAGATAAAGTTTTCAGGCACCAAACGGGTTTCCTGTAAAATGTCCCTTATTTGAGAATTTTTTCTAAGTCGGCGCATCCTGGTTATTGGAAATTCCATTTAATCACCTTATAATTTATTTAAATGATTTTGTTCTACTAAAATTTAATAATAATAGCTTAATCCGATTTTTAATATTTGAAAACAGGATTGAATATATGGATTATTTAACTAAATATTATTAAAGTAGTCCTTAAATTTTTATATATCTTTGTAATGTCCTGATCTTAATCTGACTCCACATCTACCAGTGACTGAACATGCTCAATTGAATTTTTAACTGCATCTGGTTTTATTTCAACCTGGAAAGCATCCCTATTACAAATTTCAGCACATCTACCACATCCCCTGCATTTTTCAGGGTCTCTTATGGCCTTATCATTTTTTAAAGTAATTGCTTCTACAAAACAGATCGAAGAGGAACATTGACCGCAGCCATTGCATAGTTCTTCCTGGAACTTAATCTCTATGCCCCTCATAGGGACTATACTTTTAGCAATATTATCTGGAAGTTCCGGGGTCATCTTCCACAAACAACAACAGGAACAGCAATTGCAAATGGATAAAAGATCCTCTTTAGGCCCTGTATTTAACCAAACACTATCTATTTTATTTCTACCAATAATATGGACCAGACCTGCCTTTTGGCATTTTTGCACGTGTTCTATAGCTTGTTTGGTGGAAACCCTTTTCCCTAATTTGGGAGAAATCTTTAGAGCTCCCCGTCCTAAAAATAAACAACCCAGTTCATGGGGATAATTCTCACAACTGGTGGATACACGACAAATGCACTTATCCATAATAACATGGTAACGTGATTTTAGTATTATTTCCTTTAATACTTGGCTGGGTAGTATTGTTTCTTTCTGGGGGATCTGAATATCCTGATTTATTTCCACTGCGGTGTATTGTTTATTAAGGGTATTATCCCGGGGAATTACCAAAATATCGTCACCCTGAAAAAATAAAATATCAGCTGCCCGGGCCAGAGGAGGTAATTTTTTGCAGAGTTTTGACAGTTTAAAGCGGGATTTGAATGTTAATTTAATAATTAAAACACTGATATCTGAAAAATTAAGGGGCATCTACATTTTCTCCTTTTAAAGGGTTTTATAAAAGAATTAATATTTTTGTAATAGTATTGATTTTTTTAATTTATCTTTTTTATTATAAATTAATTTTAAGGATTTTATAAAATGTTTTACTATTTGAGAGTTATTTCTACTCCCGATTAAGGCTTTAAATCTATTAATGAGATCATCTATGGTTTATATTATTAAAGGGGTGTAGATTATAGTGTTTTTATCAATGTGTTTCCTATTTAAATAAGTACAATTATCCGTATATATTAATTTTTCAATAAGATTGTTTTAATAACCAGAACAAGCTTTTAAGACGTGTTTAATTTTTTATTTTAATATAAACTCCATTCCCTGATTTTTTATATTATAAAAATGATAGATAGTCTGTAATAAGAAATAAAACTCTGTCATAATATCCTGCTAAAATAATCTACTTAGAGTATATGAAAAAATAAAATAAAAAGGGAATCATTAATATTCAATATGATTCCTTAATTTATAGATTTTATACTTTTAAGACTTTTTCAGGTAAAATTCCTGAATGTACTGCTGTTCCCAACATTAAAGATATTACTGCACAGTAAACCATGAATGTCACATCAATAATTGTTGAAGGTGGTATTTGGGTTATGACCCATATTATGGCCAGTACAATAACTACGGCTCCAAATAGCATGTACAAAATTGCAGTTTTATGGTCTAAGAAAGCATCTAATACAAATACTGCTACAAGTAGCAGTGAGAATATAGTAATAGAATTTGGTCATTCATAATAAATTCTAAAGCTATTAAAGGAGACATGACCAATCCAAGTGTTAAAGATACTTTATTTGAAATTTTCTTAATTTTATCACCTCAATATTATATTATTACATAAGTGTAATAAAATATTATACATTCTCATTAATATATTTTTTCATTTAAGTATGATAATCCTGATTAAAGAAATTTATATTTTTAATCAGGAAAATATGCCACATTTTCTGGAAAGATTGCAGAAACCATGTAACCGATAAAAAGTTAATTAGAAAATTCAGGAGGAATCTATTAAAAAGGTAATAGTTTTTTAACACAAAGACCATCCCTGAGAGAATGAATGCGGATTTAATTCTACATCAAAGAGATCAATTTTCTGGTTAATTATCCCTTCAGCCTCCTATTAACCATCCCCATGGATAAAGGGTATTTTCCCTAAGAAGTTTTTAATATTTCAAAAAAATGAAACCCCCTGATAAGTTACCCGGGAAGTAGTGTATGATGCCGGAAATATAAATCCATCCCTGGACCAGGGGATGCCCTAGAATCTTAAACTGGATAAAAAAACTGAATAAAACTGAAAAGGATTAATATATTATTATTTACACTTTAAATGGATTAAAAAATACCCCAATCCAATATATTATCCATAAATATAACAAAATCCCTGAAACGCATAAAAAAACTCTTTTACAGTAGATTCCATGGTGATTAATTATAAATTCTATTTATTTATCTTGAACTCCTGGAGGGCTTCATCGTTATATGGTTTTTTAATGTAGTGCCTTTTAGCATGTTCCACAATAAGTGCATGGTATTCCTGGAAAAGAGGCACATCTTCAGGTAAATTTAATTCAAATAGTTCTTTAACTTGCTTATATTTTGCTTTTTGATTAATAAAGTCCAGATGATGAAATATACGTCGGGTATATGCGTCCACCACAAATTCAGGTTTATGGTAAGCATATAATAAAATAGAATCTGCGGTTTCCTCCCCCACCCCTTTTATAGCTAAGATTTCTTTTCTTTGGGGAGTGCGTCCTTCTAATTTTATAAAAAATTCCGTTATATTTCTTAGATAATTTGCCTTCTGATTAAAAAATCCAGCACATCTTATGGTCTCTTTCAAATCACTATCACTTAATTGAAGTATTTTTTCAGGATCAATACCTGTTTTATCATTTAATTTTAATAAAGCCTGTTCAGCTAATTTCCAGTTAGTATTCTGAACCAGAATAGCCCCTAACATAATCTCGTAAATCTGTTTATTATTTTCAGGAAGATCATAATTACCAGGATGATACCCCTGCATAGAACCGGTTTTGGTGGGAGGGAAACCTTCATAATTTATAAATGGCCACCAGCCCTGGGGCCCATATAAAGAGAGTAATCTTTCATAGATATCCATTAAGATAAAAGAATTGGCTATTTTCAAATCTTTCATAAGTTATCACTCATCGTAAATTCACTTATTCTGGTTCTTATTAATTCAGCGTGCATAAAAATTGAGAGGTATTCTGCTCCCAGTGCCTTAGAGTCAAATCATATTATTTTATAGTATAAGAAAGTCCAATTGGGAGGCATCTGAAAATAAAATCAGTACCAGGACCAGTTCCGCCACGATAAGCATGTAAAAGAATGAATCCTGGAAATCAAGTCTGGTAAAAATAATAATCCGACTATTAATCCGGTTACCACCAAAAACATCAAGTGATAGAATTATTTTCCAGTTTTCTAGAAAATTGGGCAAAGATAAAAATTACCATTTAAGAAAAATATCATCTCCAGCATGGGAATCAGACTTTATAATTTTAATAATAATGATGGATATATAAGAATTATGGATTATTTGAATTTATAATCAAATAAAGTTAATTGATTTACTTTAAACTACTTTAAATGGACTATAAAATTAAATGGGAGTATTAAAAATGGCAGGAAACACCACCGGTAAAATGTTCGCCGTGACCACCTTTGGATCCAGCCACGGTAGAGCTTTAGGTGCTGTGGTTGATGGATGCCCGGCAGGGCTGGAATTAAGTAAAGAAGATATACAGGTAGAATTAAATAAAAGAAGACCGGGTAGCAGTCATTTAAGCACCCCACGAGCTGAAAAGGATCAGTTGGAAATTTTATCCGGGGTATTTGAAGGCCTGACCGATGGAACTCCTATTGCCGCGGTGGTATATAATAAGGATGCAGATTCATCTGCCTATGAAAATCTCAAAAACAAGCCTCGTCCCGGGCATGGTGATTACTGCTGGATAAGTCGCTATGGCCATTATGACTACCGGGGAGGAGGTAGGGGGAGTGGCCGTAATACTATCGGTCATGTTATTGGTGGAAGTATTGCTAAAAAACTGCTGGATAAATTGAGTATTAAAGTGGTGGCCCATGTAACACAGGTAGGTAATGTTAAAGCCCATACCGTGAATTTAAATTTAATTGAAGAATATTCTAGCCTGAATCCCGTTAGATGTGCTGATTCCCAGGCAGCCCTGAAAATGGAAAAAGCCATACTTGATTCTAAATCAAAAGGAGATTCCCTGGGGGGTGTGGTGGAAATTATTGCCCAGGGAGTTCCTGCCGGTTTAGGTGAGCCGGTTTTTGATAAACTGGATGGTGACTTATCCCGGGCATTAATGAACATAGGATCAGTGAAAGGTGTGGAAATAGGATTCGGATTTAAAGTAGCAGAATATACTGCTTCAGCCATTAATGACGAGTTTTATATGGAAAGGGATGAAGTTAAAACCACCACCAATACCTCCGGAGGTATACTTGGAGGGATGTCCAGTGGAATGCCCATTATAATGCGCATGGCAGTTAAACCCACTCCTTCCATATCTATGGTACAGAAAACAGTTAATCTGGATAAAAAAGAAGAAACTGAAATTGAAATTAAAGGAAGACATGATCCCTGTATCTGCCCCCGTATGGTTCCTGTGGCTGAATCTGCAGTGGCCATGGTTTTAACTGATCATATGATAAGAAGTGGATATATACATCCCACCCGGTTAGAAACATTTTAATAATAATATTTTTTATAAAAATAAACTAAGGGAAGAGTAATATCCTCTAAATTAGCAATATAACTTATAAATAAAGATAGGTATTTAAAAAGGGAGGAAAAATGTATCTTGAAGATTTAAAAAGAGAATTTAAAGCAACATTACGCTCCCTTTCACCGGCAATAATCTTGATTTTAATTTTCCAGGTGTTTTTAATTAAGATGCCCTGGATGGAATTTTTGCAGGTGGCTATGGGACTTTTATCAACTATTTTAGGATTTACTCTTTTTGTACAGGGGGCTAAAAGAGGATTACTTCCTTTAGGAGAGAATATGGGATCTTCTTTTATAGAAAAAAGAGCATTCATTATGATAATGCTATTTGGTTTTCTATTAGGTCTGACCCTGACCCTGGCCGAGCCAGATGTAAGGCTGGTAGCCTTTCAAATAACTCAGATAACACTTCTGAATATAAGTCAAAATGAATTAATCTATGTAACTGCCCTGGGTCTGGGTTTTTTTACCACCCTGGCTATCTTAAGGAGCATGGTAGATTTCCCCATGATATACATTCTGATACCAGGTTATGGTGCTGCCATAGTCCTCTCCATATTAACAGCAGATGAATTCATAGCCAAAGCCTTTGATCTGGGGGCTGTGACCACCGGACCCATGACCGTGCCCTTCCTTATCGCTATAGGTGTAGGTATTGCTTCAGTATTAGGTGGAAGGGATAGGTTAGAATCTGGTTTTGGAATTATGGCTATTGGATCAATTGGTCCGGTACTGGCCATATTAATCTGGAGCTTAATTAGAGGGGGGATTTAATGGATCCTCTGGGTGCTCTGGAAATTTTTAAAGAAGTGGTAGAGGCCATATTACCGGTATTGATACTGTTTTTCATTTTTCAGGTTTTAATTTTAAGAAAAATTCCCCAAAATATAATGGAACTATTATCTGGAGTCTTTATGACCATAATTGGGTTTTTCTTCTTTTTCTGGGGAGCGAAGCTCAGTTTGATACCTATGGGTACTCTGATTGGAAATTATCTATCTGGAGTTAATTATGCATGGGTAATTATATTTACTTTTATTGTGGGAATATTTTCTATTTTAGCCGAACCTGCTGTTAATGTATTTGTTTACGAAGTAGAGAAAGTTTCATCGGGATATCTTAGAAAAAATCTGATGATATTAAGTATCGCCCTGGGTGTGGGTTTCGCCCTATTTTTTTCGGCTTTGAGGATTTATCTGGAGATTCCTCTGGCCCTGATTCTAATCCCCGGGTATGTGCTGATATTGTGCCTGGTTATTTTTACACCTAAAGACTTCATCCCTATTGCCTTTGATTCCGGGGCAGTGGCCACCGGACCAATGGTAGTTACCTTTGCCCTGCCTATTATGACCAGCATTGCCATTGGATTGAAGGGGGAGGATTCTGGACTACTGGGCCTGGGTACGGTGGGTCTGGTGGCCATGTTTCCCATAATATTCATTCTGGTTTTAGGAATTATTTTAAAAAAGAGGGAAAAAGATGAATAAAACTATTTTAAAGGAGGAAATATTATGAGTACTTGTTCTGGATTTAAACTAATATACGCTATTGTGGAAGCCGGACGTGGAAGTTACATCATGAAGATTGCCCGTAAAGCAGGGGCAGAAGGGGGTACCATCTATTTTGGTCGTGGTACCAGCATTCATGAGCACGGAAAATTTTTAGGGATGCCAATTGAGCCGGAAAAAGAAGTGGTGATGATATTGATTAAAGATGCACTGGTTAATATGGTATTTGAATCCGTGGTAGAAGAGGGTAAACTGGAAACACCAGGAAAAGGAATAGCATTTATACTTGATGTTTCTCGAGTGGCGGGAATCTGTCATCTCCTGGAAGAAGAAGACTGATTTAAATTAACATAGCATGGGGGAAGTTTAATTGCCCGAATCACCGGATAAAAATGTAGAAAATTTCTTTAAAAATATATTCAGAGATAAAGAAGAAAAAAAAACAGATTTTGTAGTGGCCATTATAGTAAATATAATCATATGGTATATTGCCAATAATCTACTAAACTGGAATATTTCATTCATTACCTCTGAATTTAGTCAGGTACTGGATATTCTGAATGTTTTAATCCTGAGTACCATTGGGGCCAATATAATATTCCTGGCCTATTACCGTGGCTGGCTACATAATCTTTTAAAAATAATATTGAATGTTTTAGGATTACTGGTGGCCAGTGCTTTTTATCAGGTATTCCCCTTCTCATTTAGCCAGGAAATATATACCTGGGGCGTTTTACTGGCATTAATCCTGGCCATGGTAGTCTATATCATAATGATTTTTATAGAGTCTATAAAATTCATTTTAAACCACGTGTTGAAGAAGAATTATCAAAAATGCATTTAAATATTTAAACTAATTTAAATCATTTATTACTTCTTTAACCCTTCCCACCTGTCCATCTTCAAGCCTGACCTTAATACCATGAGGGTGGAACGCAGAGCGTGTTAATAAATCTTTAACAATACCCCTGGTAGTTTTACCTGATCTTTGATCTTTTTTAAGTACAATATCCACCATAGAGCCTTTTTTTATATCTTTTCTATAATTTCCTTTCATTTTTTTACCCTGATTAAAATATTTAAGAAGCAATGGTTATTTAAGAGTTAATGTTAATAAAATAATTTCTAATTTTATGGGGCATAATATTTTAATAAAATAGATCTAAAGATAGCGTAGATAGACTTATAAGTTAGGCAACAATTAATATGTCCTATTAAAATTACCCGGTATAAATTAAATCAGGGAAAAAAATGAAAAAAAGCAAATTAATTTTAATTCTCTTATTTTTAGGGGTCCTATTATCTTACCTGTACACCGAAACTTACTGGGTGGAAACTAAAGAAGTGGTTATTGAATCCAGGGACATCCCCCCTGAATTTGATGGTAAAAGAATAGTATTTATAACGGATATCCATGCTGGTCCCGATTTCTCCCCAGAAAGAGTGGATGGGGTGGTAGAAAAAGTTAATAGCCTGGAACCCGACCTCATTTTACTGGGAGGAGATTATATTGACCGGGAATATGAGTATGTTTCCCCAGTTTTTGACTCTATGGAAAAGTTAAGTGCTCCTATGGGAGTTTATGGGGTTTTAGGTAATAATGATCCCCAGTATTTAACTTTAAAAACATTTGATGAATCATCCCTCAATTATATTGGTAATACTGGTGAATGGATCCAAATAAATGATTCACGTATCCGTGTTGCAGGGGTAGGAGACTTCAATAATGGTCAGCAATTAATAGACCGGGCTCTGGGTGATGCTGCTGCAGAAGACTTTGTTATTTTATTAAGTCATAATCCTGACTATTTTCCAGAGCTGGATCACTCCATGGTGGATCTGGTTCTTGCAGGGCATACCCACGGAGGACAGGTCACCTTTTTTGGTTTATGGGCACCGGTTATGCGCACCATATATGGACAAAAGTACATTACAGGAGTAATTGAAGAAAATAAAAGCACCATGATAGTTAGTAATGGTTTAGGTACTGTAATATTACCTATAAGATTTTTTGCAAAGCCCCAGATACATGTGATTGAATTGAAGTCAGTTAATTGATTAAAAAGTTTAAAAATAAAAATAAGCCTCGAGCGGGAATTGAACCCGCGACCTCGGGATTACGAATCCCGCGCTATACCGGCTAAGCTATCGAGGCAAAAATATTATCAGTAATCATCCAGAGACTGCTGATTACTCATAATTTCATCTAAATTAATTTTCATTCCATCCCGGGCGGCTAAAACTGGAATACCAGTTTGTTTTTTTATTCTTAGAGCTTCACCTTCGGGATCATTTAAAATCATTTTCATCCCCAGGTGAGTCATAATACCCAGGCGAGGGGATACTTCCTCCACTAACAGGGCAAAATCATCACTGCACATATGCCCAGGGATATGTTCATTATGTGGTCTTATAACACTTGCTATTAATATATCCGCCCCCTGATGAGATTTTGATAATTTCTCAAAGTACTCTGTATCAGAAGTATAGGATATGGTTATGTCCTTATGCTGGAATTGGAATCCCAGAGTAGTAGGATCACCATGGATGGTTGGAGTTGCTTTAATACTAAT
This sequence comes from uncultured Methanobacteriaceae archaeon, assembly GCA_947259185.1. GTDB lineage: Archaea > Methanobacteriota > Methanobacteria > Methanobacteriales > Methanobacteriaceae > Methanobacterium_F. The sequence goes on from CAMYKT010000006.1 coordinate 49,750, forward strand.
TTTATCAAGTTTAGTTACATTATATGGTTCCATGGTCATTACTTTAGATTTTCCAAGGTGATAGCTAGAGATACATGGACCCCAGTGTTTATATCCCTTTATAACACTTCTACTTCCAATAACTACACCACGGTTACGGGTCATACCTCTGGTTAAAGCTTCAATCATGACCTCCCCATCACCATAATGATCGGTGTGGGAGTGAGATATTAAAATCCCGTCTAATTTTAAAGGATTCAAACCAAACTGATAGCTTCTAACCAGTGCCCCGGGACCCGGATCCACATGTAAATTTTTCCCAGAAATTCCATCGATTCTAAATCCACCAGTCATCCTCTTCTGGGTAATGGTGGCGAAACCGTCCACCACCACTTCCTAAAAAAGTTAAGTCCATATTATCACCTGATTTTTTTTATATATGAATTATGGATTTAAATCCTATTTATTAATCGGATTTACATAATATTATATCACATCGAAGAGGAGATTGGTTTCGCTTCAAGCACAGGCTTTCATTTTCAATCACCACCAGGTCTCCTTCTAAAATATCCCCCTCTCCAGTGAAGAACATCATAACCTTATCCCCTGGTTTGGCCAGCTGCCTCCAGTTGATATCAAATGCCTGAACATCCTTTCCTAATACTATTTCCAACCTATCTTCATCTACAGTAACGACCCGACCCACTTCTCCTTGAGTAAGTATCCGGGAAGCCAGGTTAATGGCTTCTGCTTTTTCCAGAAGGTCTTTTTTGAGTTTTTGTCTCCATTTTTGTAGTAATTTTACATCACGGACCACAGTCTCACGGAGTATCTCTTGTGACTCTTTCTTATCTAAAGCCGGCGTTTTTATGAATAGATCACAAGAACTACCTACCGAAGGTGTTTTTTGAGCAACCTCCTCCATTACTTTTTGGAAAATAGTTTCAATTTCCTTTAAAGTAGTTTTGGATTTCCAGTGCTTTTTTAAAATATTAGATGCTGATTCCTTGGTGAATTTATTGCCAAATACAATTATGGAACTTTCTCCCTTATCCATTTTAGTGATATTAGAACCAGTTAATTCTATTATCTGAAAACCATTGGTAGTGGCGTATATTCGTCGCCTTTTGGTTTCAAAGGAGCTTTTTGAACTTACTTCCCCCACCCCCACCTTACCCAGACTACGCAATTTTACCGCATCATCAGTAAGTTTCAAGGTTATTTCCAGTTCACTGGCTCTTTTTTTTAATTGAGATTCATTTTCAATCTTACCGGAATATAATTCATCTTCTAATATTTCACGATTGGATTTATCTCCAAAAAAAGCTATCCTGCGTTTATCTCCAGCCATAACACAGCCCTGGGCACCAATATAAGTTATTATGAGACTCATAACTACACCTTTTATATCTTTAAATGTATTTTATAAGGGGATAAATATGTTCATTAGAGTATTTATTATAAAAATATAAATCCACTCATATATTTACTAATCAATTTTATTATAAAGACTTTTTTTTAGATTTTATTATTTTTTAAATAAAAATTTATGCTATTAATTTAAGATTGGAAATCTTTTTTTAATGCTAATTAAGAACCTGCCTTTATAAAAAAGCAATTAATAAGGGTTAATAAATAAATACAACATTATCACCTTATCTTACTAAAGAAAAATTTACCTTATATTAAATTCATAATAATAATCAATTTAAATAAATTTCGCTCAGGGTAGGTCTAATCCCTGAGGGAATATTTGATTAAATGAGGAATTTAAATGGTCTCCCGGGATAAGGAAAAAAAATTTGAAAACCATCTGATTAATGAGAAAAGCCCCTATTTACTCCAGCATGCCCATAACCCTGTAGACTGGCATCCATGGACCGAAGATACGTTTTCAAAAGCTAAAAATGATAATAAACCTGTTTTTTTATCTATTGGTTATTCAACCTGCCACTGGTGTCATGTCATGGCCCATGAATCCTTTGAAGATCAGGAAATAGGTGAATTGATAAACCGGGTATTTGTACCGGTAAAAGTAGACCGTGAAGAAAGGCCAGATATTGATAATACCTACATGAATGTTTGCCAAATGATGACCGGTAGTGGAGGATGGCCTTTAACTATTATAATGACCCCTGATAAGAAGCCATTTTTTTCAGGAACTTATTTTCCTAAAGAAAGTCGTTACGGAAGTGCAGGGCTAAAAGACATTATTTTGAAAGTGGATGAGTTATGGAGAAATAACCCTCAAGAGGCACTTGAATCGGCAGATAAGATAGTAAATTTACTAGAAAAGATATCAGTGGTTGAAAATAAAGAGGATCTGAATACAGACCTTTTAGATAATGCTTATAATGCCTTAAAAGATTCCTTCGATGATGTCCATGGAGGTTTCGGGATGATACAAAAGTTCCCCACCCCCCATAACCTTTACTTTTTACTGAGATACTGGAAGAGAAGCTCCATCACTTATTCCTGGGAGATGGTAAAAAAAACCCTGGATCGGATGCAGCAGGGAGGTATTTATGACCAGGTGGGATTTGGTTTTCACCGTTATGCAGTGGATCCTGAATGGCTGGTACCTCATTTTGAGAAAATGCTTTATGACCAGGCCTTAATTTCCATGGCCTATATGGAATCTTTTCAAATTAGTGGGGAGGAAAAATATGCTAAAACTGCAAAGGAAATATTTGAATATGTTTTAAGAGATTTAAAATCTCCAGAGGGTGGTTTTTACTCAGCTGAAGACGCGGATAGTGAAGGAGTTGAGGGTAAGTTTTATGTGTGGAGTAAAGAAGAAATTGATGTTATTTTAGGGGATAGTTCTGAATTTATATGTGATATTTTCCAGGTGAAAAAAGAAGGAAACTTTGCAGAAGAATCCACCGGGGAAAAAACGGGGAAAAATATTTTATTTTTGAAAAATTCTTTAGAAGAGATTTCTAAAGAAAAACAAATAAGTCTAAGAAAACTGGAAGAAAAAATAGAAGAGTCACGTAAAAAGTTATTCCAGTTTAGGAAAACCCGAATACATCCCCATAAAGACGATAAAATACTCACCGACTGGAATGGTCTTATGATAGCGGCCCTTTCCCGGGGTGCGCAGGTATTTAAGGAAGAAAGATACTTGAAAGCTGCTGAAAAAGCAGTGGATTTTATTTTTAAGAAACTGTATTCTAATCAAAGATTGATGCATCGCTATCGAGAAGGAGAAGGAGCTATAAATGGATATCTAGATGACTATGCCTTCCTTATCTGGGGACTTCTAGAGCTTTATCAGGCCAGTTTCAAAGTTGAATACCTTTCTAAAGCTTTTGAATTAAATCAGGCGTTGTTGGATCAATTTTTAGATAAAAGTGAGGGAGGCTTTTATTTTACACCTGAGGATGGAGAAAAGGTCCTATTACGAAAAAAAGAAAGTTATGATAGTGCCATACCCTCTGGAAACTCGGTTCAAACACTTAACCTGTTAAAGATGAGTCTTTTAAGTGAAAATGCCCGATTGAAGGAGATTGCCAGGGATTGCCTGATTTATTTTTCATCTAAAATAAATAGATCACCCCTGGGGCACACCCACTTTATAAATGCCCTGGATTTTGAATGGGGACCTTACTGGGAATTGGTAATTGCCTGTCCTCCTGGTAATAAGAATTCTGAAAAAATAAGCCAGATGCTGAATAATTATTTCCTGCCTAACATTACTATGGTTTTAAAAGAAGAGGATTTAGAAGATAAATGGCCTTTTGAAGTTCAAGACTCTTTCCAGGCAAAAAAACCCATTGAAAATCAATGCACTGCTTATCTATGTTCAGATAAAGACTGTAAAGATCCAACAACTAAAATAGGTGAATTATTAAGTTTTATAAATCCTAAAACTGTATCCTGATTGTTCCCGATTAAAAACGCATCAAAAATGAAATAAGGAGGTTTTAAATGAGATCTGATAATAATGAACCTGAAAAAAATAAAAAGCCTCATGAAAAACATCACAGCCCCCACCAACATGAAAAAACCCCCACACACCAGCCCCAAAAAGAAAAAAAGAAAAAATCAGTGGAAAAACAAAAAGATTCCAGCCATAACCATGGCGTCGATCATGTTCCATCAGAAGAATCTACATTAAAACATAAGTCTCATCACGGACATATGATGGAGGATTATAAGAAAAGATTCTTGGTATCGGTGATACTGACATTTCCTGTATTTTTATTATCCCCCATGATCCAGGAAGCAATAGGTATACGGGATTTTATTAGTTTTCCTGGCGATGAATATGTTTTTTTCATTTTAGCCTCTTTAGTATTTGTTTACGGTGGTTATCCTTTCATCAAAGGTTTTGTTAAAGAATCAAAAAATAAAAGACCAGGGATGATGACCCTGATAGCCGTAGCAATAATTGTCTCCTATGCTTACAGTACCGCGGTTATTTTTGGGCTTCCCGGCATGGAACTATTTCCAGAACTGGTAATACTTATAGATATCATGCTCCTGGGTCACTGGATTGAGATGAGATCTATCCAGGGCGCATCTAAAGCCCTGGAGAAATTAGCGAAACTATTACCAAAAAAAGCCCACCTATTAACTGATGATGGAAAAATAAAGAATGTGCCTCTAAAGTCTCTCCAGATTAATGATAAAGTACTGGTTAAGCCTGGTGAAAAAATTCCTGCTGATGGAAAAATTATAGCAGGTAAAAGTTTCATAAATGAGGCTTTACTGACTGGAGAGTCTACTCCTTTAGATAAAACAGTTGGTGATGAAGTTATTGGCGGATCCATAAATGGTGAAGGTTCTATTACCATTGAAATAGAAAAAACTGGTAAAGATTCTTTTTTGTCTCAGGTTATTGATCTGGTTAATCAGGCCCAGGAAAGAAAATCACATACTCAAGATTTAACTGACCGGGCAGGTTTATGGCTTACCATTATCGCGTTAGGATCCGGAGCCATTACTATCCTTGTCTGGTTTGGTATTTTTAATATGAATTTTGCCTTTTCTTTAGAACGAACCGTGACCGTAATGGTAACTGCCTGCCCTCATGCCCTGGGATTAGCCATACCTCTGGTAATAGCCGTTTCTACATCAATATCTGCCAAAAATGGATTTTTAATTAAAAATAGAAGCAATTTTGAAGATTCCAGGGACATTGATGCGGTCATATTTGATAAAACCGGTACTCTAACCCGGGGAGAACTGGGAGTAAGTGATATTTATTCACTTAACAGTGAATACGATGAAGGATATCTTTTAAAGTATGCTGCTTCTGTAGAATCTAAATCAGAACATCCCATAGCTCAAGGTATTGTATCTGCAGTGGAAGAAACTTTTCAGGTAGAAGAATTTGAATCACATCCTGGAAAAGGAATTTCAGGGATGGTGGATTCAAAAAAAATAGAAGTAGTTAGTCCCGGCTTTATTAAAGAAAGAGGAATAGAACCAGAAGATAAACAGGTCTTAAATCTTTTTTCTCAGGGAAAAACTGTGGTTTTCATATTAATTGATGACGAACTGGCAGGTTGCATCGCCCTGGCAGATGTTATTAGAGAAGAATCCGCGGAAGCCATAAAGCAACTTCAAAACAAAGGAATAAAGTGCATAATGCTCACTGGTGATACCGAAGGTGTGGCTCGATGGGTTTCTGATGAATTAAAATTAGATGAATACTTCTACCAGGTCCTTCCTAAAGAAAAAGCAGAAAAAGTCAAAGAAATTCAAGATAGGGGCTTTAAAGTGGCCATGACGGGAGATGGAGTTAACGATGCCCCGGCACTGGCCCAGTCAGATGTGGGAATAGCCATTGGAGCAGGTACAGATGTGGCCATGGAAACTGCAGATATTATTCTGGTAAGGAGTAATCCATTAGATGTGGTGGCCCTTTTAGAACTTTCTTCTGCCACCTATCGTAAGATGTGGGAAAACCTCCTGTGGGCCAGTGGATACAATGCATTTGCCATACCCCTGGCAGCAGGAGTGCTTTATTACCAGGGTATATTACTTAGCCCTGCAATGGGTGCTATTTTAATGTCTCTGAGTACGGTTATTGTTGCCTTAAATGCCCAGCTCTTTAAATTCAACCCACCAAAGTTAAGGGGAAGGGATAATAATTAATGAAATTTTTACAAAATATAATTAATTAAATGCCTTATCACGAAATAATAAAAATTAAAACTTTAATAAAGAAAGTAGGCTATTATAGTCTTTATATTATAAAAAAAGTCATTTTTTTTATTTTCTTATAAATAATACTCAAATAAAACCATAAATTAAATACATTATAGGGGCCATATAATTATTATTAATGAATAAATTTGTAGGTGGTAATATGGAAAAAACCCTGGAAAACTTAACCAAAGCCTTTATTGGAGAAAGCCAAGCTAGAAATAGATATACCTTTTATTCTAAAACTGCTAAAAAAGAAGGATTCCCTCAAATTTCTGAACTATTTCTCAGTACTGCGGATAATGAACGAGAACATGCCAAATGGTTGTTCCGTTTAATAAATGAGCTTAAAAAAGAATCAGGAAAACCCATAGATTCCATAATTGTGGAAGCAGAAGCACCAACCACATTAGGGACTACTGTTGAAAACCTTAAATCCGCTATTGCAGGCGAGCATTATGAAAATACAGAAATGTATCCAGAATTTGCAAAAGTAGCAGAAGAAGAAGGATATAAAGATATTGCTAAACGTTTAAGATCCATATCCAAAGCAGAAGAACATCACGAAGCCAGATATATAAGATTACTGGAGATAGTGGAATCTGGCACTGCTTTTGAAAAAACCGAAGAAGTAACCTGGATATGTCAAAAATGTGCCTATACCCACCAGGGTACTACTCCCCCAGAAGAATGTCCTTCCTGTGATCATCCTACCAAATACTTTGAAATTCTTTGTGAAGAATATTAATTAAACAAGTTAGAAGGATAGTAAATGACCAAAATAAAAGAAATATATCGTTGTAATGTATGCGGCAATATAGTAGAAATGGTTCATGGCGGTGTGGGTGAATTGATATGCTGTGGGCAGCCTATGGAACAATTAATTGAAAGACAAACTGATGTAGGTCCTGAAAAACACATACCTATCATTGAAAAAACCAAAAAGGGGATTAAAGTAAAGATAGGAGAAGTACCGCACCCTATGGAAGAAAATCATTATATTGAGTGGGTGGAATTAATTATTGATGGAAAAGCCTACCGTGAATTCTTAGAACCTGGAGATGCTCCTGAAGTAGAATTCAATTTGGATATTCCGGAAGATTCAACTTTGAAAGTCAGAGAATACTGTAATATTCATGGATTGTGGCATGCCTGAGATTGAATTAATGAAACCCCTGATATAATTTTTTTTCTTTTTTTAATACAATCTGCATAATGAACTAAAATAATATAAAAACCCTCTTTTTTGATCTTTTAATTTTTTATTAAATTTTTCTGAAATTATTTTATAGGGCCTTTCATCATCTCACCATTTATATATCTTAATAGAAATTAATAGTGTATAATGGTAAATAGAAAACTCTGCCCTGATAGTATGGAATAATTAAATAAAAATTATTATTTTCTATAATAAACCAGCCATTAAAAAAATAGAAGAATAAATTAAGTGGGAAAATGAAAAGCAAATTAACTGTCTTTATAACCCTTATATTGATTACTTTCATTTTTGGTTGCATACAATCTGATGTAAGTAATATTGAGGAGTTAATACCCCAGATTAATGACCATTTAAAAAAAGGGGATGGGCATTATAACCAGGCAGCGCAGGATTTGAATAATTTTAATATGGATGGTGCTATTGAAAATTCAAATCAAGCCACCAATGAATTTAATATGGCCCGATCTTCTGCTTCAGAAGCACTAATTTATGCCCAGAACTCAAAGGAAAATGTTTTCATCCAGTATATAGAGCTGGCAGTTTTAGAAATAGATGCGAAATTAAATGCAACTTCTGAACTTAGAAGTGCAGCCCAGTCTTTCCAGAGTGGAAGAAATCAAACTGGAAACACTAATTTGAAAATGGCCAATGGTTTGATGCAGGATGCACTGAAGTATCAAAAAGAGAGGGAAACCCTGGTCAGTCAAAACCCAGCAAAATTTAAAGATACCTGATGAAAAATCATTTTTTTTATAATTTTTTAAGAATATACATTAAATTAACTAATTAATTTCACATTAAAGAGGGAAAAAATGAATAAAGCTTGTATAAGTTGCAAAGGAAAAGGTTATAAAATTATAGATCATAAAACATGTGATGCATGCGATGGAACCGGATTAAAGGACACCATGGACGTAAAAGGACATTTTAAAGGAGTTAATACTCAAGCCCGGCAAAAATTTGATTTAGACCAGGACCAGGACATCCCCTGTGATAAATGTAAAGGTAAAGGGGAAATTGAAATCACAGAAACCTGTCCGTCCTGTGAAGGTAAAGGGGAAATTAATGTCTGCCGTGAATGTGGTAAAGTGCTTAATGATAGCTCAGATTATTGCTCCCAGTGCCAGAAAAAAGAAATAATATATGTTCTGCACCCTGCCTGTGAGATGAGTGATCTGGAGGTAGGATCCACTTACAAAGGCCGAATAACCAGGGTAGAAAAATACGGGGTATTTGTAAGTTTGAATAATCAGGTCTGGGGTTTGATGCGTACCGGAATGCCCGGACATAATGTGGGAGATAATATTTTCGTGAAAGTGGCTGAATTAAAACCACAAAGAGGGGAAGTTGATTTAGGACCTGCCACCTTTAAAGGGGAATATGAACTGGTGAACTTAAAAAAGAACCTGGCCCGAACTAAAATTGATGATATTACCAGTAAAACCATGGGCAAAACCGTGCGTATTGTTGGTGAAGTTATTCAAATCCAGCAAACTTCTGGACCCACCATCTTCACCATCTCTGATGAAACAGGGACCACCTGGTGTGCGGCCTTTGATGAACCGGGAGTAAGGGTTTACCCCCATATCAATGTGGAAGACATTGTGGAAGTGATGGGTGAGGTGAATATGCACAGTGGTAAGATTCAAATTGAATCAGAGTCCATTGATTTACTTGAAGGTGAAGAAGCACTGGAAGCCCGTAAACTAATTGACCAGGCCATTGATGAAAGAGCCGAACCAGACGAAACCAATTTTCTAATTGATAGTGATACTTTAAATAGGTTGAAGCCCACCATGAGGAAGGCTGCTAAGGCCATCCGTAGAGCTGTTCTTGATGGACGATCTATCCTGGTAAGACACCATGCAGATGCTGATGGTATCTGTGCAGGAGTAGGTATGGAAAAAGCTGTGATTCCTCTTTTAAAAGAGATTAACGCTGATAGTGATGCAGAATGGCATTATTTCAAAAGAGCCCCCAGTAAAGCCCCGTTCTATGAATTAGAAGATGTGGTAAAGGATTTATCATATGCCTTAGAAGATCTGGAACGTCATGGTCAAAAATTACCCCTTATAGTTTTACTGGATAATGGATCCACCGAGGAAGACATCCTGGCATTGATGAAAGCCAAGATTTATGACATTGAAATTGTGGTTATTGATCATCACTTCCCGGGAGAAGTTAAAGAAGGGAAAGTGGAAGTGGATGAATACGTGGATGTCCATGTGAATCCATATCTAGTAGGTGGAGACTCCCAGATTACTGCCGGAGCATTAGCTGTAGAAGTGGCCTGTATGGTGAATCCTGAAGTTCGGGATAAAATCCAGCACCTTCCCGGTATAGCTGCAGTGGGAGATCATGCCCATTCTAAGGAAGTAGAGCAGTACATTAAGTTGGCAGGAGAAAAAGGATATGATCTGGAAAATCTAGATCGAATAGCATCCTGTATTGATTTTGAGGCCTACTTCCTCCGCTTTATGCATGGAAGGGGCATCATGGACACCATACTTAATCTGGAAAATCAGGCCAAACATCCTGCCCTGATAAATGCACTGCACAATGAATACCAGAAAAGAGTTAAAAATCAATTAAAAGCCGCCCTACCCAATCTTAAATCTCAGGACCTTCCTAATGGCGTACTATTCAACGTCCTTGATGTTGAAAAATACTCCCACCGCTTTACCTTCCCTGCCCCGGGTAAGACCTGTGGTTTTGTACATGATCATATGGTGCAGCAAAATGCAGAAGGTAAACCCATAATAACCCTGGCTTATGGTCCTGATTTTGGAGTTATACGGGCCACAGACGAAGTAAATGAAATATATGGATTTAATCTTAATGAAATAGTCTGGAAACTGGCAGATAAAATCCCGGAAGCAGGTATAGATGGTGGGGGCCATGAATGTGCCGGTTCACTTAAATTCCTGGAAGGACTCTCCACAGAAGTTTTAAGTGCATTTGCAAATGAAGTATCCATTTTAGGGTCTGATGAAAAGTAAAAACTTATTAAATTTCTTTTTTAAAGATAAGAGACCCTTCATCCTTTTTTTAATTAAAAAAATTGATTAAAAAATTTTTGCCAATATACTCCCCTGCATCAAATTAAATAATAAAAGGTACAATTATTCTTTTTTATCCAGAATAGCCTGATAATAATCACAGTATTCACTGATAGGACACTCCTCGTGTTTGGGACTTATAGGACGGCAAATATCCTGACCAAACTGCACCAAAAGATCATTTAGCTCAATCCAGTATTTTTCAGGGAATGTTTCTTCCAGTTTTTTTTCTGTTTCATCTGGATTTTTAGTATCCACCCACCCTATGCGATTTGATATACGATGCACATGGGTATCTACCGGAATTGCGGGTTTATGAAAAGCAAAAACCAGTACACAATTGGCTGTTTTGCGCCCCACACCTGGTAATTTAAGTAGTTCTTCCAGGTTATCTGGAACTACTCCCTGATAGTCATCCAAAAGTATTTGAGATACTTCTTTAATTCGCCGGGATTTAACCCGATAGAATCCGGCAGGCTTGATGAGTTTTTCCAGATTATCCAGCCGGGCATGGGCAATATCTTTCATAGAGGGAAATCTGGAAAAAAGCTGAGCGCTGGCATTATCTGTATTTTCATCTCTGGTGCGCTGGGAGAGAATAGTTCTAATTAAAACACGGTAAGGATCTCCTTCTTCAAAAACCCTTAATTTATAAAGTTCTTTTAATCGATTTAAAATTAAATCTATCCTTTCGGGTATTTTATGACCCCCTGGTTACCCAAATCCTATTAAAAATAGTATTGATGTTTAAAACAATCCAGATAGGAATTAATAAAGTTTTAAGGTATTATATCATGTCCAGCAGTCTTTCCAAACCTTCCTGTAATCCTTGCCCCTGCAGGGCAATGGTAGGAATTATGGTTATTCCAGGATCAATATCCAGATGAGCTGAACCTATATCCTGCTTATTGGCAAAGATCACGTAAGGTACATTTCCTGAATCCAGCTGATTGATGATTTCTCTTTCCATATTACTTACACCCCGGGAAATATCCACCACCACTATTGCCGCATCTATGCCATTGTAGAGTATCTCTCTCATGAAGCGAAACCTTTCCTGGCCAGGAGATGCAAAAAGATGTATTTTTTCTCCATTAACCAGAGTATTGCCATAGTCCATAGATATGGTGGTGCCCCGGTATTCCACTTTCACTTTTTTCTGGCATAAATTATCCAGAGTAGTGGTTTTTCCAGAGTTATAATCCCCAAAGATTACAATTTTAGTTTCTTTCTTTTTTCCGTTCATATTCCCATCCTTAGGGTTTTTGAGAAATAAAATCAATTAATTTTTCAATATTACCTGAATTTCTAAATTTAATCTGGTTAAGTTAATATGATGAAGGTAGGGATTATATAATTTTTGCTTTAATTCCAGTTAATTTATTAATCTGAGTTAAATGGGTGTAGTTTTTAATGATATCACTATGGCTATAAAATTAGCCCTTTAATTTCATGCTGGTCCCTAAAAGGGACATGGTTTGGGGAAAATCAGGAAAGGAAACATCGTATACCCCGGCATTTTCAATTGTTATTCCTACTTTAAGCCCCACTAAACTCAAAGCCATAACCAGACGATGGTCCCCATGAGATTTAACCACCCCGGGATTAGCTCCACCTTTAATAACCATACCATCTTTTTTCTCCTGGACTTCCACTCCCAATCGAGATAGTTCTTGTGTACAGGTACTTATACGATCTGTTTCCTTTAAACGGGCATGCTCAACCCCACTAATAATTGTTCTTCCCTTAGCCACAGCCCCCAGTGCAGCCACAGTAGGTAAAAGATCAGGAGCATGATTAAGATTCACATCAATGCCCTGGAGTTCACCATTGCCTTCTACCTTTACTTCATCTTTTCTGGTCCGGATAGCCGCCCCCATTTCCCGGACTATGTCCAGTATCAATTTATCGCCCTGCTTAGACTCTTTAAACAAATTATGAATGGTTAAATCACCTTCTAAAATAGATGCAGCAGCTATAAGATAAGAAGCAGAGGAGTAGTCTCCTTCTATGGTATAATCGGTGCCTTGATAGGTTTGGGGATCCACCTGGAAGTAGCTATCTTTTTCATCGTATTCCACTTTAACCCCAAATTTATCCATCACATCCAGAGTCATATCCACATAGGGCCGGGATATGAAATCCCCATCCACTTTAAGTGACAATCCCTCTCGGGATAGGGCCCCCGCAATTAGTAGTGATGAAATAAATTGAGAGCTAACATTTCCCCTGATGGAAGTTGAACCGCCTTTAAAGCCTCCTCCCACTACAATTGGTGGTTTTCCATTACTTCTGGTAGAATAAGCATCCACTCCCAATCCTTGCAGGGCATCTAAAAGATCCTGCATGGGCCTGTTTCTCAAAGAATCATCCCCGGTGAAAACCGTGTAATTCGGTGCTAAGGCAGCAACAGATGTCATCATACGTAGGGTGGTACCTGAATTTTTCACATCCAGGACATCAGAGGGCGTTTTTAAGTTTCCAGAACTACCCTCCACCAGCCAGTGTTCACCATGTTCCTTTATAGAACACCCCATTAAACGGCAGGATTCCAGAGATGCCACAGTATCCTCTGATTTTAAAGGATATTTTAATAATGAACTTCCTGTTGCTAATGCAGATATTATAATGGCACGATGAGTATAGCTCTTGGAAGGTGGTGCCTTAATTTCCCCGGCTATATTTTGAGATTTTTCAACTATAAGCTTCATGGAATCACTTGAATCTAATTTTATATGATTTAAAACTCTGCCAGGTAATATAGGGATTTCAATAAGGCCACTAAAAGATTTGAATATGATTAAATCATTATTTCAATCACGATATCATGGTTGAGGTGTAAGATATCCACCTTCTCCCCACTTTTACCTACTGCTTCTTTTTTCATGGAAATGTATTCTTCACTAATTTCATGGCCCTCAATGGTTATTTTGCCCTCTTTTTCCAGAGTCAATAATATATCCTGCGGGTCCCGAGACTGTATATAAGATAAAATTTTAGGAGCATCACCTTTGAATTCAGGCCCGATTTTATTCATTAATGGGGTGATTTCAACCACTTTTTCCTGAATATCCAATTTACCACTATCCAGATTCAAGTTTGAAATACGTATAGTCCCTTTAATATCCTCTATGAGTGGTTTTATAGTGGAAACCATAGCCGAAGAAGAAGTGTAAATATTGATTTCTTTTATGGTGGCATTCAAAGGCATTCCTTTAGATGATTTAAATCTTCTTAGCTCTCCAATTATTTCCACCCCTAAATTTCCAGTATCTTCCACCAGTGAATCGATTAGATCTACCTTTACTGCTGGCCATTCCATCTGATGGATGCTCTTATCAGAGCTAAGGTGTTGATATACTTCATCAGAAAAGTGAGGAGTAATTGGTGCTAATAATTTTAGGGAAGTTTCAATCACTGTTTTTAAAGTATACTGGGCGGCTTCTTTGGATTTTAGATCATTATCATCATTGTAAAGCCTGTATTTAACTGCCTCTATATACTCATCACAGAAATCATGCCAGATGAATCTTTGAATGGGGTTAATTATCTGGGCAAAATTGTACTGTGCCATGGAAGAACTTACGTCTTCTACCAGTCTATTCAATTTGGAAAGAATCCAGCGATCCATTGGTTTTAAATTAGCGCTGTCCATATCTGGAGTTTTGAATTCAAAAATATGCATGCTGATAAATCGGAAGGCGTTCCAGAATTTTCTTAAGAATTTATAACCATATTTAACATCCTTCCAGGCAAAGGGAACATCTGAGCCAGGCACACTATTGGAAGCCCAGAGCCGGAGTGCATCTGCACCGTAATCTTCCAGTACTGATTCTGGTGATATGACATTACCCCTGGATTTACTCATTTTATGTCCATCCTCCCCAAAGACCATTCCATTTATGACTATTTGGTGGAAAGGTTCCATGCCGGTAAGGGCTTTACTCCGGAGGGTGGTATAAAAAGCCCATGTACGAATAATATCGTGACCCTGGGGGCGTAGATCTGCCGGAAAATAATTTTTGAATTGTTCATCTGGCCAGCCAGCTATTACCAGAGGAGATATGGAACTATCCATCCAGGTATCCAGAACATCCTCTTCTGCCTGGAATGTGCTTCCTCCACACTGGCATTTCCAGCTAGGATTTACCTGGGTGGGGTCCACCGGTATCATTTCAGGAGTGGCTACATGGACTTCACCACAATCAGTACAGTACCATACGGGGATAGGTGTAGCAAATATCCTTTGACGGGATATACACCAGTCCCAATCCATGGATCCCGTCCAGTTAAGCAATCTCGTTTTCATATGCTCGGGTATCCAATCCATGGCATCAGCTGCTTCTTCCACCTGATTAACCAGTTTTTTTACTGCTACAAACCATTGTTTTTTAACCAGGATTTCAATTGGTGATTTGCATCTCCAGCACTGACCTACGTTCTGCTCCACCTTTTCCTTTTTAATGAGACATCCCTGTTTTTCCAGGTCTTTTATTGTTTTTTCCTTGCATTGGGAAAGATTTAATCCCTCATATTTGCCAGCAGCAGAAGTCATAATACCCTGTTCATCAATGGCTTCAATGATGTCCAGATCATATCTATTAACCCATGAAACGTCAGTTTTATCCCCAAAAGTACAGATCATAACTGCTCCAGTACCAAATTCTGGATCAACTTCGCTATCAGTGATTATCTCAACTTTCTGTCCAAAAATCGGGACCTGGACCTTTTTACCTTTTAATTCCCGGTATCGATCATCTTCAGGATGTACTACTACTGCTACACAAGCAGATAGAAGTTCAGGACGGGTGGTGGCAATCATAACTCCCTTATCTGCCTCTTCTGAAGGAAATTCAAGAAAATTTAAGAAGGTTTCATTTTCATTATATTCCACTTCCGCAAAGGCAATAGCAGTTTCACATCGAGGACACCAGTTTACGGGATGTATACCCTGATAGATTAAACCCTGCTCCTTCATCTTTAAAAAAGAAAGTTGGGTCTTTTTCATGTATTCCGGGGTCATGGTGATGTATTCCCGGTTCCAATCCTGAGAAAAGCCCATGCTCTGCATCTGACTTTTCATGGTGGCAATGTTTTCACGGGTCAGATCAATACACATCTTTCTAAAATCTTCCCGAGAAACATCATTTTTTTTAATGGAGTGGGTTTCTTCAACTTTAACCTCGGTAGGAAGACCATGGCAATCCCATCCCTGGGGAAACAAAACATCAAACCCATTCATACGTTTGTAACGGGCAATTATATCCATGAATACCCAGTTAAGTACGTGACCAATATGTATAGATCCAGTAGGATAAGGAGGAGGAGTATCAATTATATAACGAGGTCTGGTACCATCACCAATAAAATGGTAAAGTTGATTTTCCTGCCATTTTTCCTGCCAAATTGATTCTTTTTTATGATCATAATCTTTGGGAATGTTATCTGCTGTCATATGTCTCTCCTGTTATGTTTTAGGTAATGTTTATTTTGAATAATAATTTCATGAGGATTTTAAGTCCCGGTCTAACTTTTCAGGTGAAATATTTAGAAACCTGATTTGATTTTAAGCATAGTAGTGATTTATAACCTATTTTATATGCATGAGTCTAAATTTAATACCCTGGAATCTTTTGAAACACTATATTTCAAAGGCTGTTTTTTAGCTCATCAAGCAATTAAAATAATATATAGGTTTTATAGTAAGTGATATATGTACTTGTATAAAAGTCCATATTAATAATAATGGATAATGTCCTCTACCCGGATATTATATCCAGATTAGTAAGGGAATAAAATATTTTTAAAAAAATTAAGATAATAATTGTGACCTGGTGAAATATAATGGAAATGATGTGGTTTTATATAGCGGTGGTTCTGGCCATAAGTGATGAAGTCCATACCAGAGTAATGTGGAATGTGTTTTTTGATTTCTATGTCCTCCTGGCAGGCCTCATACAAAAAACAATTACTTCAAATATTGGCTTATGGCTAATACATGAATTTTTGGAATCAGTTTTCCATTTTATTGTATTATCTGTGGTATTTTTATCAGTGGAAATAGGCTTTTTAGGGGCCTTGATTCATATGCTGGTTGATATATACCATGAAATTTCTGGAGTAAATAAAAGCCATGTTTATCACCGGGCCTTACATTTTACAGTTGAATCAATATTCTTTATAATGATTTTAGGATTATGAAAAAATTTTTTAAAGATTTAAAAATATGGAGTTGAATAATGCCAGTTATAACCTTTGGATATCAGGACCTGCAGGACTCAGGCGTAGATATAGATCCTGAAAAGCTCATTGAAATTCTTCCAATGATAGGGAGTGATATTGAAGACTTTGATGAAGAAACTGTTAAGGTAGAATTCTTTCCTAATAGGCCAGATCAGCTATCAGTAGAAGGTGTTGCTCGTACTTTAAAAGGTTTTTTGGGGATTGATAAGGGTTTACCTGCCTATCCTGTTGAAAAAACATCTATGAAGGTATATGTAGATGAAAATTTAGCCAAAATCCGTCCCTATATCAGTTTCGCCGTTGTGGAAAATGTAAAAATGGATGAAAAAAAGTTAAAGCAAATTATGGAGTTCCAGGAGGACCTGCACTGGGTAATTGGTAGGGACCGTAAAAAAGTAGCAATAGGGATACACAATATGGATGTTATTGAAGCGCCTTTCTATTATAAAGCCATAGATCCAGATTCCATAACATTTACCCCCCTGGATTCTATTAATGAAATGACACCCCGGGAAATTTTACAGGAACATGAAAAAGGAGTTAAGTACGCTTCTTTAATTAATGGATTTGAAAAATATCCTATGATAAGGGATAATAACCATCAGGTTCTCTCCCTGCCACCCATCATTAATGGGGAATTAACCAAACTCACTACCCAAACTCGGAATGTTTTAATCGATGTAACTGGAACTGATTTAAAAGCAGTTAACCAGGCCCTGAATATAATTGTAACTTCACTGGGAGAAACAGGAGGTAAAATTAAAAGTTTGGAGGTAGTTTATCCAGATAAAATCAGGGTTACACCAGATCTTGAACCAAAAGAAAAGGTAGTGCATCTAAAAAAAGCCCGGGAAATCACAGGACTGGATTTGAATCTGCAGGATATGGAAGAGTTACTGGGTCGATCCCGGATGGATACTGAGATAATTTCACCGGAAAAATTAAAGGCTATTATTCCTGCTTACCGGGTGGATATATTGCATGAAGTAGACCTGATTGAAAACATCTCCGTTAGTTATTGTTTTAACAAGATAGAATCTTATTTACCAGATATTGCAACTATTGCCCGGGAAAATCAGTGGTATAAAGTAGATAACCTCCTGAGGGATATAATGGTTGGTCTGGGTTATCAGGAAGTAATGAGTCTTATGCTCACTAATGAAAAAAGACATTACCAGCATATGAAACAGGAAGAGGACGAAAGGGTGGAAGTAGCTCAGCCCATATCCCAGGATAGGACCATGATCCGTAAGAGTCTCCTTAATGGTTTAATGGAATTTTTAGAGGATAATAAACATGAAGACCTGCCTCAAAAAATATTTGAAGTGGGAGATGTGATATACCTCGATCCCGACCAGGAAACACAAACTAAGGTTCTTAAGAAAATAGCAGCAGTGGTTACCCATTCCCATGCAAATTTTACGGAAATAAAATCCACAGTAGCGGTTTTTTTGGAAAGTTTAGGATATGAAATGGAAATAAGCCCACTGGATAATCCTTCATTTATTAAGGGACGTTGTGCAGGAGTAAAAGCTATTTTAGATGAATTTTCCCAGATAAGTGGATTTTTTGGAGAACTGGACCCGGAAGTAATAAGCAATTTCCAGCTGGAATATCCGGTGGTGGGTTTTGAATTAGTATTTGATAATTAGAGTTAATACTCTAATTCTTATTTTTTAAGTTATTTTATTAAATCTGTGCATTAATTGTTTTTTTATTAATGAATGACATTTAAATTATTTAATTAAAGTTTCTATTCCCCCATAATGGTTATTTTTATTTTACGGGTCCGTGGGCCATCCAGGTCTACAAAAAATAAACTCTGCCAGGTACCCAGATCCAGTTTACCATTTTCAAATGGTAGGGATTGGCTTCCTCCAAGCAATACAGCCCTAACATGAGCATCAGCATTGTTATCAATGGTATTATGACCATATTCTTCGTTTTCCGGGACCAGTGCCTCCAGGGTATCTTCCAGGTCCCGGAGTAAATTGGTCTCATGTTCATTGATTATGATAGCTGAAGTGGAGTGTCTGGAAAAAATATTGATTATTCCTTGGCTTAGTGATACTGTCTTTAATATTATTTCTACATCTTCAGTGATATCTACCATTTCCACTCTTTTAGATGTATTTATATCTAAAGTTTTATTAAATACTTGCATAAAATAGGCCCCCTGATGAATTTAACCATAGTAAGTTTGAAGAAAGATTTTCATTATGGTTAGTTAGACAAATTATCTGTTATTTTAAAATTTTATATTTTATGCTAAATCAATAAAAGATGCTAAATAATATTTCAAGTACTTAATGCTACACACGAGTTCCTAGTGGCCATAATAAAAAATAATTAAATATCCTCAACTTTGATTAACTACAACTCCCCTATTAGATAACAGGTATATGCACAGGAGGATATTGATAATGATGAATATTATTGATAAATTTAGTAAACAAAGCTCATGGGTAATATTTACCATTACTTTTGCCAAATTTTTATTTGGAATAGGCCTGGGTGTATTGCTGGTGGCTTACCTGCCAGTTTATAACTGGGAATTTTATGGGTGGCTCATAATCATATTATCTGTGCTATTGCAAATTCCCGGGGTTTATAACCTTTTAATTAAAAAATAGGTTCATCCCGGTAATTTAATAATAAAAAATAAACATGCGTCCGGTTAAGATCCTGTCGCATCAGAATGAATAATAACCGGACTATTAAATCACAGGAAGTTTAAAAATGCTTAAATGGGTAATCCTCTATGGTTTTCTGGCTTCTCTTGTTTTTATTTTAACCTCATGGCAGGTTATAAAATCAGGAAAACAAGAGAGAAAGTTATTTAGAGTGATGATTATGATTACAGGTATATTTTTTTTGGGAGGTATGGTCCTGGTACTCACTTTTATTCCCCAACCCCGGATTGAAAATATTTTTTTACAGTACCTGCTGGGTATTCCTCTGGCAGTTGCCGGTATAATTTTAAGAATTTATCCCCTGCTATATTTTAAAAAAAAGGGTACCCGTTCTGATCTGGTAAAGCCCGGGAAGCTGGTAACCGACGGGCCTTATGGTATTATACGACATCCCCAGTATATAGCAGGTGTTATTTTTATAATTGGCTGGTTTTTGATTTGGGGCGGAATATATAGTTTTTATCTTATACCTGTCATTGCCATGGCCATATTCCTGCAAGCACTTATTGAAGAAAAATATATCCTGGAAAGAGAATTTGGTGTAGAATATCAGGAATATAAAAAAAGAGTAGGTATGTTTTTACCTAAAATAAGAAAATAGCTAGATTTAAGAATATTTGTGATAAATAAAAGCCACCTGAAATGTTATTGGGAACTGGAAAACCGGGAAGTTAAATTATAGAGCTTGCTTTTATCCTGATAAAAGGCCTTATGAGGACAAACCTCCATACAGCACAGACAGTAAATACATTCACTGTAATTGAATTCCGGTACCAGCACTCCCGGGTGCATGGCCTGTACCGGACAGCTTTCCACACAAATATTGCAAGTTTTACATTTATCCTGGTTAATGGCCGGTCGGGCCCACCAGAATTTCATTATGGCCCGGGCCAGAGAGGAAGGGATCATCTCCACCGAGTAGGTAATATTGGAAGGCCATTTAAAATCATCAACCACAGGAGGATTCCATCCCAGAATATCCATATTTTCCAGTTTACCTTCTCCTAAACCCTGTTTTATGGCAATGCGGGTGGAAGGAATTTTATGAGCAGGCATTTTCAACAGGTGACAAATATAACTATCCAGAGCCACGCCATCGGTACTGGCCAGAATCATACCCAGTTTACGAGGATCTCCCCCAGAAGGTCCGGGGCCCTCCATTCCCCACACCCCATCCACCAGGTTAAGGGTAGGCCTGGTTAGAGCGTATATATCCACCACACTTTCTGCAAATTCTGAGGGTTTAGGGTTTTTCCTATGAATATCTGCTTTAGTAAATCCTGGTACGGCCCCATACATATTCTTAATAGCACAGGTAAAAAGAGTCAGGCTATGAGTTTTTATTTTAGGAAGGTTTATAATTGCATCTGCATCTAAAACGGCCCGGGAAATAGGATATTTTTTTCCAGATCTTTTACAGATATATGAACCGGCCGATTCAAAATTTACCAGTTCAATACCTAATTTTTTACTAATATCCCTATATCCCGTGGATTTCCAGAATTTTTTTATATCCTGGAAGGAACCACCAGGACTATCCCCTAGAATAGGGGTGGCTCCCTCATCCAGCACCATCTGGGCCAGTTTTTCCACCAGCTGCGGATGGGTGGTTACCTGTTCATCTGGTCGGGCTGCCAGGAGCATATTGGGTTTTAATAATACCGTGTCATTTTTATTTATAAAAGATTTTAATCTACCAAGCTGGTTTAAACATCTATTTAAGGCTTCTTGAATCTCTTTTGATTGGTAAGAATTACATTTTGCTATTGAAATTGGTGTTTTTTCCATGAAATTACCTTAAGATATTATTATTTTCTGAGTTGTTTTTTATAGCTACTAATTAATCAATTTAATTAATTTTTAGAGAAATTTTTACTGCTTTCAGGTTAAAAAAATGAAAATTAAATTGTTAAAATCTTAATAAATAGAAAAGATAGAGATAATAAAAGAATTTTTAAGGAGGTTAGCCATGAAGAAGTATATGAGTGTGGTTCTCATCTTATGTGCTGTGATAATTGTTGGTGGTTGCACAGGATTGGGAGGTGTAGGTTCAGGGAATGTGATTAATGAAACCCGAACCGTTAATGGATTTTCAGAAGTTTCTTTAAGTGGAATAGGAACCTTGATAATTACTCAAGGAAATGAAGAGTCCCTTATAATAGAAGCCGATGATAATGTATTGCCCTTTATAAAAACAGATGTTAATAACAATAAACTGGAGATTAGCTACGATACAGGGATGCCTGCTCCTACCGAAGAAATTAAAATATATCTGACCCTCCAAGATATCAGTTTGGTGGAGATTCAGGGAACTGGAAAAGTGGAGTCCAACCAGTTAAACACCGATACTCTGAATATTAACATTGAAGGTGCTGGAAAGGCTGATCTAGAAAATTTAACCGTGAATGAATTGGTAAGCAATATTTCAGGAGCAGGGCAAATAAGTTTAAGTGGAAGCACCTATAGCCAAAAAATAACCATAAATGGTGCAGGAAACTATCAGGCGGAAAATCTACAAAGCCTGAGTGCTGAGGTAAATATAAATGGTGCAGGAAATGTTATACTGGCTGTTTCTGAATTGTTAAAGGCGGTTATAAGTGGAACTGGAAAAGTAGAATATATTGGAAATCCTGAATTGGACCAGCGAATAAGTGGTGCAGGAACCATAGCTAAAAAGACGGGCTAAGAATTATTTAGTCCCTTATTTTTTTAAAGTCAGTTGCGATATTATTCTTTTAATTGGCAAGATTATTAATCTAAAAATTATTAATATTCTCTGTAATTAAAATCTGCTAAAAAAAAGATAGGATCTAAAGTATTAAAAAAAGGAAATGAATTTTTTAAAAATTCATCACATTATAATCCAAAAGATTTCTTTAATAGTTCTACATTAATATGTCCTGCCCGGAAGAGTTCTCCGGTTCTTAGATCATTAATTACTACTTCCGCAGGGGCGAACATTCCCTTGTCGATTTTATAGAAATCATATTCCGCTTCTTTGAATACATCATAAAAAGGTTTTCCATATCCTTCAGAACTGGATGCAGGTAACTTTTCTGCTAATTCTTTTAAATCATCGCCTTCTTCAGATTGAATGTAGTAATAGGTCCTTCCACCAAATAATACTGCATCATTAGTTTTTCCCATGGCTTTTAGCCCATCCGGGTCAACTGGAGCAATAGGTGCAATACCTGCTGCGTATTTAACTTTGGTTACATCAAAGTGCAATGCTTCCAGCATCTTGTAGGTACCATTTTCCACTACTCTTCCTGCAATCTGTATGGATCCCACCAGGGAAGAGGTAGGGGCCACCAGTACATAGACATTTACAGGAGAAACCCCGCAGTCTTCTGCAATCTTGTCTGTGACTTCACTCCCCGGTAATTTATCTGCTTCTAAAGTTAGAATGGCGATATCAGCGTCATCTTCGTAGTTAATTTCTTCATAGGTCTCAGCAGGTTTTCTAGCTAAAGCCCGAGCTGGTCCAGAACCTAAAGCGAAAAAATCCCCAACACTTACAGACCATCCTGCTTTTTGAGCACCTAAAGTGGATATGGCTGGAGAGTCGGTTTTAATTTTTACTGAAGGTAAGGCAAAACTTTCTGAAAGGTCTCCTGGAATGGATATACCCACTTCAGCCAGTCCTCCCAGACAAACCTTAGTGTATAGTTCACCGGCTTTTAAACTACCGTCTACATTCACTCCGCAGTCAATTAAAGTGGAACCATTATCCAGTTTTTCCACTTTAATATTAAGTTCATCTGCTTGTTCAATCATTACATCTACTGTTTTTTTTGCTTCTAAATTGACACTAACCATAAATTCACCTCAATAAATTTTTTTTTTGATTAAGAGGCTGTCTCATAAATATTGCTATAAAAATTTTCCATTATCAATCAAATTTTTTTTTTAGGTGTTTAAATTATTATTTATTTTTCTTTTATTTTGTATTTGATTATGAATTCTTTTTATG
>CAMYKT010000007.1 GCA_947259185.1 uncultured Methanobacteriaceae archaeon
ACAGAGGTTAATAACCTGATTATTGAAGAGGATATGATCAAAGGGGTAAATATTAGCTCTAGGCAGGATGCTTCCTCAGATTTTGAAAAAACCTCTACCTTAAATTCAAATCAGGTTGTGCTTGCTGCAGGTGCAATTGAAACTGCCAGAATACTTCAAAAATCAGGCATTGAAGCAGGAAATTCTTTTTTCATGGATACCTTTGTTACAGTGGGGGGTATTTTAGAGGGGGTGGGCTTCAATGAAGAAGTAACCATGAATGCCCTTATTGAATGTGATAATTTTATTTTAGCTCCTCATTTTTCCACTTTTATCTCCCAAAAACTTAAAAAAAAGGGGGCAGATGATAGAGATATCCTGGGTTTAATGGTTAAAATTAAAGATGAATTTTCAGGCAGGGTGACAACAGAAAGGGTAATCAAATACAATACTCTGCAGGATGTCAGATTTTTAGCAGAAGGATCCGCAGTAGCAGGATCTATTCTCTCAGCTGCAGGTGTAAAACCAGACACCCTAATTTCAACTCATCCCCGGGGCGCACATCCGGGTGGAACTGCCCCTATTGGAAAAACAGTTGATGAAAATCTTGAAACTAAAATAAAAGGTCTTTTTGTGGCTGATGCTAGTGTTCTTCCACTGGCCCCCGGCGCCCCTCCTATTTTGACCATAATTGCTCTGGCTAAAAGATTGGCGGGTTATCTTATTGAAAACCAGCGCAATAAACTTTAAATGATAGCCTATGAACATAGAAACTTATCAAATTAATAAAAAAAATATATTTTTTTAAAGATTTCCAATACTTTAGAACTGGGATTCAATCTCATTTTCTTCTACAATTCTCTCACAATAGTGACACCTTAAAATAACCGGCTGTTTTTTTATAACATAAAAACGCTTTGTAACCGGCTCACTGGTGTTGGTGATGCAATTAGGGTTTGGGCAATTTAATAACCCTTTTATTTCATTTAAAAGTTGAATTTTCCCTTTCTCTACTATTTCATAATCTCTAATAATGTTTATGGTAGCATTAGGGGCAATAAGTGCTATTTGATCTACTTCGCTGGAATAAAGCTCCCTGTTTTCAATTTTTACTATGTCTTTACTTCCCATATTTGGTGAAAGTACATTTATGGCAATGGTCACCTTACTTTTTTTATCAGGCAAATTCAGTATTCTCAATACATTAAGTGCCTTATTGGCAGTAATGTGATCAATTACAGTCCCATTTTTGATGGGCTTAACCTTCATCTCCTTTGGCTTTTTCATAGTTCGCCCCATTAAATTTCTAAAATATTATATGACTATATCGTACTGATTCCATATAAAATTTATTTTATAATAAACTTACTAATAAGGAACTATTTTTAAATTTAAACCATAATGAACGTTATTTTAATTAAAAATTCCTTTGAAATTTAGATATTAATGAATGGAATAATTTATTAAGAATATCATCTTCGGATTTTGGAAAAAAATGAGATTAAATAAGTTTTAAATTTTAAAAAAAAAAGAGGAGTAATCTAATTTTTAGATTACTCACTTTTGACCTTTGATATCCATCATGGTTTCAATGAATTTTGCATATACCGGCCGGGTAATCAGTATTCCCATTACAACACCAATTATGGTAGTGAATGCAAATCCAGACAGGACTCCAATACCAGTATAACCTCGGGAAAACCCTACATAGGCTAGAGGTAACATGGCAGCAATTAAAGTACTGGCTGCAGCAAAAATAATAAAGAATGCATTCTTGATTTTCATACGTGTTCCAGAACTTCTTCTTTCTTTCACTTTACTGCCTTTGAGTACCTCGTCAGTGATAATTATCTGATCATCAACACCAGTACCCACTGCAGCGATGATACCTGCCAGGGCAGCTAGATCCATGTTCCAACGGATGATAGATGCAAATCCCAGTATCAATATCACCTCAGCTAAAACAGTGAACATGATAGGTATTACCAGTATAGGGGCCCTATATCTGATGAGTATAATGGCAGATATGACTATAACTGCCAGTAAACCTGCTATTAAAGCTCCCTGCACAAACTCTTCTCCCAACTCAGCAGAAACACTACTAACTCCCACAATCTTAACTTGAACTGGAAGAGCACCAGATTGTAAAACGGTCTGGATTTCTTTGGCCTTAATTTCAGCCTGTTCCCTGGTAGGCTCAGTTCCAGTTATCTGAACTTCAGTAGAAGCAGTACCTGTTGCCAGGCCAGGATCTAACTCTGGTGAGGATATTAATTCATCATCAAGGTACATGTCCACTGGTTGTCCTGCTTTTCCCCGGGCAATTTCTGCAAATTCACGTGCACCTTCGGTGGATATTTTAAATGGTACAGACCATTGGGTCCCTGTAATTTGGTAAGGTTGCACATTTACAATATCGGTACCTCTTAAAGCAGTTTGATTATCAATTTTTGCTTCGAATTTTCCTGGAGATCCTATAATCTCTGATACCTCATTGGGCTGAACCCCGGCAATTTCTACCAGAACATTTTGGTTCCCACTGGCTCGGACTATAACATCCCTCACTCCAAAAATATTTAAACGTCTGTCCAGAACACTGGTCACAGTATTCATGGTGGCAGTATCCACCGGTTCTTCTAATTCTATCTGGATTAATGATCCTCCTTTCAGGTCCAGACCCTGCTGGATACCTAAAGTGGATATGGCAAATAAACTTCCAATAACCAGGATTATGAATATAATTACCCGGCGATCTTTAATAAATTCTGAAAATCCTTTATTCTTCATCTTCGAACCTCCAGATACCAGCGCAGTATTCCTAAATTCATAAGCCAGGTGATGAAAATATCAGCAGTCAGACCAATTATCAATACCGCGGCTATGTTACTCAATACATCTGCTTGAGGAATAAAAACTATTGTAACTATGTATAAAGATGCCATTGCAGCAATAGCAGTTATAGACATAGTTAAACCAGTTTTAATTGCATCAATGGATCTTTCAGTTACCGTACCTTTTTTTTGTTTAATCAATCTGGTGGTGAGCAGTATGTCGGTATCCACACTAAAACCAATAAGCATTAGCAGTGCTCCTACTGATGCAATGGATAGAGGTATACCAAATAAGGACATTCCTCCCACTGCTATTATTATATCCGAAAGCCCCGCCAGAATAACTGCCATGGAAGGGACGAAAGTTCTAAATATGATAAATACTGTGATGGACATGAATAAAAAAGCAAATAACAATGCCCAGTAAACTTGATTTAGAGCTTCTTCTCCTAAAACAGGTCCTATAGATTTAAAACTACTAATTGTTGCTTTACCTTGAAGAATATTTGTTAAGGTAACTACATCTGTATCAGTCCCAATTTCAATGGAAGCTTCTTCAGAATTAATGGATGATACTTTTACTTCATTAATATCAAGACCTTCCTTTATCACTGATTCTAATTCACTTGCTGAAATAGGGGTTTCTAAATTTAAATCTACTATAGATCCTCCTTTTAGATCAATCCCCTGATCTAAACCATTAAATGCAATTAATAGTAAGGCAATTATTACTATGGCCACCGGGATTGCAATTAATGGCTTGTAATTTTCTAAAATCCGTTCTATCATTGAATCACCGTTTTTAGATCCCATTTTTTTTGTTTGGATTTTTCTGGTTGTTATTGTTAAATTCCATAAATTTTAAGGTCTAATTCTTCAATTTTTTTCCGGGTATCTTCTTTTATTTCATTTATTTCTTTACCACCGGTTTTTATAATTAAGAAATTAACCATTCGAGAACCTCTGGCTTTTATTTTTTCCTGCATTCTTTTGATAACAGTGCTTCCACCTTGACTACCCATAGTAGTAAACAGGATCACATCTTTGCCTTGAAAATCGCAATTGTCAATTAAACTCAGCATGGCCGGAGCAGGTTTACCTGCCCAGGTAGGGGAACCAATATATATTAAACCATACTCACTAAGATCTATATTTTCAGGACTAATTTTAGTTTTATTTTCCCTTAAAGCATCAATTGAAGCATTCAAATAGTTAAAAAAACTAGATCTGTCTTTCAAATCTTTTATTTCTACTATATCTGCTGAAAGTTCCTGAGCAATAGTTTCAGCTACTGAAGCAGTTTTTCTACTTCGGGAATAGTACAAGACAACCGTTTTCATTTAAAACACCCATTATCCTTATTCTTTATTAAATATAATAAATTTCATTTTCAAAAATTATTAAAACATATTATTTGAGTTATCATTAAGTTTTTGATTTTTTATAATACATATACTTATTTGATGCCTTTAAGTGGTGCAGAAATTAAGAATAAATAAAAATTTTATAAAAAAATAAGTCAGGGATATCTCCTCCCTTAATTTCCACATTTTTTACCTGAAAAATCAATTAAGGGTGCATACCATAAATATCCAGGGATTCTTTCTCATCAAATCCGCACATTAAATTCATGTTATGTACTGCCTGCCCTGATGCACCTTTTACCAGATTATCAATGGCAGATATAATTACTGCTCTTCCATGCTGATCAATCTGGAAAGAACCTACATGGGCGTAATTTGAACCCCTAACTGCACTTAAAGCGGGTATTTCTCCTTCTTCCAGTATTCTAACAAATGGTTCTTTCTGGAAATACTTCTGGTAAATTAATTCCAGCTCTGAACTACTAATCTCTTCAGTTAAAAAGGTATGCACTGTGGTTAAAATACCTCTGATTACTGGAACCAGATGGGGAGTAAAAGAAACTTTCACCGGAGATATTTTGCTAAGCTCCTGTTCAATTTCTGGCATGTGACGGTGGGTAATAATAGCATAGGGAGTTACATTATCACTGCAATTAGGATAATGGGTAACTGAGGTTGGATTTATACCGGCACCACTGACCCCTGTTTTAGAGTCTATTATTACATTTCTCACGATTTTTTCCTTTGCAAGGGGTAAAGTAGCCATCAGAGCCCCTGTAGGGAAGCATCCTGGGTTAGCAACCAGATTAGCTTTTTTTATTTCCTCCCGGTAAATCTCAGGTAGCCCATAAACTGCATCTAGAGGGTTTTCATGAGAAAAACCATACCATTTTTCATATGTTTCCACATCATCGAAGCGATAATCTCCACTTAAATCAATAACCCGGATTCCATTTTCCAAAATTTCAGGAACCAATTTCATTGATGCTCCATGAGGGGTTGCAGTAAAAATTAGATCTGCGTCAATAGCACCTGCTTCCATATCTTTGAATACTAAATCACTGTCCCTTAAATGGGGATGTATCTTTTTAACAGGGGTTTCATTATATTGACGTGAAGTTACGGCTACAATTTCAACCTGTGGATGATTTTGTAAGAATCTAAGAAGTTCGCCTCCGGTGTAACCACTTGCACCAATAATACCTACTTTTAACATTTTTTCACCAGATTAAATTATATTTTAGTATATAATTAAAGATATCATTTTATAGATATGTTATTTTAAAATAAAAAAATTCACATATTCTCTATTTATAAAAAAGAGATAAATATTTTTATACTTTAAATTATTATTAATATAAGAAAATTTAACCTCAATGATGGGGTATTTCCATAGAATATTTCTATTTATTAACAATTTTTAAATGCTTTTTCATCGAATTCCATTTCCTTTATCTTTTTTATGATTTTACAGGAACTATCAAGCGTGGCTTGTCTATATTTATTTACTCTTGTTACGATACAATCAAGACCTCTTTTTTCAAGGGATTTCTCCAAATCAAGTATACTGAACTTTTGATCTGGGCCTATAGCAATTATATCTGGCTTAATTTTTTCTACTATTTCAAACATATCGGTTTCGCTGCCCAAATAAGCTTCATCCACGGGCTTTAACATTTTCACTACTTCCAACCTCTGGGTTTCACTTACAATAGGCACTCTTTTTTTGGAGCGAACAGTGGAATCTCTAGCCAGTACCACCACCAGTCTGGTGCTCTCTCCCCCTAATTTTTTCGCTTCTTTTAAGAATAAACCATGACCAGGGTGTATAATATCAAAAGTACCTGTAGCCATCACTGTCTTCATATCTTTCACCATCTTAAATGGAAATTCTTTACCTGTTAAATTAGATGTCCCAGCTTGAATAACTGAGGATATTTTCTGGATAATTCTAATATAATTTAGTTCCATTAATAATTCTAATCCTGGAATTTCAAAGCTTCTTCAAAATCAATTTTTCCTTTGTAAAGGGCAGATCCAATTACTACTCCTTTTACTCGTGTTTTTCTTAACTTCTGGAGGTCATCTAAAGAGGTAATGCCTCCGGAGTATACCACCGGTATATTTACAGCATCTAATAAATTTACCAGTGGTTCCGTATAGAACCCCCCTAATAGCCCTTCCACATTTACATTGGTAAACAAGATGCTGCCTGCACCTTTGGATTCCAATATTTTACCCAGTTCTGGTGCTGTTTGAGAGGTTTTTTCTCTCCATCCTTTAATAACCACCAGTGAGTCTTTACTGTCCAGTGCCACCATTATACGATCTTTTCCATATTCTTTTGATAGGCTGGTAATTATTTCTGGGTTTTCAATGGCCATGGTCCCTAAAATCAGCCTTTCAACTCCGGAATCCAGCAACTTTTTAGCATATTCCTGATTTCTGATCCCTCCCCCTAATTGTATGGGTACTGAAACTTCTTTAAGAATTTCCTGCACAATTTTTAAATTGTCCTGGTTACCAAAGGCCCCATCCAGATCAATCACGTGAATAATTTCTGCTCCCAGTTCTTCCCAATTCTGAGCTACTTTTTGGGGATTCTCAATTATTATCTGTTCTGTACCTGGTTTTCCCTGTACTAACTGAACGCACTTACCATTTTTAATATCCACCGCAGGCATGATTAACATTTTATCATCAGAAAATGACATTTTAACACCTTTCATTATATGATTTCAAATATTTTGTAAATTTGTTTCTTAGTTTATTCCAATCACAATTCTTTTAATTATAATTATTTAATGATGATATGGGTTTTTATATGGATTATCTGTTTCATTAGAATCATAATCATCATTAGCTAGTTCATATTTGTATCATAAATATGGTTTGATTTTTTTATTTCGTTTTACTTTAGGGTCCCAGTAAAGAATATAAACACCTAAAAGCATTAAACTACCAAAAATTATTTCTAAAATAGAAAATGATTCTCCTAATATTAGAAAAGCAGAAAATGATCCAAAAAGAGATGCTAAAGGAAAAATAGCACCTACCCTGCTGGATCCAATTTCCCTTAATGCAAAGTAAAGCACGATAAATGCCAGCGCAACACTGAAAATGGCAGTAAATAGGAGCACAGAAGGGACTATAATCTCAATACCTGTAAATAAAATGATTAAAAATAATAATAAGCCCCCAATTGAACTTTTAAGCGCTGATATTAAAATGAGGTCTCTTTTATTACTTAAAAATTTACTTAAAACAGTATCCACGCTCCAGGAAAAGGAAGCGCCTATTATAAGTAAACTCCCGATGAAATTTTGATTTACAAATAATTCATCAAATTCTCCTTTAGTTGCTAAAACTATGGCCCCTAATACAATTAAAAAGATTCCAAAAACATCTTTTCTCTTCAAAATATCTTTAAAGATGATAAAACTCATAAAAATAATAAATAAAACTTCAGTATTTAATAAAAGAGAGGCATCAATGGCGGTGGTCTGTCTCAAACCATATAAGAATGCAATGGGGCCAATAACGGAACTGAAGATGGCAGTTAACAGGATGATGATATAATCTTTTTTAGAAATAAAAATCTCACTGTGAGAGTCATGATTAATAAAATTGAGTATTCTTTCTTTTAATGGTGATAAACGTATTGCAAACAGAAACATACCTGCTATCAAATAGGTGAAAGCAGCAATAACCAGGGGATCCATTTCATAGAGCATTATTTTATTAATAGGGCTGGATATTCCAAAAAAAAACATGGCCAGAATTCCGCTTATATACCCCCATATCCTCTTCATTATAAAACTCCCGGTCTGCCAGTATAAAAAATTTTTAATTAGCAATATTACTGATGATTTATTATGAGGATATACTTATCTCTAAGATTATAAATTAATTGATTAATAGCACTTTAGATATATTCTTCTGAAAATACTTTATAATTATTAAATATCCTGAGGTTCTAAATGAGAAAAGTCGCCTTGAAGATTGCCTATATTGGATCCAATTTCAGCGGTTTCCAAAGACAGGCTGATGTACCCACGGTGGAAGGGGAGATTATTAAAGCCCTTCAGGAAATAGAACTTATAGAAACTCCTGATGACTCTGGTTTTTCCATAGCAGGAAGAACAGATAAGGGAGTTCATGCTCTGGGTAATGTGGTGGCCTTTAGAAGTGAAAATGAAATAAGAATCAATCAAATCAACAAGGCCTTACCTTCTGAAGTGCAGGTTATTGCAAAGGCACCAGTTCATTTTGGCTTCAGACCTAGATATGCTCTTAGAAGATACTATCGCTATATACTTGCTGATTTTGAAGGACTGGATATTGCTAAAATGCAAATAGCCTCAGAGTATATGGTAGGTACTCACAATTTCATTAATTTTTCAAAAAGAAGTGAAAGAAATCCCATTAGAACTGTTGAAGTTATAAATATTTCTAAAAATGGAAAAACAATAATTATTGATGTGGTAGGGCAGAGTTTTCTCTGGAAAATGGTTAGAAAGATGATAATGGCACTTTATCAATGTGGAAAAGGTGAAATTAATCCGAAAATGATTTTAAATTATCTGAATCCTGATTTTTCGCATGGTTTAAAGCCCATGCCTGCCTCTGGACTAATTTTAATGGATGTAGAATATAAAAACCTTAAATTTCTTTATGATAAATATGCTGTTGACTTATTTATTTCCACATTAAAGGAAGAATTTGAAGAAACATTTAATAAGGCTAAAGTAGAGCAATCCATGCTCCAGACCATGATTGAACTCCGGGACAAATAAATAATTCCTAAGTTTAGTTATGGCAGGTACCCAAAAAACTTCACGGGCCTTTTTTAATACTATCATGGTCTAAATATTCTTTTGTGGGTGTATTAGGTCGAATACATTGAAATTACTTATGAGTTGATTAATAAAAAAATTATTTCAATCCTTAGAAAAATGATAAATAATTTCCTGAACAATTTAAATAATAGAATAGGTCTTCTGGCTTAATTTAATTATTCTATTAGATGGAGGAAATTAACTGTTATACAATAATAATTTTTCTAAAATGGATGTAAACAAAAATAAAGCTCTTAATTTTGATAATAAAAAAGTTTCATCTGATTTATTAAAAAATAAGCCTAATAAGCTGGAAAATTCTTTTTCAAGAAAGGACCCCTGGATAATTGTGGGATTTGATCCGGGTTTAACGGTGGGTATAGCCATAATGGACCTTTCTGGAAATCTTCTATTCCTCTCTAGCTTTAAAGAGATATCTAAAGCAGATATAATTAATAACATTATATCCTTTGGAAGGGCTTTGATTGTAGCCACTGATGTTTATCCCATTCCTAAATCTGTAAAAAAAGTAGCAACAGCATTAAATTCAAAAATTTACGCGCCCCCTCGGATTATGAGTGTTGAATCAAAAAAAGAAATGGTGGATTCGTTTATAAAGACCATTTCTTCGGATCAGGTTATTGAGAATGCCCATCAACGGGATGCACTTGCTGCAGCAATAAAAACCTACAAACATTATGAAAAAAAACTCAATCAAATTGAAAAGAAGACCATGGAAATGAATTTAAATCCGGAAAAAATGGACCAAATCAAGAGCATGGTTATAAATGGAACCCCTATTACCAAGGCTGTAAATGAAGTCTCAGGGGATAAAACTATTTTAAATGATCTGGATAAGGAAAGGGATCATATAAAAACCCATTTATCTAAAAAATCCAGGGATAACATTATACCTCAGCAAAGATATCAGGATATAAATATACAGCATCCTACTTCCAAAATAGATGAAACGGATATAACCCCTGAAAGCTCAGAAATCCTATTGAAATTGAAAAGGAGAATCAAGGTCCAGGATAAGCAGATAAAAAAACAGGAAGCAATTATAAAAAATTTAAGGGATAAAAATAAAATTTCCAGAAATAAAATTCAAAGAAATAAAAAAGAGATATCTCGACTTAAATCCCGAATAGATAAACTTCACCAGGAATATTCCCGGGATATTTTACTAAATAAGGAGCTTTCTTCTAAGTTAAAATTAATAAAAAAATTGATTAATCAGTATAAAACGGAAAAATCTCATCGTAAACGATTGGAAGAAAATTTAAAATCCATTCAAAAAATCAAAAGCTTGGAAATTTCTAAAAATTCCATTCCCGTTAAAATAGTGAAATCATTTACTAAAGAAGGTATAAAAGAAGCTGGTGATTACTGGAAAATCAAAAAAGATGATGTAATTTTGCTCAAAAGCTCCCGGGGAGGGGGTTCTACCACTGCTTCTTTACTGGTAGATATAGGACTAAAGGCTATAATAATAACTGATCAAATGTCTCACACTGCTAGAGAAGTCTTTGAAAAAGAAGATATACCTGTTATAAATGCAGATAAACTGGAACTCCGAATGGTAGATGAATTTGCTATAATTAAAGCTGAAACTTTAAATAATGAAATTGAAAAATGGAATAGTAAACTAAAAGAGCAAAGAAAAAAAGAGGAAGAAAAAAAGCTCTTGACAGTTATTGATGAGTACCGGGCTAAAAGAAAACGAAAAACTATGGATTGATAATTTTTAATCTATTTCATAGCTTATTTAAAATTCAATTATCAAAAAAAAGTTGATTATTATGAAAATCGCCATCATAATTGGGACCAGGCCAGAAATAATTAAAATGGCTCCGGTCATTGACGAAATTAAAAAAAGAAATATAGAATTCTCCATGATACATACAGGTCAACACTATGACCACGAAATGTCAAATCAATTCTTTCTAGATCTGGAATTACCAGAACCTCACTTTAACATTGGAGTAGGATCTGGTTCTCATGCAGACCAGACTTCTGAAATGATGAAAGGGATTGAAGAAGTTTTAAAAAAAGAAAAACCAGACCTGGTTATGGTACAAGGAGATACAAACGCAGTTCTTTCTGGTTCCCTGGTAGCATCTAAACTACATATTCCAGTGGGACATGTAGAAGCAGGCTTAAGGTCTTTTGATAAAACTATGCCTGAAGAAATTAACCGGATGGTGGCGGATGTTTGCTCAGAAATTTATTATGTTCCCACAGAGGAATCTGCCATAAATCTTATTTCAGAGGGAATAAATCCTAAAAAAGTATTTATAACCGGCAATACTGTGGTTGATGCCTGCTTACGTAACTTAAAAATAGCTGAAAAAAGAGGGAAGGGTAATTCCATTATTCCGGAAGCAGAAAATATCATTACCCTTACCATGCACCGGGCAGAAAATGTGGATGATTTTGAAAGACTAAACAGTATTGTACAGGCCCTGATAGAACTGGATGAATTTACAATCATTTTCCCGATACATCCTCGAACCCGTAAAAATCTGGAAAAATTCGGTCTTTATTCCAGGCTAATGGATACTTCTCACATAAAACTAATTAAACCAGCAGGTTATCTTGATTTTCTTTTATTGTTAAGTAAGTCCCATATCATACTTACGGATTCAGGTGGACTTCAGGAAGAAGCCATTACTCTGAATGTTCCCTGCTTAACATTAAGATATAATACAGAACGCCCGGAAACAGTTCATGCCGGAGGAAACATTCTGGTAGGTGCTCAAAAGGAAAAAATAATAAAAGCAGCCCGAAAAATCAATGAAGATAAACAAGCTAGGGAAAAAATGAAAAATGCTCCTAATCCCTATGGTGATGGTAAATCATCTCAAAAATTATTAGATGTTACTTTAAAGCAATTTAATGAAGGTAAACTTACTATTAAACCACCTGAAGATATCATGGGTTCATTTAATCGTAAATTAGAAGTTATTAATGAAGAAATAACGGTTTTAGAATTTGAAAAATCTAGAAATGCCCTTTTGAGATTAGTTTATGATGAGGGGGAACCCCAATTTCCTCATCCTGGATTAAATTTATATAATAAAGTGGTTCTATTTGATGAATATTTATAAATGATTATAAGTGCTCACCTATTAGGGGAAAATTTGATTTTAGATTTTTATCTGGAGAATAGATAATTAAATATTCAGATGCTTTAATAATCATTATGGAGTATTAAAAATCTGATGAATATTTTATTTCAACTATGTGGATTTTAATCCATCAGAGTATAATGAATTTAAATTAAAGATTATTATAATTTATAAAATATCAGGGGAAAAAATGACTGAAGAAAAAATCAAAATCGCATTATTTGGTTTAGGCCACATGGGACTACCAACTGCTGCTTTATTTGCCAATAATGGCTTTAAAGTAGTGGGAATCGATATAAACCCCGAAACAGTGTCTATGGTCAACTCTGGAAAATCACCAATTATGGAACCTGGATTGGATGAATTGGTGAAGGATGTAGTTGAAAAAGGCCTTTTAAGTGCAGATAATGATATCTCTACCTCAGTAAAAGATTTTAATGTGATGATAGTGGTGGTTCCCACCCCTGTTGATGAAAAGAAATGTTCCGATCTTTCGGCAGTTATTTCTGCATGTGAAAACATAACAAAAGTTTTAAATAAGGATGATCTGGTGATTATTGAGAGCACTATTCCTCCCCACACCTGTCAAAATATCATTATTCCCTTATTAGAAAAAAACGGTCTTAAGGCTTCAAAAGATTTCGGTTTGGCTTATACTCCTGAAAGGGCTTTACCACAAAATACTTTATATGAAATGACCCATAATGCCCGGGTTATTGGGGGAATAGATCAGAAGAGTGCAAAAAAAGCCGCAGCATTATATGGTCAAATTACTAAGGGAGAGGTTATCACCGTTGAAAATTTGGTAACAGCTGAAATGGTAAAGCTCATGGAAAATACTTACCGGGATACCAATATTGCACTGGCCAATGAACTGGCTCTGGTATGTGAATCACTGGGCATTGATGCTATCCACGCTATAAATGCTGCAAATTTTCACCCCCGGGTTAATATACATACTCCTGGTCCGGGAGTAGGTGGGCACTGTCTTTCTATTGACCCTTATTTCATTGTGGAAATGGCAAAAGAAGGTAGATATCCTGCCCGACTAATTGAAACTGCCCGGGAAATAAATGAATTCATGCCTCATCATGTGGCGGTAATGGTAAAAGAAGCCCTGGAGAGTTGTGGAAAAACTTTAATTGATTCAACCGTAGGACTATTGGGGGTGGCTTATAAAGGCAATGTGGCAGATGCCAGAGAAACCCCTGCTGAACCATTTATAAAGGATTTAGTCCAGAAAGGGGCCGAAGTTCGGGTACACGACCCCTTTGTTGGAGAAAACACCGTAAAAAATATGGGAGGAGTAAGTGTTACCTTTGAAGACGCTTTGAACTGTGATTGTGTGGTTTTAATGACAGATCACGATATTTACCGTCAAATAACCCCGCAAATGATTAAAAAAGCAATTTTAATCTGCACACGTCCCATACTGGATCCGGTAGAATTTAAGAAAAATGGAGTTATTTTTAAGGGAGTAGGAAGACCTTGAATTTATTGATTTTTGAATATGCCACGGCTTCTGGTTTCACTGACCCTTCCTTTTTAGCTGAAGGTCAGGCTATGTTGGAGGGTCTGCTGGAAGATTTTCAAGACTTTAAAATACATTACCTGATATCTGAAAAATTTTTAACCCTGGAATACCTTGAAAAATGGAAATCGGCCCAACCAATAATCCTTAAAGAAGATTTAAGGCAATGGATAACTAAAAATATCAGTGAATATGATGGCTGTCTTTTTATTGCTGCTGAAGAAGACATGGAGTTATATGAACTAACCCGCATCATGGAAGATAAGGGAGTTCAGGTTTATGGTTCAACTTCCCAGGCAGTTTTGAATTGTTCTGATAAATTTAAAACATATTCTATCCTCAAAAACCATTCTCCAGTTATAAATACCTATAAAATAATCCTGGAAGACTTTAAATGCTCTGAAAATCAGGAAAAATATGATTTACTATTCAAAGACAAAAAGATGGTCCTTAAACCGGCTGATGGAGTGGCCTGCCAGGGAATTAAGATTGTATACTCCTTTGAAGATTTAAAAAATGCAGTTGAATCATTGAATACTTTTTTACCTTATGCTATATTACAAGACTTTATAGAAGGGGAATCATGCAGTGTAAGTCTGTTATCAACCGGGTATAAAGCAATTCCTCTGACCTTAAATCGACAAAAAATAGAATTTATTGGAAACAGAATGGAATATAATGGTGCGGAAGTCCCCTGGGACCATGAACTTGCAAAAGAAGCTTTAGAAGTTGCTAAAAAAGCAGTAGAATCTGTTGATGGCCTTAAAGGATATGTGGGGGTTGATTTGATTTTAAATAATCAGGTACACATACTGGAAATCAATTCTAGATTAACCACGCCTTTCGTGGCCATCAGGAAGCTATTTTCAGTTAATATGGGGCATGCGATACTGGATGCAGTAAAGGGAATCCTTCCTGAAGATTTAAATTGTAAAGGAAAGATACTTCTAGAAAAAAGTGGCCATAATCTGATTATTAAAAATCAAAATTGATTTTGGGAAAATTTCACTAACTTTTTTTAAATTCAACAGGCAATATGATTCAAGGAAATATTTGTCTTTTTCATATTCACAGAACCAATTCACAATAACTGGATTTTAAATTAAAAATAATATTATAAATAATCATTCCAAGATCAGGTGAAATAATGAAGATTGCAGGATTCGACATAGGTGGTGCCAATACTGACCTGGCCATAATAGATTTTGAAACTGATGGGGAAATGGGGAATATTCAGGTTGATTACTGTTATCTCCCTATGTGGGAAAAAAAAGACGTATTAGCCCAGTCCCTTCTTAAACTTTTAGGGGATGAATTAAAGGATATAGATGCTGTTGGAGTTTGCATGACAGCTGAACTAGTGGATGCTTACCAGACGAAACGTGAGGGAGTACTGGACATATTAAAAAAGGTAAAAAATACTTTTTCAGTACCTCTGGGTTTTGTAGGACTGGAAGGTATGCTGAAACCTTCCCAAGTATTTAAAGATCCTTTGAAGGTAGCTGCTGCTAATTGGATTGCCACTTCACAGATAGCAGCTATAATGGATTCTGATTGTATAATGGTGGATGTAGGAAGCACTACTACTGATATCATACCTATTAAAAATGGTTCAGAATGTGCTAAAGGTAGATCTGATCTGGAAAGACTGGGAACAGGAGAACTGGTTTATACTGGAACCCTGAGGAGCAATGTGGCAACACTCTCAGATAAAGTCCCTATGGATGAGGGATGGTTCCGGGTTTCTTCTGAACTTTTTGCTATTTCAGCAGATGTGCATAACGTGCTGGGCAATATAACCAAAAAAGATTACATCTGTGATACTCCCGACCGGGCTGGAAAAACTAGAAAAGATTCTATGAGGCGCATTGCACGGGTACTTTGTGGAGATTTAGATATTTTGTCCAAATCGGATATAATCTCCATATGCACATATCTACATCATAAACAGGCATCAAATATAGCAGAAGCCATACAGGAAGTAGGGAATATTGAATTTTTAGAAGAAGTAGTTGCTACTGGATTGGGAATGAATGTTTTGGCATCTCCTGCAGCAAAAATCGCCCAAATGAATGTAACGACCATGGATGAATTTTTAACTCCCGAGGAATGTGTGGTTGCACCTGCAGTAGGGACGGCCCTGATGATGGAGGAGTTCTTAAGTGATTAGGGTTTCACTCCATCCTGATTTAGTGCTTTTTTAAAAATGTTTTATTTGTTTAAAATCAATAAACTTGATTATCCATAATAAAAAAAAATTTAATTTTAAAAAGAAATTTAAATATCTCAAAAATATTCTAAATTAAAAAATATAGTATTTAATACCATACATCTTTAATTCCAATGCTATAAGCCAGTATATTAGCAGAAAGATGGAGGATAATAGTAATTATGAGCACTAAAAGTATTAAAATTGGTTCCAGGGGTACAATTAAATAAGATAATAACAAAGCACCTACCACAAAATCTAACTGATCTAAGATAGGAGCAGGTCTTCCGCGGCCAATATTCAATCTACGCTTAATAAAACTACCTGATGCATCACCTAAGAGTGCTCCGGCTCCTAAAGTAAAACCTAAAAGTAGACCCTGTAGAATATTGCCTGAAAGTATTCCCTGTATAATACCAATTAAAGTTCCAATTAATGTACCTATAATGCTGCCTCTCCATGTTACACCATCCCCCAATATTCTCCTACCGTCTCTAAAATCATGTCCCGAGTCAAGGGGAACTCCACCACCAAAGGTTAATGCACTGACATTAGCAAGATAAGCAGGCAGCATAAAGTATATTACATAGGCAATCATATTCAAAATATTGATTATATCTGGATTCATTATTTACCTCCGGAAATCGACGAAATCGATGAAACTATTTCAATGTTATAACGATGAATAAATTGATTTATATGATTTATAATTTTATATTAAATATATATGGGTGAAATTATGGTTATCAAAAAGACAAAAAGCCTCTGTCCTGAATGTTTAAAAGCACTGGATGCAGAAGTTTACGAGGAACAGGGCAAGGTCATGATAAAAAAAGAATGCCCGGAACATGGTTCTTTTAGCAATGTTTATTGGAGCGATAGTGATATTTATAAAAAAGCTGAAGATTGTAATTATGTGGGTAAAGGCTTGAAAAATCCTCAAACCAAAACCGATCAAAACTGTCCTATGGATTGTGGTATCTGCCCTGATCATGAAAGTCATACTATTTTAGGTCTTATTGATGTTACCAATAGATGTAATTTAAAATGTCCGGTTTGCTTTGCCAATGCAGCGGTTTCTAAATATTTATACGAACCCACTTATGAAGATATAAGGCAGAT
The DNA here is from genome assembly GCA_947259185.1 of uncultured Methanobacteriaceae archaeon. Taxonomy (GTDB): domain Archaea; phylum Methanobacteriota; class Methanobacteria; order Methanobacteriales; family Methanobacteriaceae; genus Methanobacterium_F. Next base: position 17,006 of record CAMYKT010000007.1, read on the forward strand.
GCTCCGAAATTTGAGAAATAATAAGCCGGTACCTACTCCTGCTATTCAGTATTCTGGAGGAGAACCCACCATACGAAAAGATATTGTGGATTTGATAAAGCTGGCCAAGGAAGAAGGATACAGTCATACTCAAATCGCCACTAACGGTATAAGGCTGGCTAAGAGACCTGAACTGGCTAAAGATTTAAAGGAAGCGGGATTAAATACGGTCTATCTTCAATTTGATGGAATAACTGAAGAACCCTATTTAAATAACCGGGGGAAAAATTTACTGCCTTTTAAAATAGATGCCATTGAAAACTGCCGAAAAGCCAATTTAGGTATAGTTCTCGTTCCTACTATAGTAAAAGGTGTAAATGATAATCAAATAGGGGATATTATTCGTTTTGCAGTGGAAAACCTGGATATTATTCGGGGGGTTAATTTCCAACCCGTCTCATTTGCAGGAAGAACCCCTGCTGATCAGGTAGAGGCCCAGAGAGTGACCATACCTGATTTCCAGAAAATGGTTGAAAAACAGACTAACTCTAAAATCGACCTGGATGATTTCTACCCTGCCTCCTCTGTACATTCCATATCAGAATTTGTACAGGTTTTTGAGGATGAACCACAGGTTACCTTTACCTGTCATCAGCACTGCGGTACCGCCACCTACATTTTCATTGATAATGGTGATATAATTCCTATAACTCGTTTTGTGGATGTGGATAGGTTCTTCGATCTTCTGGAAAAAAGTACAGGGGATCTTAAAAATGGGGGAATTAAATGTAAAGCAAAATCAGTAGCCAGGGCTACACGTGAGCTACCACGTACCATTGATCGTAATGCGGCCCCGGATTCAGTCGATATTAAAAATATTTTGACTTCTGTTTTTAAAGACAGATCTTACAAATCTTTAGGTGATTTTCATCATAAAACTCTATTAATTTCTTGTATGCACTTTATGGATCCCTGGAATTTTGATGAAGATCGTGTAAAAAGATGTGTTATCCACTATGCAGTACCTGATGGACGCATTATACCATTCTGCACCATGAATTCCATTTATCGCCAAGATGTTGAAAAGGAATTCTCTATTCCCTTAAAGGATAATTAAATTATATGGTTGTTTAATTGATTATTGAAACTCCTTCCCGACTACATTTAACTTTAATTGATTTAAATGGATCCCGGGGTAGAATGGATGGTGGGGTGGGAATCACCATTAAGGACCCCCAATTAGTCATCAAAGCTCAAATGATAGATCAGGGCATCCAGGTAAATTTTGAGGATTCTAAAAAGCTGGATTCAAAATTGATGGATGATTATATTCAAAAGATTATAAAATCTGCCTTAAATACTATTCAATACTTTAATCTTGATGGGGGTTTTGATTTCACGGTAGTAAAAACCTACCCTACCCATTCTGGATTAGGATCAGGCACTCAGTTATCTCTAGCCACTGCTAAATTAATAACCGAACTCCATCAACTGGAATTGGAAACAAATAAAATGGGTCAAATGGTGGGTCGGGGGGGTACATCAGGTATTGGGGTGGGAGCCTTTAGTCATGGCGGGTTTATAGTGGATGGAGGCCATAAGATAAAAGAAAAAACAGGTTTTCTCCCTTCTTCGGCATCCAAAGCATCACCTCCTCCGTTAATTGCCCGTTATGATTTTCCAGAAGATTGGAAATTAGTTCTGGCCATACCTGATATCAAAGAAAGGATTTCTGGTTCTAAAGAAATCAATATTTTTCAAAATTATTGTCCCATTTCCCTGAAGGAAGTTGAAACTCTTTCCCATATTATCCTGATGAAAATGATGCCTGCTGTTTTGGAACATGATCTGGATGATTTTGGAGAAGCCATAAATACTATCCAGAACATTGGGTTTAAAAAGATTGAAAGAAAACTTCAGCATAAACTAATCAGCAAACTCATTGAATCTATGCTGGAAGCTGGTGCTGCTGGAGCAGGTATGAGTTCTTTTGGGCCTACTACATATGCTATAACTGATAATAATCCGGGAAAAATAATAAAAGCCATTGAAGACACAACAGAGAATATGAATTGTTATATTACTCAACCTCAAAATAAGGGGTCACGTTGTTATAATGAATAAAAAATATAATTCCTTGTCAATAGAATTGTTCAGGTGATAATTTTATATCTTTTTAAGCACTACCAATTAATTAAATTTAATAAATTATTATACCGTTATTCTTAACTTTTTTAGAATATAAAAATTAATGATTAAAATAACTGAACACAAATTCAGGATTATAATCCTTAAAAAATTAAAAATCCGATATTATTCACTAAACTAATTACTACTATAATTTTTTACTAGCCAATACTTCAGGAGCCATTTTATGATAGAACCAATTACGGGAAAAGTATGGAAATTTGGGGATAACATTGATACGGATGTTATAATCCCTGGTCGCTATTTGAGAACTTTTAGTTTGGATGATTTAGCAGCACATGTAATGGAAGGAGTAAGGGATGAATTTGCAGCTAAAGTGAATAAAGGTGACATAATAGTAGCTGAATGGAATTTTGGATGTGGATCTTCCAGGGAACAGGCTCCAGTTGCATTAAAACATGCCGGTGTTTCTGCTATTATCGCCCGGTCCTTTGCGAGAATTTTCTACAGGAATGCTATTAATATTGGGCTTCCGGTAATTGTAGCAGATATTGAAGTGCGTGAAGGGGAAAAAATACAAATTGACCTGGAAAAAGGTGAAATAGTAAATTTAACCACAGAAAAAAGTTTTCAAATAGAGCCCTTTAAAAAATTTATGCTGGAGATACTTCAAAATGGTGGATTGGTGGATCATTATCTACAAAAAAAGCCTTAATTTAATTAATATTTTTATAAATTGAACAATATATAATATATAAATAAATTCTATGATTAACTACTTATTGATTTATAAGGGAGTAATATAAAATGAAATGTCCCATCTGTGGATCTGATTCTTATGAAGTATTAAAATCTAAAAAAGAGACCTCTAAATCTAAATTTATTGAGAAACTACTTTTAAAATGCAAAGAGTGTCAGACTGTTTTTAGAAATGAGTTAAGTCACAATAAACCTGTCAAATTTCGTATTATTGTTAGTGAACATGAAAAATCATATAAAGATTTTGTGGAAGTATATCCTGATGAATTACTAAAGGTGGGGGATGTGCTTCCTTTAGGAGAAATTAGGGTTGAAATTACTTCGCTAGAGACTAAAAAAGGTTCAAGAGTTTCTAAAAGTATTGTAAGTGATTTAGATACTATATGGGGATCTTCTCTGGATACACTGGCCCGAGTTGGAATTTCAATCGATTTTCATGGAAAAATATTATCGTATAAGGTTGAAGTAGAACGGGATTTTATATTTACTATAGGAGATCTCGTAAAAATAGAAAATACTACCTTTAAAATTAAATCATTTAAAACCATGGATAGGAAGATGAGAAAAGGTTCCGCCAATGCAGGAATAATTAAAAGGATTTATGGAAGGCCTTTTAAATCTAATACCTTTAGTCAGGATTTGACCAGCAAAATAGTCAAATCTTCCACTTTAGAAAGTAGTTAGATTCATGTTCCATAATTGCAATTTGGTGAGGTTATATGAAACCGGAAATGTCCTTATCAAGGAAAGAATTGGTGGCTCGATTAGAAAGTTATGGAATTATTCGCTCACCATCAGTTAAAAAAGCCATGGAGACTGTTCCCAGAGAGGAATTTTTACCAGAGGAATTTCAATCACGTGCTTATTTAGACCAGCCTTTACCAATTGGTGAGGGCCAAACCATATCCGCCCCTCATATGGTAGCCATCATTTCTGAAAAACTTGACTTAAAAAGGGGAATGAATGTTTTAGAGATAGGTACTGGATTTGGATATAATGCAGCTGTTGTGGCTGAGATAATTGGTGAAGAAGGCCACTTATTCAGTATCGAAAGAATCAATTCCCTGGCCAAAGTAGCTAAAAAAAATTTAAAGCGAACTGGCTATGATAAGAGGGTAACGGTTATAGTGGGGGATGGTACCCGGGGCCTACCTGAATCTGCTCCCTTTTCAAGGATATATGTAACCGCCGGTGCTCCTGATATACCTGAAAGTCTGAAGAATCAGTTAAAGATAAGTGGAAAACTTATAATCCCTGTGGGGTCATCAAATTATAATCAGGAGTTAATAATGATTGATAAAATTGGTGAAAACAAATTTGAATCTAAAAATTTAGGTGGAGTCGCATTTGTGCCCCTTATAGGTGAATATGGATGGTAACATAACCTTCAAAATAATTCCATCATCTCAATTTTTCCTGTATTTTCTAAAAACCACAGGATTTACTTATTTTTTATCTAATTTCTTGAGGCCCAACTAATAAATCAAAGCTTGGTATTTTTTTACTAAATTATTTAATGCACTGTCTCCTATAGGGGCAGAATAAGATAATAAACGTCAAATAGAGGATAAAATGAAAGTTTACATTGAAACATTTGGATGTACCTTTAATCAGGCTGACTCACAAATAATGGCAGGAATACTATCTGCAGAAAATATTAATGTGGTCCCTAATCTGGAAGATTCCCAGGTGATCATTATTAACACCTGTTATGTGAAACATCCCACCGAACACAAGGTTATAAACCGCATACAGAAGATTCAAAAAGATTTTCCAGAAAAAAAACTAATTGTAGGGGGATGCATGGTTGAAATTGAACCAGATAAATTATCCCGAATCGCACCTGAAGCAGGATGGATAGGGCCACATCAAATTCAAAAAGTACCCCAACTGGTTAAATCAGTTCTTGATGGAAAAAACGATCATCTTACTGGAATATCATCAGGATGTAAGGTTGGACTTCCAAAAATTCGTTCTAATCCTTTAATTCATATTATCCAGATATGTGAAGGATGCATGGGTAAGTGCACTTACTGCTGCACCCGCTTTGCCAGAGGAGGATTACAGAGTTATCCTGCAAAATTAATTGTGGAAGAAGCCCGCCAAGCACTATCAGAAGGATGTGTGGAAATTCAATTAACTGCGCAGGATACAGCAGCCTATGGAAAGGACACTGGTGAAAAACTTTCAGATTTAATAAATGAGATAACTGCTCTGGAAGGTAATTTTCGCCTTAGAATTGGCATGATGCATCCTAAAAGCATGATGGATGATGTAGACGGTTTAATAGACGCATTTAAATCTAATAAGGTTTACAAATTTATTCACATCCCTATTCAAAGCGGCAGTAATCAGGTCCTGGCAGATATGAATCGTTGCCACACAGTAAATGAATACCGGGCTATTATTAATAAATTTAGAAGGGAAATACCTGAAATTACCCTGGCCACGGATATTATTGTGGCTTATCCCACGGAAGATGAGGGAGCATTTAATGATACCTGTGATTTTTTAAAGGAAATTAAGCCTAATTTCGTCCATATATCTAAATATAAACATAGGCATTTAGCTGAATCATCTAATCTGGATGAAATTGAATTTAAAGAACTTAAAAGACGTTCTAAGATGATTGAAAAAATTAAAACTGAAATTACCCATCAGGATAATCTCAGATACATTGGAACCATTCAGGAAGTTTTAGTAGTAGAAAAGGGTAAAAAAGGTGGATTTATTGCTAGGACTAATTCTTACCTGCCCGTAGTTGTTAAAGATGCAAAACCCGGGAATTTTATGCATTTAGAAATCAGTGATTCTACCAGCACCTATTTAAAAGCATTTAATAATGATAAATAAACTGATTTATGACTAAATTTAAAAATGGCTACTTTTATTTTTTCATCAGGAATACTAAAAAAATATCTATTTTAAATCTATCAAAATTAGAATTTAATAATTAAAAACACTATTTTTTAAAAATAAAACCTATAATAAATGCCGTGGGCCGGACTTGAACCAGCGACATCCAGATCTTCAGTCTGGCGTTCTCCCAACTGAACTACCACGGCAATGGGCCGGACGAGATTCGAACTCGTGATCACCTCCGTGTCAGGGAGGTATCATACCCCTAGACCACCGGCCCTAAAGGGCGTCCATCTAGGTTATAGCTGTATTCCTATATAACCTTTTCCCTTAAATGGAGGAAATCTTTTATTTTATACTTATTTATTTATTAAATCTAGCTATGCCATTAATAACGCCGTAACTTTTTCCCAAGAAAATTATCACCTTCCCAAATATTTATTTAGATTTTAAATTTATTTTAAAAATTTTATAGGAATTAAAAAACCTACAAATTTTCCATACAACTCACACTATAATTATTCTTATAGAATACTGCAACTAAAATAATAGATAGGTCTATTTCTACATTTAAATGATCGCTACTTTAACTTATAATGTACTTGGCTTGATTGATATCAATTTAATATGATAGTAGGGGGTATGTGGTGATGATTAAATCAACATTCTCTAAATCATTAAAAAATTTAAAAGTAACAAGTAAAAAAGTAAAAAAAAAATTTAATTATTATTATTATTAAATGAATTAATCTACTTTTAGAAATTCTTCAACAGGGGCATTGCAGATGGGGCATTTTTCAGGTGGTTTTTCTTCTACCGTATTCCCGCACCAGTTGCAAACATAGTAATCAACCATTACCTCTGATTCTATATTTTCCATGGCTTTTTGATAGAGCAGGGCATGAATTTTTTCCACCTGGTTGGCCACATCAAAAGTCCACTCCGCCTGCTTATCCCCTTCTTTTTTAGCTTCTTCAATAAAATCAGGATACATTTCTTCAAATTCTGCAATTTCACCTTCAATTGCAGTTTGCAGGTTTTCTTTAGTGCTTTTAATACCACCCATGGCATCTAAATGGTTATGGGCATGCACTGTTTCTGCTGCAGCAGCTGCTCTAAAAAGCCGTGCGATATGAGGATATCCTTCCTGGTCTGCTTTTTTAGCAAAAGCCAGATATTTTCGGTTTGCTTGAGATTCTCCTGAGAATGCTTCTTTTAGATTTTCCATGTTGCTCATATTACATATTCTCCTTTAAGATCGGATTAATTATTAAAATATATTTTAATATAAAAAAATCTTCCTATTAACTTAATTTAATAGCAAAGTACTTTAATTTTTGGATTTAGATGGATAAATAATTTTAATTTTATCTAAATCAAAATTAAATCTGTTAATAATTGGTTCCTTTAGGGTGATACCAAACAAATCAATAGAACATCTTAACTAAAACCATTTTTTAAAAAAAATAAAAAGAGTAAAATTAAAAAAAATTGAAATAGGCGCTAAAATTATTGTTTAGCGGCCATTTCAATGTCGCTAGCCTTGACAGTTTTTCTTCCAGCGTGTTTTGCAAGTTCGACAGCTTTCCGGGAGATTTCTTCACCTTTCTCTTCCAGAGCTTTTGCTAAAGCCTCCTTTGCATCGTCGCTGATTCTTTGTGCACCGGCATTTTTTATGATTCTGCCTACTGGTGCAATAGGTAATTCGGCCATAATTTCACCTCCAGATTTACCTAGGACTCCAATATATTTAAATTTATCGGTAATAGTTGAGTCTGAAAGCATACTTCTCAACTTAATGCATGGGCAATAGATATCTTCATCAAACCAAAACTTTTAAAGATATAGAACCAGATATCAATTCTCATGTTGGGTAAGTTGAATATTAAACCCCGTACTGAGCAAATTTTAGAACGGGCATTAAAGGGCCCTATTTCTTCCGAAGATGCATTATACCTTTTAAATGTTACAGGAAACGATTATAGTGCGTTATTAATCACGGCAGATATTATAAGGCAGCAATTGGTTGGAGATGAGGTAACTTTCATTAAAAATTGGAATATTAACTTCACCAATATATGTTCTGGAACATGTGGTTTCTGTGCCTTTAAAAAAGACCAAAACGACCATCAATCTTATTTTTTGAAAGTTCCGGATATGGTAAAAAGAGCTCAAAAAGCAGTAAAAGCAGGGGCCCGGGAGATATGTATTCAGGGAGGACTGCATCCTGATGTTGATGTTTATTTTTATGAAAACATTCTAAAAAGTGTTAAAAATGAACTGGGAGATGTTCATTTGCATGCTTTTTCCCCTATGGAGATTTTTTACAGCTCCCAAAAATCAGGACTCAGCATTGAGGATACACTTAAAATTTTAAAAGAAGCGGGTTTAGGATCCATGCCAGGAACAGCAGCGGAGATTTTGAATGATGATGTAAGGAAAATAATCTGCCCGGGAAAACTCAATACCGCTGAGTGGATAGAAGTAATTGAAACGGCCCATAAGTTAGGGATTCCCACCACTTCCACCATGATGTACGGGCATGTGGAGAGTCTGGAACACAGAGTGGAACACCTGAGTATATTAAGGGATATTCAAAACAGAACCCATGGTTTTACAGAATTTGTTCCACTAACTTTCATGCATCAAAAGGCCCCTATTTATCAGCAAGGGTTAGCTATGCCGGGAAGCACCGGTACCCAGGACTTAAAGCTTTATGCCGTGGCACGGCTGATGTTTCAAAAATCAATAAAAAATATCCAGGTTTCATGGGTTAAACTGGGATTTAAATTATCTCAGATATGTCTAATGGCCGGGGCCAATGATATGGGCGGCACACTGGGGGAAGAAAATATCTCTAAATCTGCAGGGGCTTCTTATGGTGAAAGAACAAACCCTGATGAATTAATACGGATAATTAAAGATTTAGGTAGGATACCTGCTCAAAGAGACACGCTATATCAGCATATAAATCCTAAGGATTATTAAAAAAATATTTTTATTTATCTACTATTTAATCAGCTCAGAAAGCAGATTAAATCCATTAATTTTTGGATTAAATCATTTTAAGGGTTTCAGGATTATTCTATCTCCTTCAAGAACTTCAAATAATAATTCCAGATTTTCAATCACTTTACCCACATGATTAACTTCAGAATAGGGTTGGGTAGCACCGAAAAATATGCAAAAAGCAAAACCAGGAGGCCAGTATGAAATATCACCTGGTTCTGCTATCTTAGAAGGATTTTCATAATCCAGGGTAAGAGGGATATCAAAGTATATTTCTTCCATCCAGAGAAGCGCTCTTCCTTCCATAGGAAGGCTTTCAAATATTTTAGTGGCAGTTTCTGGATTTCTTTCATCCAATTGGGCTATGGCCTTTCCCTTACCTTCCAATTCAATTTGAATTTTCATTTTATCACCTTAAGCTATGATTTTTTTTGGAGTTCCATCATTTCTTTTATGATACTTACTCCGCTGGATGTACCCAGCTTACTGGCACCTGCTTCAATCATGGCCTGGGCTGCTTCCAGATTCCTTATACCTCCGGCTGCTTTTATCTTCATAGTGGGGCTTATATTATTTTTCATCAAAGTTACATCTTCTATGCTAGCTCCGGAAAGACCACCATAAGCAGTTGAGGTTTTAACATAGTCTGCACCTGCATTTTCACTAATTACACATGCTTTAATTTTTTCTACATCAGTCAGGTAGGCTGTTTCAAAAATAACCTTTACTACTTTTTCCTGGGAGGCATCCACCACAGATTTTATATCTTCCAGTAATTTATCTTCTCTGTGGGACTTAATAGCTCCAATATTCATGACCATGTCTACTTCTTCTGCACCATTTTCAATAGCTTCTATGGTTTCAAAAGCCTTGGTAGCAGGGGTATTAATTCCTGCAGGAAAACCTATAACTGAACAAACCTTAACTGGAGTATTTTTCAGGATCTCATAAGCTAATGATACATTAGTGGGGGTAACTACTGCACAATCAAAACCATATTCTATGGTTTCTCTACAAAGTTTCCTGATATCTTCTTCAGTTGCATCAGCCTTCACATTAGTATGATCAATCATTTTAGCCAATTTTTCTACAGTTTTTATTTTTTTTACCATGTTTATCCCCTTTTATTTTTTTAGCAATGAATTTATTCCAGAATTTTCCAAATGTAAATTGAGTTAACTAAATTTTTTTAGCCATATACGGTCCTTCCCTATAATATCCAAATTTACGATAATAGTTACGCACCCCGATTCCACTGGTAACCAGAATCTTATCCTTATCAAATTCAGAAACCGCTATTTCTTCTGCCCGGGCTAAAAGTTCTTCTCCATATCCTCTGTGTTGACCCACTCCATTTTCCTTTTTCCCCAGTGGTATTAAAGGACCATAAACATGCAGTTCCCTCACAAGAGCGGTTTTATCTGTAACTTCTATACGATGTGCGTGATTTGAAGGAATTCTAAGGCGCAGGAAGCCGGCTAAAATATCACAGGACGGGTCTTCAAATGATAAAAAAATTTCCTGACCATCTGCCGCTTCATATCTTTCTTCAGTAAGCTTTATTCTTTTTTCAAGTGATTTTAATCCGTTCAATGATTTATGACCTACTTCACGACATCTAATGCATTGGCACTGTACGTTTTCCTGGTTTAATTTATCATAAACCAGCTCACCCAGGTTAGACTTTTTAACTCCTGCTTCAATGAGGTTTGATGGTATGTCCCTTTGTATACGCATGGTCCGTACCCATTTAGGGAGAATCTTTTTTATTTCCACAATTAAATCCACTGCTTCCTGACTGGTATATGGTTCATATTCCCCTTGTTTCCACATATCATGCAAAACACTTCCCTGGGTAACCAGGCAGGGGTAGATTTTCAACATATCTGGCTTAAAATCAGGATCATTAAATAATCTCTTGAAAATACGTAGATCACGTTCAAAATCAGAAAAAAGCCCGGGCATGAGATGCATGGCTACTTTTATTCCAGAATCCCTCAAAATTCTATTGGAATCGATAACATCCTGAATATTGTGTCCTCTTTTTACTCTTTGATAAATAAAATTGTACAGGGTTTGCACTCCTAATTCCACCCGGGTCACACCCAGGGATAACATGCGATCAACATCTTCCTCCCGGCAATAGTCTGGACGGGTTTCAAAGGTAATCCCCACGCATCGGACTGCAGAATTTTCATTGGCGTTTTGAGCATCTTTTAGCAGTACATAATCATAATCACCATAATAGGGAATGCTGGTTGAAGAGTTAACATCCCTGTTTGCAGGGTTTCCCGGGAACATTTCCTCCCCAAAATCAACCATGGCCTGTAGACATTTGGATACAAACCATTCCTGATAACATAAATAGTGGGAAGGGAAAGTTCCTCCCATAATAATTAGTTCCACCTTATCCAGTGGGTGTCCAATACTGTGAAGCTGACTCAAGCGGTTATATACCTGAAGGTATGGATCAAAGTTATACATCCGGGCCCTAAGTGCAGCAGGCTCCTCTCCAGTGTAGCTAGGCGGTGCTTTTTCACTTTCAGGACAATAAAGGCATCTACCATGGTGACACTTCTGAGGTTGGCACATAACCGCCACAATAGCCACACCAGAAATAGTACGGGTGGGTTTTTTCTTCAGGATAGGGATTATCTTTTCTCTTTCTTCTGGTGTAGAATGCTCCAGGATTAAAGAATTACTCATGAATTTTTCCAGATTTAAATCGCGGCAAAGTTGACGCTTGGCCTTTTCCAGATCTTCTTTAGAAACAATTTTTTTTTGAAGTATATTATCAATTATTAATCTACAGGCGTCTTCCATGACATGTTCTCCTGAATATAATTCTAAAAATCATTTAAAAATCTATTGAACTTTGTTTCTCATCAAATTCAAGACCTTTAATATATCAGTTTTGGATACGATTCCAGTTAAACGATTTTCCTCCACTACAGGTAAACGTCCTAAATTATTTTTATTAAGCTTTTCCAGGGCAGATATAACTTCTTCATGGGGAGATACAGTTATTATATCTTCAGTCATGACTTCCCTGATCATGGCATTTTTATTATCTTTGGCCTGGGACAAATCCTGAAAGGTTACAATGCCTACCAGTTCCTGGTCTTCTATAACCGGGTATCCCATATGTTTATATTCAAAAATTTTATTCAAAGCTTCTTCTATGGTGATGTGGGGGTCCAGGGTTTTTACTTCAGTGGTCATAATATTTTCCACCAGCATCCCCCTTAAAAGAGAGGAAACTATGGTGGACTTATATTCCTGGTCTGCACCGATATAAATAAAAAGCGCAATCAATATCAAGAAGAAATTTACAAAAATACCAGTTACGGCCATTATAACTGCAAATGTCTTTCCAATACTAACAGATATTTCGGTAGCTCTCAGATAATCCATTCTTTCAGCAAGAATAGCCCTTAAAATCCTTCCACCGTCCATGGGAAATGCAGGTATTAAATTAAAAACAGCCAGAACTACGTTTACCAGCACGAATTCTAATATAAAATTACTAATAAATCCTGGTAACAAAGCCAGAGTAAATTGATAGATGAGGTAAAATATTATAGCAATTACCACATTGGTTAAAGGACCAGCCAGGGAGATAAATAATTCCTGACGGGGCTTTTTAGGTACTTCACTCATCTGAGCTACTCCTCCAATAGGGAGCAACACTATCTTTTTAATTTCCACTCCATATTTTTGAGCAACATAGGAATGGGATAATTCATGGATAACTACTGTTGCAAAAACCAGGGTAATTAAAATTGCTAATTGGAGGGGTATTATATTGAAAAATGCTAGAACATAGATAAAGATTATTAAAAGTAAAAAAGATATATCCAGTTCTATGGGTATTCCAAATACCTTCAGTATTCTAATTGCGGTTTTCATGATAATAATAGTTTATATCTACACTAAAATAAAGATTTTCTATGAGAAAGGTAATGAAATATTATTAAAAAATTTTTTTAGAAAAATACATTGATGCATTTATCGGACCGGATTTATAATTTCTACAATTAAATATAAACTATTATAAATGATTTTGAACATAAGAATTCCCATCTTCTTCAATTAAAAACTGGTGTTTAAATGAAAGTTAGTGAATTTTTAGGTAAAAAGGTGCTGGACAAAAATGGATTTGAAATTGGTAAAATTTCAGATATGGTTGTTGATCCTTTAAAAGGTTCAATTGATTCTATAAATATTTCTAAGGGGGATATGTCATTCAAATCTCAAAATTATCTGGTTTCTGTTGATGAACTGGATAAATTAGGAGATTATGTTATTTTGTCTGTGAGTATGGATGATATGGAGTCTGAAGAACAATCCACTGAGGATTCATCATCCATATCTATTGATGTGGATATGGATTAGAATTGGGGTAATTTCTATGGAAGTTATGGATTTAAGGGGTAAACCACTAACAATTGGTTCTATGGTTCGTTATACTGGAACTGGGACCTCGGGTGAGGTATCTGCTGTAAAAGTAGAGGAAAAGCAGGGTTGGGCTAAAATGAATGATTCTGATTTGTGGTACAATACGGAATATTTGGAAGTATTTACTAAATCAGAAACAAAAATATCCCGAAATAATAAAGATAAAACCCCTGCTGCAATGGAAAAGTCTAAAAAAATGAGAAAGGGGCTGGAAGAAATAGCAATGGGATCCGAATTATGTGATGGTGGAGGATAAGCCATATTATCCTAATAATGATTTTTTCAGGTTAATTACCTATACTTTTTTTATTATTTACTTAAATTCAGGTAGATTTAATGGTTACAACTTTTAATAAATTTTTAGAATCAGAAAAAATCTGGCCCTTACTATTTGATGCATTACCTGATCTCATAGCCATTATTGATAATGATCACCGGATTGTAAAGGTAAATAAAGCAATGGCTAATTGTTTAGATATTTCTCCTCCTCAGGCAAGGGATTGCCTGTTATGAAATGGTTCACCATCTTCAAAACTAATAAATTCATATCCTCACTCTAAAATGCTTAAATCAGGTGTAGAAACCACTGAGGAAATTCAGGAAGATAATCTGGGAGGATATTTCCGGGTTACTGTTTCCCCGATTCAGGATTTTAATGGAGAAATAATAGGTTCAGTACATATTGCCCGGGATATTAGTAATCGCCGGAAAATAGAACAGGAACTTCTTAAAACAGTCTCAGAAAAAGAACTGTTAATACCGGAAATACATCATAGGGTTAAAAATAATTTGATGTTGATATCAAGTTTATTAAATATACAGTCTATGAATATTTCGGATAAAGAAACCCGGGATATTTTCCTGGAAAATAAAGATAAAGCCCGTTCTATGGCTTTAATACATGAAAAACTATATCAAAGAGAGGACAAGAAAAGGTTGGACTTTGATGAATATATAAGTAGCATGGCTCAGGAGATGGTGCAAAATTATAATTCATCAATTCTTGAGGTTTCTTTAGATTTTAATATTGATAAAATCTCCTTAGATGTTGATATGCAATACCCGTTGCTTTAATATGTTCAGAAATAATCACCAATAGCTTTAAACATGCCTTTAATCAGAAAACTGGCAAAATCAGCATTGAATTATTTAAAGAGGATTCTGAAATAGTACTGATTATAGCAGATGATGGGGTGGGATCCTGAAAACTTTGACTTTAATAAAGAAGGTAATATGGGCTTTAAACTAATCAGAGGATTAGTAGATCAAGTTGGGGCTTCAATTGATATTTTAAGAGATAATGGAACTAAATTTATTCTTAAGTTTGAAGACAAAACCTTTTAATTTCTTTTAAAAAATACAGATCATGCCGGGTAAATTAATAACTAATTTTGATATTATATGGATAAATATGGTGACATCTGCTTAGTTCAAAAGACTATTTTTAATAGTACCTAATTGCATGTAAAATTATATTAATGCTTTAACTAAATATATATCCGCAGGGGCAGATTTGGAGGTGAAAAAATGCAAAATAATACATTACTGGCTATTTTGACCATAATACTTGGGTTACTGGTAATTACCTTCCCATTATTCAGCATATTTACAGTAAGTGTGCTGGCTGGATTAGGAGTAATATTAATTGGAATCTGGTTATTATCTTTAAGTTTTGGGTCCTGGGCCATAAACAAAGCGGTCAGTTTACTTTATTTACTATTTGGTATCATGGCATTGATTTTAGGATTGGGACTATTTGGAAGTATTATTGCAATAAGTGTTTTAGCCAGTTTGTGGTTCTACATTGGAGGTTTTTTCCTTATAATTGCCGGTATAATGGGACTATTTGCTAGAGAAGGAACCATTAATAAAGGATCCAATGTTGTTATAATTCTTTTGGGTATAATATACGTATTACTGGGCTCATGGGCATGGGACCCCTATTTCCTGGCATTGCTTATTGGATTGAGCTTAATAATAGATGGAATATCTTTATTTTTTGCAAATCCTTCTGAAAAAATGGAATCAGAAGCTTAATAATTTGCACTGCCCCTTCTTTTTTAGAGACTTATTTTTCATATTTTTTTAGTAATATAGGATATAAACACTATACTATGCTATAAATATGATTGTGATGGTTATAATCCTCTAAAATTATATTATCTCCGTCAATAATGTAAATTAAAACCAAATCCCCTATATGCACCCTTCTACTACCATGAAAATCTCCAGAAAGCGGTTTAAAATGTTCAGGATTTTTTGCAATTTTTCAATTTTTTTCTTTATCTGGGAATATTTTTTTTTCTTTATCTACAACCTTTCCTAATTTTTTACGGGCACTGGAAGATATTAAAAGGTTATAATCTGTTCTTTCTCTAAGCCATAGCTCTTGGAAAAGCTCTAAACATTCTTTAAAACGTGCACATTTTTCTTTTTTGACATCTGCTTTTATTTTATTTAATTCTTCCAGATAAGTGAAGTTTAAAAAAGGGCCTTTGTGAGAGGTTTCTGAATTTAAACCATTTTTTATATTCTTTTTCACCATATCACCATCTATTTAAAAATATCATTCTTAAAGCAGATAAACATTAAAATTGCCAAGAGTGAATTATAAATCTTATTAAAACTATATTATCATCTGCAGGCTAATAGATTTAAATAAGGGGGTATAGGTATTAATATTCAAAGAGGGAGTAAATTCAAACCGGAAAAAGACTATTACAAAATCGCAGGGATTATCCTTTTGGTTGGGTTTTTACAGTTTTTTACAGTTCTTAATCTGGCTGAAACGCAGTATCCTGGATACAGCACCTCAAAAAATACAATAAGCGAACTGGGAGGAAGCATCCCCCTGATGGAACCATCTTCAACCATCTTCAATCTAAGCTTGATTATAATGGGAATTTTGACTATAGCTGCAGTTTATTTTATTTTAAAAAGTGGAGGGTGCCGTTTATTTTCTGCCTGCCTGCTTCTATTTGCTATCTCAATCATTGGAATTGGAACATTCCCTATATATACTGGAGAAATACACTCATTTTTTACCATAATTGCCCTTATTTCAGGGGTCCTGGCAGTAATATTTTCCTACCGCCTGGGTCTCAATATACCTATGGTAATAGTATCATTGGTAGTGGGGTTTACTGCACTTATAACTCTTTTATTAATATTTTTATGGGGATTGGAAATTTCAAATCCATTAATAGCACTTTTAGGTAAGGGAGGTGTCCAGAGGTTTGTTATGTATCCTGGAATGTTGTATCTCATTTCATTGGGAGGTTACCTCACCAGCAGGGGAGAAGATTGGGTTAGACTAAGATTTTCTAAAGGATACTTTTGATAAAATATTGGAAAAATTAATAATCAAGTATTTATATAAAAAAAATCAATTAAATACTTCAGGTAAATCCTGGGGGCCTGTGCCCATTAGCTGCACACAGAGCTCACGTTCCGAAGGCTTCCAGGTACTGATATTTTAGTATTCTAATTTTTAGTGGTAACTTATTCATGATATTAAAACCAATAGTTACATTATTTCGGCTTGATCTCTCACTAGCTGCAGGAATATGTGTTATTGTGGGAGAAATAGTTGCTCTGGGCCAAATACCACCCCTTCATCAAATAATAATGGGATTTGCAGTCGGGTTTTTTATTTCCAGTTCTTCCTTAATTTTAAATGACTATTTTGATATGCAAACCGATAAAATTAATGCACCTCGTCGTCCGTTGCCCTCAGGAATGATTAAACCATCACAAATAATTGTACTGTCTATTATAACCACATTAATTGGCTTAATTATCGCATTTTTAATCAGCAACCTGGCTTTTTTTGTTGCAGCAATTTTCTGGGCAGCAGGATTTTTTTACAACTGGAAACTTAAAAGAACAGGTTTGCCTGGTAATCTGGTGGTTAGTTCTTCAGTGGCTATTACCTTTATTTTTGGAGGTATTGTGGTGGAAAACCCCTGGAACATTTTTATTTGGATTTTTAGTGCTATAGCATTTTTTATAGACCTGGGTGAGGAGATTATCTTTGATGCACTGGACATGTTAGGAGATAAAAAGATAAATTCACATTCAATAGCCTTAAAATATGGTCAGGAAAGGGCATTTAAAATTTCATCTGTACTATTTGCCATGGTGATTTTAATTAGCTTTATTCCCCTAATAATGGGGGGATTGGGAAGTTCTTATCTGGCTATGATATTAATCATGGATACAATAATTGTTTTTTCCATTTTTAAAATCTTAAAAACTCCAAATACACATCAAAAAAGAAAATACGCACGCTTAATTTATCTGGGCGCCACTTTGGGCCTTTTGGGTTTTATAATTGGTCAATTAATATGACTACCAAATTAATATTTAATTTAAAATATTTTATACAATTTAATTATTTTCTGCACTCATTAATTCTACAATTAATATTAATCCCGAAGTTCCTCTTCCTGCATACTTACACAAAAACGACAGAGAGCACCGGGAGTATTCAACTGTTTTTCTTTTACCGGGCAATAATAAATACCATTTTCATATCTTAATTTAAATCCGCCAGGGAATCGGGTTCCTACAGGATGTATAGATTCTTCCTTAACAAAAGCAGTATAAGTAGCCACAATCATGGCAATATGGTTAAAACAAAGTTCTTCATGGCATTTAACCTTTCTTTTCTGTTCATTTAGAACTTTAAGAAACTCTTTTAATTTTTTAGTATCCACTAAACCTTCATATTCTTCTGTGTCTTCTTTTAAATCTTTAATACGTAGAAAAAATGCTTTTGTAAATCTGGATATAAAATCATCCCTTTCTTTAGGAGGCATGAATTTAGCATCTTCCCGGAGATAGATACTGGCATCCATGATGTCTTTTATATGTAAATGGGAAGCTTCTATTTTTAATATTTTCAGTAGCTCCTTTTTACTGAGCTTCTCTGAAAAGTTTAAATCTTCAAGTTTACTGGGGTTTTTTAGAATCAGCATTTAATTCCCTTAAAATTTACTTTCCTCTAACTTTGAGCATATCTACGCACAGCTGCTGCTAATTTAGGACCTATACCTTCTACCTTCTGAAGTTCTTTCTCAGTAAAAGGCCTTAAATCTTCACCAAATGCTTTAAAAAGAGCTCTAGCTCTTTTCCTACCCAACCTTTTAACTCCCAGAACCAGAGGTATTAACTCTTCTCTAACACCATAGTAAAACCTAGCAGACAGGATATCTAAACTACTCAGTGGATGGTAAATTCCTAAAACCTGGCAGATATCCCGGAAGAACTTAACCAGAAGTGATGCTTCATAGGAGGCCCGGCGGGTGGTAGCAGCATATACATGGAAAGCATTTTCAATTTCATATTCATTTCGTTCATCAATCCATTCCATTAGAGATGCGGCAGTGGCTTCTGCATTCTGCATATCCACCGCAAATATACCCTGGCCGGATAATTTCTCCCGGACTGGATCTTTACTTTTACGCCCCTTAAAGGAGATAAGGGGAAGATCGGGAGTGTGACATATCTGATAAATAAGCTTATAAATATCCAGTTCATCCATATTAGAAGCAAATTCCTTTAATTTAACTGCAGTTTCCACACTATAGTTGGATTTAGCAATTAATAATCCCAGGGATGTTGTTTTGAGTCCTTCCGGGGTGGCCTGTAATATTCCATTATGCATTAAAAATTCCAGTGCATTATTTATTTCATATTCCATACTTTCTGCAGCAAATGTATTCATATAAGGATTATTTTCCATTTGGTATCCATAAAATGTTTTAGTAAAGAATTCCTGAAGTTCAACCTGGTTTTTCGCCATGGAAGAAGCTATCTGGGCTATTATTTGCCTGTAAACTGCATCTTTATTTTCAATTAGTTTGGAATGGGTTGGCTCTATTTCTCCCTGTACATAATATTCCTGTAAATCATAGGCTTCATCCAGGGTTTTGGCAATCAGGTAAGAGTATCCCACATCATCGTATTGTGGTCGGCCGGCACGTCCTGACATTTGCTCATAATCAAATACTGGAATCTTTTGTGGGCCCTGAGATGTCCAGCGGGTGTAATCCCTGATTACAACACTACGTGAAGGTAAATTAACCCCATACATTAAACTGGGGGTGGAGGTAATCATGAGTAAATTTCCTGAACGAAATTCATCTTCAATAATCTCCTTTTGTTCACTGAAAAGGCCCGCGTGATGGAAGGCCACCCCGTTTTTAGCAGAATCAGCCAATTTTAAACAGATACTGGTAGGTCGGGATCCTTTTTTTTCAGGTACCTGTAGAATTTTTTCAGAAACTTCTCTAAAATCTTTCTTCCGGGAAGTGGGCACTTTATTTTTGATTTTATCTGCCACATAACTGGCCAGAGACTCGGTAAATCTCCGGGTGGAAACGAAGGTCAGTGCCTGTGAATTTTCTTCTAAAGCCTTTTCCAATATCTTAACAATAACATCGTTCTTATTTTTGGTACTGAACATTTCAGTGTTGAGTACTTCTTTATGAAGGGGTACTGGACGGTAATCATGCTCAACTACCCGGGCATTTAACCATCCTGCAATTTCTCCCATATTCTGCAGAGTGGCAGAAAGTGCCACAATACGCATCCCGGGGTTTACCATATGGGAACGAGTTATGGCACATTCAATGGTTGGCCCTCGGGTGTACTCTCCGATCATATGGAATTCATCCACAATCAAAAGATCAACTTCTCGTATGTTGTTCCAGGAAAAACGGGTAATACTATCAAAAGATTCAAAAACCATTACTGATAAATCACTGGATTGGGGATGTCTTCCTACTGTAAAACCGTGTTCTTCCAGTAACTTAAACTCTTTTAACTTTTCATTTTGAATAGAAAGAAGAGGCACTGCATAAATAACCTTTCCTCCGTTCAAAAGAGCTTTTATTGCAGCTAAAACTCCTAAGAGTGTTTTTCCACTGGCGGTAGGAATGGCTATAATGTAATTATCCTTGGCATCCAGGTATCCTGATTCAATAACTGCTTTTTGCGCAGGATTAAAATTCTCAATATGGGGGTAGCATCCATTTATTATGTCCTTTAGATTGTAATCCAGAGTCTCCATGATAATCAGCACTTTTAGTAAGATTCGAGGTGTATTTTAATTCCCTTTTTTTGTTTTTCCAGTACCATTATGCCTGTAATCAATGGTTTCTTTGCTAAAAATTTCTTCTTTATTTTTTTCAACTACCACTATATCTTTAATGGAGGTAGAGGGGTACTGACCATCTACATTTTTTTCCACACTCTTAACCATATCCCATATGGTCAGTAATCCAACACTAACTCCGGTGAGGGCTTCCATTTCTACTCCTGTTTTTCCAGCTGAATTTACACTTACAATTACTTGTATATGGTCATTTAATACTTCAAAGCTCACTTCTATCCCGGTGACAGGCAGGGGATGGCATAGGGGAATTATGCTGGAAGTAGCCTTGACTGCATTTATAGCTGCAATCTGTGACGTGGTGAGAACATTACCCTTTTCCAGGGCATTATTTTCAATTAGATCAATGGTTTTCTTTTTTAGAAAAATTTTTCCTGATGCAACTGCACTCCTTTTTAGGGAAGGTTTATCTCCTACCTCTACCATATGGACCCCTTCTGGGGTTAGATGGGTGAAATCCTTATTTTTCATAGCTATTCTCCTTATAAGCACTTTCACATCTTCATAAAATTCTTGTTTCCAATTTGATAACTATATATTATTAATATTAACATTATCATTAGTATTAAATTCATCTTATTGGGAAATATTAGATTAATAGGGTATCTTAACATTTGCATATTTTAGGGCCCTTTCACGCGCTTTTTCACCCATTTTTTCCCTTAAATCTTTATTTTCAAGTATTAGATCCATAGCTTCTGCTAAGGCCACGGGATTTCTGGGTTCTATCAGTATTCCTACATCTTCACTTACTAACTCCGGTATACCTCCCACAGAAGTTGCCACTACGGGTTTTCCTGAAGCCATGGCTTCTAAAAGCGCAATTCCAAAACTTTCTGATAGTGAAGGCAGGACCAGTAATTCCGCAGCAGGTATTATCTTATCTATATCATAGCGGGCTCCAGTAAAATGGACATCTTTTATATTTTCATACTCTGTCATGCCCTTTAAATCTTGGAGAAGAGGACCTCCTCCAACAATTGCCAGAAATGCAGGTTGCTCCATAAACTTTTTAGCTCTTAAAAGATAATGAACGCCTTTTTGACGAACCAGATTTCCTAAGAATAGTACAAGGGGTTTATCTTCTGCGATACCTATCTCCTTTTTGAAATCACTGGTATTTTCAGGATTAAACTTTTCTACATCAACTCCATTCCAGGTAACCTTTAGTTTTTTATCCACTCCTGGAATGTTCATTTTTAAAATCTTATCTTCCAAGGATTTACTTACCACAAATACCTCATCTGCCTTTTTTAGAATCATATGGAAAAATGGTTTTAAAATTTTCCGGGAAGATAATAAAAATACATCGGATCCATGTAATGTGATACAAGTCTTTTTACCGGTTAATACTCCTCCTAGAACTGCTACCAATCCTGGTGGAAGTAAATAATGGGCATGGATAAGGTCTATGTCATTTTTCCGGACCATTCTAATCAATTTCCAGGTGGCGGTAATGGTGAATATAAAACCTCTTAATCCGGGTATTTGGGGAGTGGGAGCGTATTCTACCTGTAAATTAGCCCTATCTATTTTTTCATGTGGATAAGTTAGCACATAGACTTCATCCCCTCTTTCCAGGAGGGCATTTGATAATAAATAAACATAGGATGCAATTCCACCTACATGGGGAGGAAAATGACCCACCATACATACTTTCATATTTTTAATCTCCGGGTTTAGCAGGGATTTATTAGTTATATGGTGGATTTAGAATCGTTCCATCCATACGAACTATTATAACTTCTACTTTAAGTGGAAATCTGTCCTGGATTTTATCTTTAATAGATTGGGAAATACTTTGGAAAACTTCGTCCAGGATACATTCTTTATTCAAAAGATCAATCATATCTTCTGTGGTTTTTTTGGAGAAAATTTCTGCAACTAAGGCAGGGGATGCTCCTTTCAATGCTGCATGGGCGGCTATTATTTCAGTTCTTGCATCAGCCACAGAATGTTTGGTATTGAATATGCCACCGGCTATTTTAACCAGTTTACCTGCATGCCCATAAACAATTAATTTTTTGATGCCTTTTTCAACTGCCTTTTCCAGCATAAAACCAACATAGTTACTCATTTGAATTATCTGGTCCTTTTCAACTTTCATTGAGTTTAAGGCTAGATTTTCACCAATATTGCCCGGAACATAAATCAAATCCTCATAACCCATGGCCAGGGCCACATCCAGCTGACACTCCAGGGAATCTTTATAAGCAGCACTGGACATGGGTCGTGATATGCCGGTGGTACCTAAAATGGATAGCCCTCCCTCTATACCCAGGCGAGGGTTCATGGTTCGGGAAGCAACTTCTTTTCCACCTGGAATGGATATGGTTATTATGGCACCTTCCCCGTCACCCAACAAGTTTTTCACATTTTCTTCAATCATACTTTTAGGCACAGGGTTAATAGCTGCTTCACCAATCGGGATTTGTAATCCGGGTTTTGTAATGAGTCCCACCCCTTCACCTCCCCTGATGGAAATTACTTGATTTGCAGTTATGCTGACTTCTGCAACAATTTCCAGGTTTATGGTAACATCCAGATCACCATATGGTTTTTTAATTACCGAGGCCTTAGCAGCATTAGAATCTATTTTTTCAGTAGTATGGACTTCTATTTCCAGTTCACCAAAAGGAACATTTATTTTAACTGAATTTATATTTAATTCTTCTTTAATGGCCATTATAGCTGCCACTGAAGCTGCAGTTGCTGCACTACCGGTGGTGATACCATAGGGAGTTTTGTTATTCAACGGAGTCATTAATAAATCCCAAAAAAAATTATATAAAAAAAAATTTATTCATTTAATTCTTCTTTGATAGCTTGCATTAACTCTTCTTTGGAGGGAGCACCTACAAACTTGACTACACCATTCATAGCAATCGCTGGAACAGCCATTAGTCCATAATTCACGGCTTTTTCTCTATCTTCCATGATGTCAACTGTTTCAACTTCCAGAACATCTCCCAGATCTTTTTTAGCCTCATCCACTACTTCTATTGCCATAGGGCAGTAAGGGCAGGTGGGTGAAGTAAATACCTCGATTTTTACAACCATGTTTGTACCTCCATATTAGAATTACTTTTTTCTATTTAATCGTAATATTAAATTAATGTTGTATTTTATTTATCCTTTTTTTATAAAAGCTATTCCCTTTGTAACATTCTTTTATCTGTATTTTAGGATTAAATACTTATTCTTTATTCAATCTTTAGAAATTTTAAAAAAGAGAGTGGTATTTTAATTCAAATAAAAGAAACTTTAATTTTTAATTAAGTATCCTATTCTCTAATTTAGTAAATAGTAATGGGCAATTTTAAAAAAATCAAAAAAAGGGATTCAGATTTTAATAAATATTCTGAATAGTTCCCTGATCCATATTTTCCCCAATACCCATTCCCAGTGCGTAGCCAATTTTAGTGCCTATGCTACTAAGAAGGGATTCCAGAGTGGTACGGGGAGCAAAACTAACGACTTTATAATCTTTTAGCCCTGCTAAATGGGCTGCTATATCAAGAGCGTCATCTTTGCCACCTAAATCATCCACCAGTTTCAGATTTTTAGCCTGTCTTCCAGTGTATATTTTTCCCTCGGCAATTCCGGCCACATAACTTTTACTCAGGTTTCGGTTTTCTGCAACCTGTTCTATGAAGTAATCATATTCTTCATCAACCATATTCTGCAGCATTTCTTTTTCTTCTGGAGTTAATTCCCGGTAATCAGCACCCATATCCTTGTATTCTCCTCCTTTTATGGCGTATTTGTTGATTCCCTCCCGGTCATATAATCTTGAAAGGTCAATTAGATCCACCAGTACTCCAATACTACCTACCCATGAGGAGGGGCTGGCCACGATATGATCTGCTCCAGATGCAACTAGATATGCTCCAGAAGCTCCGGTATCACTTATCCAGACTACTACTGGCTTTTCAGAACTTTGAACTGATTCCATAATTTCTTCACTAGCCACAGGACTTCCTCCTGGACTATTTACATCCAATAAGATGGCTTTAACATTTACATCCTGATTTGCATTTTGTATTAGTTCTTTAATAACATCAGGATTACTTACACTGCTACCCATCAAATTTGATGGTGAATAAGCAATTTGTCCATATATGGGAATCACAGCTATGGTACCACTCGTGGATGCATTCCATGAGTTTCCTATAACTGAGATTAAGGATAATAAAATTATTGCAAGTAATACCAGGCCTCCTATGGAGCCCAGCAAAACTGTCTTGTTTTTTTTATCCATAATATCATCTTTTTAGATATTCTTAAATTTATAGTATTTTTGGATTGAAATTTATTACATAAACAGTATTTAAATCTTCCTGATTTCCAATTTAATTTATAAAATTCGATACAATATTTATTGTTTCCAGATTCATTACTTGATCCTGGAACCTTAATTATCTAGTTTATCTTAAATACTTTTTACTAAATTCTTTAGAATAATTATTATTAAAAACAATATATTTTTGTTACAGTTATATAATAGTAATTTGATAATCACTTAATTCCCTAATCATACTCCTGGCAGTTTTAAGTAAATGGTGATATCTTGAAAAAAAAAGTAAGGTCTCCGGGTTCAGCCACAGTAATTAATGCCATATCAACTGGTAGTGGATCGGCATTTGGAATTGATCTTCATGTAACTGCAGAAGCTAGTTTAAAAGAATCTGGAATAAAATGTTCATCTAATCCAGATGTCAATCCCCTTTTAATGGAATTATGTGTAAAGAAGGTACTGGATTATCATGGATTGAACTCCGGGATTAGAGTCAAAACCAGTTCAACTCTTCCTGTGGCTTCTGGTCTTTCCAGTAGTAGTGCTACTTCTAATGCAGTGGTCATGTCCACTACAAGGCTACTGGAAGAAGAATTTGAATTGAAACCCATGTCTGACATGGAAATACTTAACATGGGCATTGATGCCTCTTTAGAAGCAGGGGTAACTATTACAGGCGCTTTTGACGATGCTAGCGCCTCCTTTTTCGGAGGACTCACCATAACCAACAATTTAAAAAGAGAAATTATATATCATGAAAAGATGGAAAAACAAAACATATTAATATACATGCCAGACAGAAAGTCACTGACCGCACAATCTGATGTAAAGCGAATGAAGCTTCTGGCACCCTGGGTGAATATAGCCTTCCAGCAAACTCTCCAGGGAGATATATTTAATGCTTTAACTTTAAATGGAATTTTATATTGTGCAGCACTGGGATTTGATTCAAATATAGCTCTTGATGCTCTTGATGCTGGTGCAATAGCATCTGGATTGTCGGGGACTGGACCTTCATTTGTGGCAGTAGTTAATGAAAAAAACCAGGAAAATGTCCAGGAAGCCTGGAAAGCATATCCGGGTAATATTATTGCTACTAAAATAGATAATATTGGCACCAAGGTGGTTTAAATGGATAAATCCCGTGCTTTAAAACTTCTTCAGGATTCCAGGGAAAGAATTGATAGTATTGATGAAGAACTATTATCTTTAATCAGTAAGAGGACAGCCCTTTCCCGTGATATTATTAAGGCTAAGATACTTCTGGATATTGATATACATGACCCTAAACGGGAAGAACATATCCAGAAAAAAGCAAAAAATATAGCCAGAGAAAATAATATTGATGAAGAAGGACTCAGCCAGATAATGAAAATACTTACAGATTTAAATAAAAAAGAACAAGAAGAAATATTGAGGAGGAAAAATAATGGGAAATATTAGAACATCATTTGTTAAAAGAATATCCAGAGAACTAATTGAAACTCACCGGGGTAAGTTCACCACTGATTTTGATGAAAATAAAAAATTGGTGGAACAATATTCTACAGTAAGTACCAAACACTTACGAAATAAAATTGCAGGATATGTTACCCGGTTAGTTCGAAATAATGCGGTACTTTAAGGGTTAAAATAAGTAGATAAAAGTGTATTAACCCTTATACACTTAAATTCATATTTATATTAATTATTTTTATCATATTATACTAAAGGTTGTGGATCTTGATGGAAACAATAGTGGCCAAATTCGGAGGAACATCCATAGGTAATGGCAAAAGAATTAGAAAAGCAGCTCAAGCAGTGGTTAATGAATACATGAAGGGCAAAAAGGTAGTGGTGGTAGTATCCGCTATTGATAAAACCACAGACGAATTGCTTCATATTGTGGATGAATCCATGGAGGATACTGTAACAGAAAAACAATTGGCTGAAATAGTTTCCATGGGTGAAATGACCAGTGTCAGGATATTTTCATCGGCTATTGAATCACTGGGAGTTAAATCGGAATATGTGGATCCTTTTAGCAATAAATGGCCTATTGTTACTGATAGCACCCTTTTAAGTGCAAAAGTGGACTTTGAAGCAACTGAAAATAAATCTAAAGAAATCATGAAAATGATGGACCAGGGAATAATTCCTGTGGTTTGCGGATTCTTAGGACGTGACACTGAAGGATACATTACTACTTTAGGAAGAGGGGGAAGCGATATAACTGCTTTCCTTTTAGGACATTGTTTAGTTGCTGATGAAGTTATAATTGTCACCGATGTAGGGGGAGTAATGTCCACTGATCCTAATATGGTGGAAGACGCCCAGAAATTAGATAAAATTTCAGTAGAAGAGATGAGAGACCTGGCCACACATGGTGCTCAGGTACTGCATCCCCATGCCCTGAAATATAAAGATCCTAATATTAATGCAAAGATAATTGGATTTGAACATGGAGACCTTTCTGCTGTGGGTACAGATATAATTGGGCCCTCAGAACAGGAAATGCTCAAGACTACCACCTTACATGGAGAACCTATTTCGGTTATTGCGGTAGTAGGGGATGGTATTCTCAACAAAACAGGTATTTTAGCAGAATTGACATCTATTCTGGCTAAAAATAATATGAATATATTTGGTATTTCTACCGGTCAGATTTCAATAACTGTATTTGTTAACAAAAAAGATGCCGAGGAAGCCCACCGTATATTACACGAGGTAGTGGTGGAGAATGAAAATCTATCCTCACTTTCTTTAGGAAAGGAAATAGCAATGATTACAGTTACCAGTCCAGATTTCATTGACACTCCAGGAATAATATCTGATGTTACCGAACCTCTCAGAAAAAATAATATCAATATCGTAGAAATATCATCATCACAGACTTCAGTGGTGATCTTCGTGGAGTGGAAAGATGGTAAAAAAGCTTATGAATTGGTAAGGGGTGTCTTAAAATGAATTTAGAAGGTACTACCGTGGCCATGGTCACACCATTTACCTCTGATGATGAGGTAGATGAACCAGGGATGCGGGAAAATATAAATTATTTAATAGAAAATGGTGTGGATGGTATTCTAACTGCAGGAACCACTGGAGAGTCAGCCACCATTACTCATGATGAACAGCGAAAAATGATTGATATTTTAGTGGACGAAGTTAATGGTAGAGTAAATACTATTGCCGGTGCAGGTAGCAATTCTTCTAAAGAAGCTTTAAGTCTAGTGAAATATGCTGAAAATGCAGGGGCTGATTTTGCCCTGGTTATAACTCCCTATTATAATAAACCCCAGCCCCATGGACTGGTCAATCACTATCAACTAATGGCTGAAAATACGGATATCCCTATTATCGTCTATAACGTACCATCCCGTACCGGTACTGATATAGATGTGAATACCATAATCCAGGTGGCAGAAATGGACCACATAGTAGCTATTAAAGAGGCTAATCCCGATATGGATAAGGTTTCAATGATTCAAAATGAACTTCTGGAGAATGATTTGGAAGACCAGTTCATGATACTTTCTGGAAATGACAACCTGACTTTACCTATGATATCTCTGGGGGCAAAAGGAGTCATATCTGTATTGGCCAATGTTGACCCATCTCGTATGAGTAGAATGGTTAATGAAGCATTATCGGGTGATTTTGAAGGTGCTTACCAGACTCATTATGAAATATATAATCTGATGAAAATTTTATTTGTTGAAAGTAATCCGGTACCAGCTAAAGATGCTTTGAATATGATGGGAAGACCGGCAGGTCATGTTAGAATGCCTCTGGCACCACTAAAGGATGAAAGTAAGGCAAAACTTAAACTGGTTTTGGAAGAACTTTCCCTGATTTAATTCATTAAAATTTCAGGGTATCCTTTCTTTTTAATTTTTCGCAGGAAAATAAAACATATTTTTTTAATCATCTTGATAGGCGGTGTATAATAATGATTAAAGTAGCAGTAACTGGTGCAGGCGGAAGAATGGGATCCGGAATAATTAAAACTATTCTTCAACAGGATGATATGGAGGTAGTAGCTGCAATTGAAGCCCCTGACACCCCTCTGGAAGGTAAGGACGTGGGTGAAGTTATAGGAATTGGTTTAATTGGGGTAAAAATCACCGGGGCAGAGAAACTGACCGAAACACTCCAAAAATCCAATGCCGATGTAGTGGTGGACTTCACCATTGCCCCTGCAGCATTAGAAACTATAAAAACTTCAGCAAGTTGTGGGGTAAATTTGATTGTAGGTACCACGGGATTCACCCCGGAACAATTAAACGAGATAAAATCAGTTATATCTGAAAATAATATTAAAGCTGTTATATCACCTAATATGGCCATTGGGGTTAATGTATTTTTCAAGATACTTCAGGACCTGGCCCCTATATTGGCGGATTATGATGTGGAAATAATCGAAGCCCACCACAAACACAAAAAGGATTCTCCTTCTGGTACCGCATCCCGGGCTTTTGAAATAATAGCCAATGGATTGGAACGTGAACCATCAGAAGTAGGAGTATATGGTAGAAAGGGTCTGGTAGGTGAACGTACTAAAGAAGAAATTGGGGTGCATGCTGTCCGTGGTGGAGATATTGTAGGGGATCATCTGGTGTTATTTGCAGGGGATGGTGAAAGGCTGGAAATTGTACACCGGGCCCATAATCGCCAGGCATTTATAAGTGGAGTTATAAAAGCCCTGAGATTTATTAAAACTGCTGATAGTGGAAAAATTAATGACATGGCTGATGTACTGGGAATTAATAGATAAATTTAATTATTTTAGATCAATTAATATAATTCTAATTAGCTTATAGGATTAAAGGTGATAAAATGGTAAATGTGGGTATTCTTGGAGCAACCGGAATGGTGGGCCAGAGATTCATAGAATTACTGGATCAGCATCCAAATTTTGATATAACCGCCCTTACTGCTTCTCAAAGGTCGGCTGGAAAAAGATATGAAGATGCTACTACCTGGTATTTAGATAATAAGATGCCAGAATCTGTAAGAGATATTGTGGTGGTGGATACAGACCCTTCTCAGGTAGATGATCTGGATATTGTTTTTTCCGCTTTACCCTCAGATACTGCTGCTAAAGTTGAACCTGAATTTGCCCGGTCACATATCGTGGCATCTAATGCCAGTGCTATGAGAATGGAAGATGATGTACCTCTGGTTATTCCCGAAGTGAATCCAGAATATCTGGATTTAATCGAAGTTCAACAAAAAAATAGGGGATGGGATGGATTTATTGTAACTAATCCTAACTGTTCTACCATTGCCCTTACCCTTACTCTGAAACCCCTTTATGACCGTTTTGATATAAAAAGAGTTTATGTTTCTACCATGCAGGCTGTGTCGGGTGCAGGCTACAACGGAGTTCCTTCCATGGCCATTGTGGATAATCTGGTACCTTTTATTGGAGAAGAAGAAGAAAAAATGGAAACAGAGACTCTGCACCTTTTAGGAGACCTGGAAGATGGTGTAGTTACTCCCGCTTCCTTTGGAGTCAGCGCTTCCTGTCACCGGGTGGCGGTGGTGGATGGACATACTGAATCAGTTTTCATTGAAATGGAAGATCCGGCTGATGTGGAAGAGATTGAAAGCACCATGGCTGATTTTACAGGCCTACCTCAAAAATTAGATCTTTACTCTGCTCCGAAAAATCCAGTGGTGGTTCGGAGTGAAGAAAACAGACCCCAGCCTAGAATGGATCGTAATGAATCCGGAGGTATGTCGGTGGTTGTTGGTAGAGTACGGGAAGATGTGGCATTTAATAATAGTTTTCGTTATGTTCTTGTTGGGCATAATACGATTAGGGGTGCTGCAGGAGCTTCCATACTCAATGCAGAACTTATAAATGAAATACTTTAATTCATTTTTTTTTTAGTTGATTTTATGCTGGACCCGTTTTTGGAATATGTGACTAATCTGGACATATATTTTTTTTACTTTTTAAATACACAGCTTAAAAATCCTATATTTGATTTTTTAATGCCGTTAATTACTCAACTAGGGACGCAATTTTTCTGGCTCATATTTTGCGGATTATTATATATTTTTGGAGGGGAAAAAGCAAGAAATACTGCTTTTTTATGCCTGATAGCTTTAATATCTGGCTATTTTTTCACGGAATTATTAAAGATTTTGATTGCCCGCCCCCGCCCGGGTGAAATTTTATCTGATATTTCTCTTTTAACCGATATGAGTGGATATTCTTTCCCTTCTGGACACTCAATTGCTGCTTTTTCAGCTTTCACCATTCTGGGAATCAAATTTGAACATATATACCTCTTCTTATTTTTTGCAGTTATAGTTGCATTTTCTCGCATTTATCTGGGGGTTCACTACCCCCTGGATGTCTTTGGGGGGTCGCTTTTAGGGATAATCTTTGCACTTATAGTTTTGAGGATGGAAGGAAAAATTATAAGAACTAAAAATAAAATAATAAATAAATACATCAATTAAATCTTCAAGTGATAACATGCGGTTTATAAAAGACACAGAAAA
Organism: uncultured Methanobacteriaceae archaeon; assembly: GCA_947259185.1. Taxonomy (GTDB): domain Archaea; phylum Methanobacteriota; class Methanobacteria; order Methanobacteriales; family Methanobacteriaceae; genus Methanobacterium_F. Next base: position 48,187 of record CAMYKT010000007.1, read on the forward strand.
GAACAGTTAAAGCGCCTGGTAAAGGCATGCATGTTAGAAATCAGCAAACTTAAAATGGATTTAAAAAAGTGCCGGGAACAAAATAATAATGGTTTAGATGTTCAGCAATCAAATTCTGAAATAGAAATTAATTCAGATAGGATCGAAGAACTTGAAATGTCATTAGAAGAAAAAAATAAAACTATTCTAGAATTAAAACAATCTCTTAAAGACCAGGATAACCGTATTAGTGACCTGGAAGAAATAAAGTCTTATTTTGAAGCTTTAACTGCTAAACCAAAAAGAGACCTTACTTCATTCCAATCTCAAGTATATATGTTACTGCCTTCTGAAAAGGCCAACACGGAAAAAATGCACAACATAATTAAAAAAATTGGCTTTAAAGAACTTTCTATTGATAATATGTTCCATATTCTCCGTAACTTAGAACGTAAAGGTTATTTCTCTTCAGAAAGAGTAAATGATGTAATTATATGGAAAAAAATAGAAAAATAATTTTTTATTTTAAACTTTTTTTAGTTTTTTATTTTTTAACAATTTTAGCAAAAGCCCTTACTGGCGACGCCTCCCCTTCCAGGGCTAAGGGGATGAAATAAATTTCCACATGGGTTGATTTAATCTGGTCCAGATTGTTCAAATTTTCCACTACCCATAGGCCATTACTTAGTAATTTTTCATGTATGGTGCTTTCACCAGGCGGATCTACACTGGGGCCATCTATTCCCACACCCTTTATTTGACTTTCAGTTATTATTTCAGCAGCTTCCAGGCTTAAATAGGGATTATCCTCAAAATATTCGTTTTCCCCCCATTTATTGCTCCAGCTGGTTCTAATAATCAATATCTCAATATTTTCTATGGAATGTAAATCCTTAGCTTTTACCTCTTTTTCAACATCGATTATCTTTGCAGTTCCCATTAAGTCCTTTAAGTTTATCTGATTAATCTTTAGTCCGGATGAATGGAAATGGTAAGGTGCATCAATATGAGTACCGGCATGCAAACCAGTTTTTAAAATAGAAAGAGAATAAGAATCATTTTCAAAATTAACAATTTCTTCCAGAACAAAAGGTGGATCCTGGGGAAAAACAGGCATTCCATTGGTAAGAACATGGGTTAAATCTATTATTTGCAATTAAACACCAGTTAAACTTAGGTAGTTTATTTTATTTATAGATATTTTAATCTTAAAAGATCTACCCACAAAATTAAAATTATAAAGAAATAATTAAATCTAACCCTGGTAAATTATATTTAAAATATTTCAGATCTGCGAAATAATCATATCTCTCTTCCCAAAAAAATATCTCCTTAACTAAAGTTTTAGTATTTAAGTTATTACTCTTTTTGGCTTATCACAAACTATTTATAGAACCTCTAACCCATCGATTAATTGTATATTTGAAAGAATTTGAGGTGATTATTAATGGCACAATATAGTGGACAAGGCCAACCAATTTTAGTTTTACCGGAAGGTACTAACAGGTTTATAGGAAGAGATGCTCAGAGAATGAACATTTTAGCAGGAACAGTAAGAACCACTTTAGGTCCTAAAGGTATGGACAAAATGTTAGTGGATTCGTTAGGGGACATTGTAGTCACTAACGACGGTGTAACCATCCTTAAAGAGATGGACATCGAGCACCCTGCAGCTAAAATGTTGGTAGAAGTAGCAAAAACTCAGGAAGACGAAGTTGGAGACGGTACCACCACCGCAGTCATTATTGCTGGTGAATTACTCAAGAAAGCAGAAAACTTGCTGGACATGGACATACACCCAACCATTGTAGCAATGGGATACCGACAAGCTGCTGAAAAAGCCCAGGAAATATTAAATGTTATCTCTATTGATGCTGACGACAGGGACACTTTGGTAAAAGTAGCCATGACTGCCATGACTGGTAAAGGGACCGAAAAAGCAAGGGAACCTTTAGCTAAACTCGTAGTAGATGCAGTCAAACAGGTAGAAGAAGACGGCGAAGTAGAAATTGACCACATCAAAATAGAGAAGAAAGACGGCGCTATAGTGGATGAATCTACTTTAGTACAGGGAGTAATCATTGACAAAGAAAGAGTACACCCGGGCATGCCTAAAAAGGTGGAAGATGCTAAAATAGCTTTACTTAACTGCGCTATTGAAGTCAAAGAAACCGAAGTAGATGCTGAAATTAGAATCACTGACCCTGCTCAAATGCAGGCCTTCATTGATCAGGAAGAACAGATGATCCGAGACATGGTCTACTCCATAGTGGACACTGGTGCTAAAGTTGTATTCTCCCAGAAAGGAATAGATGACCTGGCCCAGCACTATCTGGCTAAAGCCGGTATACTGGCAGTACGCAGGGTTAAAAAATCCGATATGGAAAAATTATCCAAAGCTACTGCAGCTAATGTGGTAACCAACATCGAAGACCTATCTGAAACTGACTTGGGACTAGCAGGACTTGTATCTGAAAAGAGAATTTCTGGTGAAGAAATGATCTTTGTAGAAGACTGCAAAGAAGCTAAAGCAGTAACTTTACTGGTTAGAGGATCCACCGATCACGTAGTATCTGAAATTGAAAGAGCCCTTGACGACGCTATAGGTGTAGTAGCTGCTACTGTGGAAGATGGAAAAGTAGTTGCTGGTGGAGGAGCTCCAGAAATAGAACTGGCCAAGAGATTAAAAGACTATGCTGATGCTATCAGTGGAAGAGAACAATTAGCCGTGGCTGCTTTTGCAGAAGCTTTAGAAATTGTACCTAAAACTCTGGCTGAAAACGCTGGTCTGGACAGTATAGACTCTCTGGTTGATTTAAGAGCTGCTCATGAAACCTCACCTTACATGGGACTGGATGTATTTGAAGGCGAAGTAACTGACATGTATAAAGCAGGCGTTATTGAACCTCACCGGGTTAAAAAACAGGCCATCCAATCTGCTGCTGAAGCTGCTGAAATGATTCTCAGAATCGACGATGTAATTGCATCTACCGGCTCAGGAGCTCCTGATATGGAAGGAATGGAAGGAATGGGCGGTATGCCTGGCGGTATGCCTCCTATGATGTAAGTTAAAGGCGAAAGCCTTTTTTTATTATTTTTTTTTTTTAAGATAATTGAAAACTATTTTTAATTAAGATTTTTTTTAATTGCACAAAATATAAAAAGCCAGTTTATCCTCTTTAATGGGTTTTTAGGCATTAATATTTTTAATTGATTGTTTTTCATTTGATTTTCCTACTATATTTAGTCATAACTGGATTATTATAAAAATACCCTAAAATTAATATTCTTTATAATGGTCTTTTACTCAATTCTAAAATACTATAACATATTTAATTTTTTATTTTTGGCAGGGCTAAATGTAATTGTTCTACAGCGGGTTACCTTTAAAAGGCAAGAATTTTTTCCTGTACTATTTTTTTCTATTTTAGTTAGGGATATCATAGCAAAATATTAAATAATAATCAACATTTATTTAATCTTAGAAATAAAAAATCCCCGGGGAATTACTAATGTTTAAAAGAAAGAGAAGTACCATTAAAAGCAAGGTTAAGGATATAAGTCCCTCTGAAGCACAGGACCTAATACAGAACAATGAAGATAATCCATCTTTTATGCTTCTGGATGTAAGAACACTGGAGGAATTCCAGCAATCTCACCTTAATGGTGCAAAAATAATTGATTTTTATGCCAATAATTTTACTAAGGAAATAATGGAACTGGATAAATCTAAAAAATATTTGATATACTGTCGCACCGGAGTTAGAAGTTCTAAAACAATGAAATTAATGGAAAAAGCAGGCTTTAAGGAAGTATATAATCTCTCGGGTGGCATAACTCGCTGGACTAAAAGTGGATTACCTCTTCAAAGTTAATTAAATATCTATTTAAAATTAAAATACCATGGGGATGTTTTCACATGAAACAGTTTTTAATTACGCCTGCTATGGGAAAAAAACTAATTGCTAAAGCACTGCTTAATCACCCTTCCATTCAAAAAACCTTAAAAAAGGGCAAATTAGTTATAGTGGCTGGAACCACCAACGGCTATATAGCCGAGGAAATTTTAACCAAAATTAAACAACAGAATCAATTCTCCCGGAATAGATTTTTTAGAGGTATTACAGTACCATTTAATATACAAAGAACCCCTGAAGGGAGACTTGTTGATGAAAATGTGTTTAAGGGCGATGTGGTAATAATTGATGGCCAGTGGAAAAGAGGACTCACAATATTTGATGTAGTAGATGATCTTCAAGAAGGAGACGTTATCTTAAAAGGAGCTAATGCCCTTAACCTATCCTTGAAACAGGTGGGGATATATATTGGCAATCCCCAGGGGGGAACGATACTGGCTGCGCTAAAAGCCCATGTGGGCCGTAGAGTAAAACTCATTTTACCAGTGGGGCTGGAAAAAAGAATTCCAGAGGATATTAATGAAATTGCCTTAAAATTAAATCAACCCGGCGCCAAGGGACCAAGAATGCTTCCAGTTCCAGGGGAGGTTATTACAGAAATAGATGCTATTAAGATGCTAGCTGGTGCAGAGGCATTTCCTGTAGCTGCCGGTGGAGTAGCAGGAGCTGAGGGGAGCATATATCTTGCTGTTAGTGGAAGCAAAAATCAAGTTAAATTAACTGAAGAAATCCTGGAAAAAGTATCAGCAGAAGATATTTTTAGATTGTAAATATGCTACAAAATTCAGATTTCAAATATCCTGCTTTTTAATAAAAAATAATCTTTATAAAAAAAATAATATCTGAATTTAATCTAAAATAAAAATAATGTTTCAGGTAAAACTTTTTTTCATTTTACCGGGATAGTATGTGTATAGCGGCAGTTCCACCGGTTCCACCAATATTGTGGGTCATACCTACTTCGGCACCTTCCACCTGGCGCTTACCTGCTTCTCCTCTTAGTTGCCATACAATTTCGGCTGCCTGAGCAATACCGGTTGCACCTAATGGGTGACCTCTAGCTTTTAAACCTCCGGAAGGATTCACTGGTATTTCACCATCAAGACGGGTCATACCCTCTTCAACAGCCAGCCCTCCTTTTCCTTTTTCCACAAATCCTATATCTTCTATGGCTAAAATACCATTTATACTAAAGCAATCATGCACTTCTATGGTGTCAATATCTTTAGGTGTAACTTTAGCTATTTTAAATGCCTTTTTAGCTGCGTGGACGGTGGCATCAATGGTGGTGATACTCTTACGATCATGTAGTGCCAGTGAACCTGAAGCCTGTGTAGATGCCTTTACATAAATGGGGGTGTCAGTGTACTTTTTAGCATCTTCTGCAGGACATAATATGGCAGCTGCAGCCCCATCAGAAATAGGGGAACAATCCAGTAACCTTAAAGGGTCTGCAACCATGGTGGAATTCATAACTTGATCTACAGTTATTTCCATGGGAAATTGGGCCCTTGGATTTTTAGCTGCATTTTCGTGGTTTATCACTGAGACCATGGCCAACTGTTCTCTGGTGGTTCCATATTCATGCATATGCCTGCGGGCCATCATGGCATAAAGTGAAGGGAAAGTAACACCTTGTTGGGCTTCCCATTCTTGATCAGAAGCAGTGGCAATAGCAGGGGTGGGATCAACCACATCAGTCATCTTTTCCACACCAGCGGAAATAACAATGTCATGGTATCCAGAAGCTACTGCCATTATACCGTTTCTTAATGCCAGGCCTCCAGATGCACATGCTGCTTCTACACGAGCACAGGGTATAGGTGTTAAACCGGTATGATCTGCTATAAGGGAAGCTATGTGTTCCTGATTAACAAAAAGACCTGCGGACATATTTCCCACATACATCGCTTCCAGGTCCCCGCCCTCTATATTGGCGTCTTTAATTGCCCCTAAACCAGCATCAGTAATCATGTCCCGGAAGGAAACATCCCATAATTCTCCAAATTTTGTTTGTGATACTCCAATTATTGCAACATCTCTCATGATAATCCCCCTTAAGCCATTTTCAATTTATCTTTAAATTTAGCATAAAGTGCATAGTCAACATAGCACTTAGTTTCTATCATATCTTGAACTTTAGGGGCCAGATCCCGTCTTTCTTCAATTTTATCAGTAACTGTAATGCTAAATGCATCACTACCTGCCCCTGATCCATATGATACAGCCAGTATTTTATCACCGGCTTGTGCTACATCCAGAATAGCTGCAAGTCCCAGGGGTGTGGCACCGGAATAAGTATTTCCAATGACTGGAGTTAAAAGGCCATGTTGGACCTGTTCTTTATTGAAACCCAGTTTTTTAGCTGCTTTTAGATAAAACTTACCATTGGGTTGGTGGAAAACAGCGTAATCGTAACTGGATGCATCAGTACCCATCTTATCAAACATTTCATTTGATGCGGCAATAACATGTTTAAAGTATGCAGGAACTCCGGTAAATCTACCCCCATGTCTTGGATAGGGCATTCCTTCCCTACGGTAAAAATCAGGAGTATCTGTGGTATAGCTGCAGGTGAAATCAATATCTGCAACTGTATCTTTTTTACCTATGATGTAAGCGGCCCCTCCTGCAGAAGCAGTATATTCTAAAGCATCCCCCGGTGCTCCTTGAGCAGTGTCTGCTCCTACTGCCAGCCCATATTCTACTATATTTGAATCTACTAATCCCATACATGCTTGCATACCAGCTGTACCTGCTTTACAGGCAAATTCCATGTCAGCCGCTGTTAAATTAGGTGCAGCATCTACTGCTTCAGCTACAATAGTAGCTGTAGGCTTTACGGCGTAAGGGTGAGATTCAGACCCTACATAAACTGCTCCTATTTTTTTAGGATCAATAACCGCTCTTTTTAAAGCATATCTGGATGCTTCTACTGATATAGTAGCAGTATCCTCGTCAGGAGCAGGTACAGATTTTTCCTGCACAACTAAACCTCGGGAGATTGCTTGAGGATCGTCACCCCACACACGAGCTATTTCTTCTACTTTTATTCTATATGAAGGTACGTAAACTCCATATCCAACAATTCCTGCCATTTAACATCACACCATGGTATAATTAATTGATTATTTTTTAGTTAAGCTAATTTTTGTTTAAAAAAATTTTAAATCCAATCTTCCTTTAAATAATTAATTCCATTTTTCTAAGTATCACTCTAATAAGTTTTCCCTTAAATAAATAAGGGCTATGATACTCATATTAAAATTTCATAATTCTGTATTAAATCTAATTCTGAAAATTAAATAAAATTATCTTTATTATAATAAAATCCATTAGCAATAGATTACTACTTTAAAATCAATTTAACAATGCATAACAATAATTTCTACAATTAAAATGCTAATAATGCGGCTGCCGGGATTTGAACCCGGGCTGTAGGCTTGGAAGGCCCAAGTACTAACCAGACTATACTACAGCCGCAATGCGGCGTCCGGGATTTGAACCCGGGTCACTGGCGTGGCAGGCCAGAGTCTTAACCAGACTGGACTAACGCCGCATGTAGTGCATACCATGATTTGAGTTCATCGTATATAAAGTTTTAGGTAAACCTTGCTCAATTTATTAATAAGAGGTAAAAATCAATTAAAATTCGATTTAATTAAAATAACAGCAATTACTAAGTCTCTTTATTAAATTGATTAAATTTATATACTAATTTAAAATATTATTTAAAATGAAGTCATTATAATTACATTGGGTTTTATCTCAAGGAGCAAAAAATGAATATAAAAAAAATTGGTTTACCACTGGCTATAATTGTAGCCATACTGGTGATGATTTTTCCTTTACCGGGTTTAAGCTTTTCTGGCCATGCTGCTATTGCATTACTAACCTTTGCCGTGATAATGTGGGCCACTGAAGCTGCCCACCTGGCAGTAACCTCTTTAATTATACTCTTTATTCAACCTATTATTGGAGTTGCCAGTTTTCCTGATGCAGTGATTGGATTTGCCAATCCCATACTATTTTTAATGATTGGAGGTTTTATTATTGCCGAGGCCATTCGAAAAAGTGGCCTGGCCCAGCGTTTAACTTATCTCATGCTTTCTAAATTAGGGACGTCTTCCAGCCGGGGATTGTTTGTAAGTGTGTTTTCCTCCGGCATTCTTTCTGCCTGGATTGAGAATGTAGTTGCTTTTGCAATGCTCTTACCTATAATTAAAGAAATAGTCACTTTAATGGGGTGTGAAGAACCTCAAAAAGGAAAAAGTAACTATGCCAAGGCCATGGTCCTGGGGGCATCATTTGGATCTCTGGCAGGTGGATTTGGAACTGAAATTGGAACTGCTCCCAACCTGATGGCTGCAGCCTATACTGGTATTCCTTTTGTAAATTGGATGGTATTTGGATTTCCCCTGGCCATTGCATTAATGATTATTATCTGGAAATTATTGGGTGTGATTTTCCCCTCAGAAGTTAAGGGTATTGTGGGAGGGGATAACACTATAACGGATAAGCTGGACAAACTCGGTGTTCTATCCCGGGATGAAAAAATAAGTATCGTTATCCTATTATTTACCATTTCATTATGGGTTACCACTGGTTTAACGGGAATTGATAGCTATTCAGTAGCCCTTATTGGAGCGGTTTTATTTTTCTTCTCTGGAATCGTGAATTGGAGAGATGCCCAAAAAAATGTGGATTGGGGACTAATAATATTCTTTGGAGGAGCACTATCTCTGGGGGCAGCTTTACTTAATACTGGTGCAGCTGAATGGTTAATTAAGGATATTGTTTCCATGATGGGTTCTGATCCATCCGTGCTACTTATAACCGTAGTTCTAATGCTGGTGGCAGTTATCATAACTCAGATAATGTCCAATATAGCCCTATCTGCTATTTTAATACCTCTTTCAGTTACTCTGGCCAATTCTCAGGGCCTGGCTATTGGGACCTATGCTGTTCCTGTGGCAATAGCATGTTCTTTGTCTTTTATGCTGCCTATGGCCGATCCCACAGTGGCCATGGCTTATGGAACAGGATATGTTAAATTAAAAGAAATTGCAAAAGCAGGAATTCCCCTGGTTATAATCGGGATAATATTAACTATTCTGGTAATATTCACTCTGGCCCAACCATTTTTAGGCACATAAAGGGTTAATGATTAGAACCAGGTGACTGATAATTCATTTTTTTATTTTTTCTATGAAATCATATCAACGGTATCAAAAAATAGGATAAAATATCATTAATCCTTTTTTATATTATCTAAAATCATTTTGTCCACAAATTCCATATCCATGTTGTTTTCTACTATTTCTGCTAATCTATCAATTGAAAACTGCTTACTATTTTTAAAGGGGTCTTCTCCAAATCCTAATTTTTTCAGTCCTTTTTTTTCTCGCAGATAATCAGTAAAGGTCCTTCTAAAATAATAGTTGTGGAATATTCCATGAAAATAGGTGCCCATTACATTACCCTGTATAGCACCATCATAATCAGATTCAAGAGTATTACCACACCCTTTAATAATCTTTAATAGCGGCTTAGTATTGTTTATCTGAGTGATACCCTCATGCAATTCATATCCGGTTATGGTTTCCGGGGGCATATCTTTCATGAAACCCTTATTTATTAAAAGGCCCTGGCTACGGGTTATGATCTTGGGAACCTTTCCAAAATAAGTGATGATATCTAAAAGCCCCAGACCCTTTACAGATCCATGTTTGGATTCTTTCAGGGTTTCATCAATTATTTCGTTTCCCATCATTTGATAACCACCGCAAATACCTACAATGGGGATTTTCTTAGATAATTCTCTTATTTCATCAGAAAAACCAGCTTGATTTAATGCTATTATATCATTTACTGTGTTCCTGGTACCGGGAATTATAAGTGCATCTATATTTCCTATCTTATCTCCTATTTCAATTAGCTTCAATCCAATATCTGGTTCATATTCAAGTGGATCCAGGTCAGTAAAGTTAGATATTCGAGGTAATCGCATAACTCCTATAGTTATATCTCCATTACCTCTGTATTTTCTCTCAGAAAGTGATGCTGAATCTTCTTCAGGTAGCTTAAGGTTATGATCATAGGGTAAAACTCCCAGGACGGGAACACCTATAATTTTTTCAATCTGACGAATGCCTGGCATTAAAATATCCAGATTACCTCTAAATTTATTAATTACCACAGCTTTAATTCTAATGCGGTCTTTTTCATCTAAAAGTGAAAATGTCCCGGCTATTGATGCAAAAACACCGCCGCGATCAATATCTGCCACAAGTATTACGTCGGCATCAGCCAAATGAGCAATTTCCATGTTGGCAAGGTCTTTATCTCTCATATTAATTTCTGCCGGAGAACCAGCCCCTTCTATGAATACCAAATCATATTCGTTCTTTAAATATTCTAAAGACTCTGAAATAGCTTCCAGGGCATGGGCTCTGAAATTTTGTTGATATTCATAGAAATTCATGTCTCCTGCAGGCTTACCATGCACAATTACCTGAGATATGAAATCTTCTTTAGGCTTCAGAAGTACGGGGTTCATATGGTAGGAAGGTTCCAAGCCTGCTGCTTCTGCCTGAAAAACCTGAGCTATGGCTATTTCTGCGTTTTCTTCAGTGGTATAAGAATTCAAAGACATGTTTTGTGATTTGAAGGGAGTAACTCTGTAACCCCTGCGGGAGTATATGCGGCATAAAGCAGCCACCATGATGCTCTTACCTGCATTGGAGGATGTTCCCTGGACCATAATACACTTGGAATTTGATTGAGACATTGAAAACCTCTTTATTTAAAATTTATAAAAAACCTTTTAACAAAAAATTCATTTTATTTTAGTGATATTAAGATGGATTTGCTTATATTTTTATTTATCCCTACCGAAGGGATAATCTTTAATAAAAATAAAGAGATATTTATTTTATAATTTAATTATTATGCAGTGATTTCATATTATCTTACTGGAAATGGCAGGTGGCATTATATGGATACCATGGATCAGGATGAATTATTCAAGATAGCATTCAACAAAGTGAATGATATTATTACCATAATTGAAATTAAAGAGGACGGCAGTGCTGGTAATTTTATAAAAGTAAATGATGTGGCAGTAAAGAAACTGGGATATTCTCCTGAAGAATTTTCACATATGAGACCTAAAGATATAGGGTCCACACCTCTTGAAAATAAAAAAAAGATTAGAGAACTTATCACACAGGGAAGAGTCTCTTTTCAGAGAAATTATTTTACTAAAGATGGCAAAAATATCCCGGTGGAGATCAATTCCCATATTATTAATTTAAAAACTAAAAAAGCAGCATTATCGGTGGCCAGAGATATCAGTGATCGTCAAGAAAGTGAAGAACGACTCCAAGATTTTTTTGATAATGCTACGGATCTTATTCAAATGGTAAATTCTGATGGAACCTTTTTATATGTTAATGAAGCATGGAAAGATGTTTTGGGGTATCAAGATAATGAAATTGAAAAACTGAACATATTTGATGTTATTCATCCAGAACACTTAGAACACTGTCGAGATACTTTTGAGAAGGTTTTTAAGGGACATAAGATTGATGAAATTGAAACTGGATTTAAAACTAAAAATGGACAGGAAGTAATACTTGAAGGTAATATAAATCCTAAAATCGATGATAATGGCAAAGTAGTTTATACCCGGGCTATTTTCCGGGATGTTACCGACAGGAAACATTATGAGATGGAAATTGAAAGACTGGCTAGCATTGTAGAGTCTTCTGGTGATGCTATAGTTGGATATGAGATGGATGGAACGATTTTTAACTGGAATTCAGGTGCTCAAAAACTATATGGATACTCTTATGATGAAATAAAAGGCAAAAATGTTTCATTACTAATGAAAACGGAAAAATGGGAAGAAAATCTAAAAAATATTGAAAAAATTAAAAAGGGGGATGTGGTTTCTCATTTTGAGACTACTCGTTTTAGAAAAGATGGATCATCATTTGAAGCTTCTATATCTTTATCTCCTATTAAAAATTCACAAGGGGAGATTGTAGGGATTTCTACTATTGCGAGGGATATTACAGAGAGTAAAAAAGCTCAAAAAGCACTAAAAGATAGTGAAGAGAAATACCGAAGAATTGTAGAAAAATTTATACAAAATGCACTTGCTTTAATTGGTGAAATAAATAAGGAATGATTTTTATAAATACATTAAAATGTAGCAATCCTTATTAATAATCACGAACAGAACTTATATTATATATATTATAACCATATTATTTCTAAAAAACAAATTTCATCATTTACTTTATTAATATCTCTTAATTCTTTATTATTCTTTAATTATGAATAATAAACCCGGGATTTAATATAAAAGAGTATAATAATACCTTTTTACAGTTTAAGGGGATTATATTAATAAAAAAAGATAAACTGTGAGAGTAATATAATTAGGTATTTATAGTATAATATTAAAATAAGTTTATGTTAGTAAAACATTTTTTTATCTAACTAAAGAAATTATTTAAAATTTATTAATTATAAAAAACTTAATAGAGTATTAATTTATGGAGGCACTCGAAAATTTATGAAAACTACCATTAAAGCATCTAATTCAGAAGATTCAGTTGCTTATGAAACTTCAGAAGATATCGAGGTACCTGATAGGCTGGTTGACCAGATAATTGGCCAGGAAGAAGCTGTGGAGACCATTAAAAAGGCGGCCAGGCAGCGTAGAAATGTACTGCTTATTGGCGAGCCTGGTGTTGGTAAATCTATGTTAGCACAATCTATGGCTGAATTACTTCCTCCTGAAGAATTACAAGATATACTGGTTTATCCTAATTTAGAAGATTCTAATAATCCTTTAATAGGAGCACTACCTGCAGGAGAAGGAAAACAAATTGTCATGAACCATAAGGCCAAATCTAAAGGTCAGGAAGAAAAGAAAAATATGTTCATGATCCTGATTATTGGTTTAATCCTGGTAATTGGTTTCATGCTCCAGCAGTATTTTGTGGCAATTATTGCAGCAGGGATAGTATTTTTGGCCCTAAATCAAATGAGGCCTAAAACCACGGTCATGGTTCCTAAATTACTGGTAAATAATGAAAATAAAAAAATAGCTCCTTTTATAGATGCTACTGGAGCTCATGCCGGTGCTTTACTGGGTGATGTAAGACACGACCCTTACCAATCTGGAGGACTGGGAACCCCGGCCCATGAAAGAGTGGAGTCTGGAATGATTCACCGTTCCCATAATGGAGTTCTCTATATAGATGAAATTGGAACCATGAAAATGAGAACCCAGCAGGAACTATTAACTGCCATGCAGGAAGGACTGTACTCCATAACTGGACAGAGTGAAACCAGCAGTGGTGCTATGGTAAGATCTCAGGCAGTTCCCTGTGATTTTGTACTGGTTGCATCTGGAAATATTCAAGTCCTGGAAGGAATGCATATTGCCCTTCGATCCAGAATAAGAGGATATGGTTACGAAGTTTTCATGAAAGACAGTATGCAAGATACTCCAGAAAATAGACAGAAACTGGTTCAGTTCGTGGCCCAGGAAGTCAAAAAAGATGGTAGAATACCTCACTTTTCAAAAGAAGCCATGGATGAGATAATACTGGAAGCACAAAGAAGAGCCGGTAAAAAAGATTCTTTAACCCTTAAATTAAGAGATTTAGGTGGTTTAGTTCGTGCAGCAGGAGATATTGCTAAAGGGGAAGCTGCAGATTATGTAACCATGGATCATGTGGTTAAATCTAAGAAACTTGCTAGAACTCTGGAACAGCAAATCGCTGATAGATACATCGTTCAAAAGAAAAAGTACAGAGTATTCCAATCTGAGGGTGGTCAAATTGGCAGTGTTAATGGTTTAGCTATAATAGGAGATAGAAGTGGTATTTTACTACCTATAGCTGCTGAGGCTGCACCTGCCCAGAGTAAACAAGAAGGTAGAATAATAGCCACTGGTAAACTGGGAGAAATAGCTAAAGAGGCAGTACAAAATGTTTCTGCACTGATTAAAAAACATACCGGAACAGATATATCCAACTATGATATTCACATCCAGTTTTTACAGGCCTATGAAGGTGTGGAAGGAGACAGTGCCAGTGTATCGGTAGCCACCGCAGTGGTATCAGCATTGGAAGAAATTCCAGTGGATCAATCAGTAGCCTTAACTGGTTCTCTAAGTATCAGGGGATATGTCTTACCTGTGGGTGGGGTAACTGGTAAAATCGAAGCTGCGGCAGAAGCGGGCATTAAGAAGGTCCTTATACCTAAATCAAATATGCAGGATGTTATGATTGAAAGCCGCTACAAGGATAAAATTGAGATTATTCCTGTGGAAACTCTAAGCGATGTTCTAAAACATGCTTTAATAGGCAAAGGGAAAAAAGGACTGGTAGATCAAATGCAAAAAATCAGTGAAATGGTCCCCCGGGGAATTATTCCCAAACCCTCCACCAATAAGTCTTAAATTTTCAAGAGTTAAAAAAAATATTTAACTCATATTTTTTTTTTTAAACAGGGTTTTGTGGATATGTTAATTTAAAACTAGTTTTGTCTATTTTTAGTTTTTCGTATATTAAAAAAAATAATTTTTTTAGTATTTAATCTAAAAAAATAATAATTAATAGTTTATTTTAATGCTTCAGCAATAATAGGAGCCACTGAGATGGAACTAACCTGGGAGGTCAGGGTATCGGTGGCCAGCACATCTTCTACTCCTGTAGCAAAAATCTTCAAAAGAGCATCTTCCACCAGCACCGGATGCACGCATCCCACAGTAACACTTTCGGCACCATGCTGCATCAAGATTTCTGTGGCATTCACAATGGTTCCACCAGTACTGATAATATCATCAATTATTACTGCCTGCAATCCTTTTACATCCAGATTCTTCACCCTGGTTTCCACCTTATCCGGGGATAATCTGGTTTTTTCCATATGATCACAGGGACAATCCAGTATGCGGGATATTTCCTGGGCATGTGGTAGGGCCCCTTTATCTGGAGCTATTATCACTGGATTTTCTAACTGATCCTGGATATGAGTGGATATCAGGGGTATGGCAGATAATTCATGTACCGGTATATTGAAAAAATCACACATCTGCTTTTCATGCAGATTTATACAGATAAGCTCGCTGGCACCACAATCTTCAATCAAGCCGGCAACAGCAGCAGCTGAAATAGATTCACCTTTTTTAAATCTCTTTTCCTGTCTTCCATATCCAAAATAAGGAATAACGACTTTTATTTCCTCTGCACCAAGACTTTTTAGATTTTTAAGGATAAATAAAAGTTCCATTATATTTTCATCCTGGGGAAAACCGGTGGATTGTATTACCACCACTTCTTTTTCAATTTCACCCTTTATTCTAATATAACGTTCACCATCAGGGAACTTACGAGTTTCAATGGGACACAACTGATCATTTAATTCTTTTGCTACTTTGGCTGCTAATTTTTGAGAAGAAGAACCACCTATTATCATTTATACTCACCTGGTGCTATAATAAAGCCATTAATCCCTTCTTTTTTTAAGATAGAGATAATAAATTGGCCATTATCCACATACTTTATGTCTTGAATATTATATAATCCTGAATTATAATTTAATTATTTGTTAACTTTATTAATAAGCTTCTTATAATAATTAGATGTATAAAAATGGAATATTATCATTCTACAAAAATACTTTTTTAAAGTCGTTAAAGTTTAAAAAATAAATTTGATAGATTATAATTAGAGGTGGATTAATGCATGAACTATCTATGGCTGATGCTATTGTTAAGACCGTAATTGAAGCAGCCGAAAAAAATGAAGCCATTGAAGTACTGGAGGTAACAGTAGAACTTGGTCAAATGACCCTGCTTAATCCAGAGCAATTAAAATTCATGCTCGAGGTTTTAAGTGAAGATACCATTGTAAATGGGGCAAAATTTAATATGGAAGAGGTTCCAATCGAAATAGAATGTTTTTCATGCGGATTTAAAGGGAAAGCAGATACTGACGAACTGGATCATTATGTACCCATTATAAATTGCCCCGAATGTGAGGAAAGGAATCTTAATATTACTGCCGGGCGAGAATGTAATGTTAAAAACATCAAAATTGAAAAGAGTGATGAAGATGCACAAGATAGCTGATATAGAAATACAGCACGATATTATGCTGGCCAACAGAAAACTGGCCAAAAAAAATCAGAAAATTTTAGATAAGGCTAATGTTTTTGCAGTAGATTTTTTAGGTGCTATTGGGTCGGGTAAAACTTCCCTTATAGAGAAATTAATCCAGGAAATGGACTATCCGGTAGCAGTTATTGCCGGTGATGTGATAAGTAAATTTGATGCAGGGCGCTTTGAGCAATATAACGTACCGGTTATAGGCTTAAACACAGGGAAAGAATGCCACCTTGATTCACACCTGGTAGAACATGCCCTGCATGATCTTCCTCTGGATGAAGTGGATATTTTATTTATAGAGAATGTGGGAAACTTAATTTGTCCAGTTGATTTTGATTTAGGTTCTCATATACGGGTGGTGGTTATAAGTGTCAGTGAAGGGGACGATACCGTTGAAAAACATCCTTTAATCTTTAAAGATGCAGATCTGGTGGTCATAAATAAAGTCGACATTGCTTGTGCGGTAGGGGCTGATGAGGATAAAATGGTGGAAGATGTAAAAAAAATTAATCCTGATGTGCAAGTAATTAAAACTAGTCTAAAAGAAAATAAAGGACTTTCTGAAATCATCGAATCTCTGGAAAAATTCATGGCAAAATAAAACTAAAGCTAAAAAACCTTTTCAATTCAGGGTGATTAAATGAAAATCTGGATAGATATAACCAATGCTCCTCATGTGAGATTTTTTAAAAATATTATAGAATATTTCCAGGAAGAAGGGGAGGAATTGATATTAACTGCCCGTAAATTTGGAGATATACATCGCCTGATGGATCTATTTGGATTTGAATTCGAATCTATTGGGAAACATGGAGTTACCCTGGCTGAAAAACTGGAAGAAAACACCAGAAGATCATACGAACTTTCTAAACTAATTATTAAAGAAAAACCTGATGTTGCAGTATCTAAGCACTCCATAGAACTTCCAAGAGTCACCTTTGGTCTTGGTATTCCCAGTGTATATATCCTGGATAATGAACATGCCCTGGCGGCTAATAAATTAACCCTTCCCCTTTGTGATAGGATCATAATGCCTCATGCTATTGATGTATGGGATATTGTAAGACTTGGTGCGGATCCTAATAAAATCCAGCGTTATCAAGGAACTTCAGAGATCATTCACTTTAAAAACTTCCAGTATAACGAAAACATTTTCCAGGACATGGGACTGAATCTTAAGAAATCAAAAACCATATTAATGAGGCCAGAACCATCTTTAGCTTCTTACCTAGATGCAAATTGTAGAGAATCTGTATTATCTCCTATAGTGGAAATTTTGAAGGAATATGCCAATATACTGGTTATACCACGTTTTAAAGAACAATCAGAGATATTTCAAGATTATGAAAATGTTACCATTATTAAGCCTCCAGTGGACACTTTCAGCTTAATGAGAAAATGTGACCTTATGATTGGTGCGGGAGGTACCATGAACCGGGAAGCAGCTATATCGGGCACTCCGGTAATTTCATGCTACCCGGGAGACCTTCTATCTGTGGATAAATTTTATATTCAGCGCGGTTTGATGTACCGTTCTCTGGATGTGGATGAAATTGTAAATACTGCCCTACGATTACTGGTGAATGATGATCCTGATAAAAAATTAATTACTGATGATCTTTTTGAAGTTATAATAAACAATATTTACGAGGCAGCAGGTCAACAAAGACAATATACTGCGATAAATAGCCCTAAACTACTTTTAAAATAGAGGATTATATTTGAATTGATGCCCAAATAGCAATAAAATCAGATATTTGGGATAAATAAATCCTAAAAAAATATATATAATTTATTTATGCTCTTCTTAAGTAAATATTTAATCAAATATTAATTATTAAATTCAAAATAAATAAGTGGAATGGCCGGGATTTGAACCCGGGGCCTCCGCCATGCCAAGGCGACGCTCTACCATCTGAGCTACCACCCCATTTACAATTAACATAAAGACTTTAATTTCTTTCTATTTATAGTTAATGCTTTTAAGAGTGATGGATCAAGAGATATTACTTAAATATTATATTAATAAACTAATAATTTTAATTAAACGGTGATTAAATGGATAAGATACTGGTAAGAAATGCGGTTGAAGGAGATTTCCAGGCCATTGCTGACCTGGCTCTAAATTGCAGCCCTATGATTACTGAGAGAAATTCAATTTACCACATATTTACCAAATTTTTTCAAAATACAGTCTTTTTAGCTGAAATAGAAGATGAAAAACAAATTAAAAAAGCCATTGGATTTCTAATTGGATTCATGTCCCAAAAAAATAAAGAAGATGCCTATATTCATCTTTTATGTGTTCACCCTTCCTGCCGGGGAATGGGTATTGCCACTGTTTTAATCAAAAACTTTTTAAAGGTGGTGATTGAAATGGGATGTAAAAGAGTCTATTTAATTACCAAACCAGTCAATAAAAACGCCATAGATTTTTATACCAAAATGGGTTTTAAAAAGAACCAGGGTTATAAAACCGATACTATTGACGGAGAAGAAGTAGTAAAAGACTATAATGGTAAAGGGGAACATATGATTGTTTTTCAGAAGTTTATTTCTGATTAAAACCCTTAAATAACCATGATTATATTTTATTAAAACTAAGATTAGGAATTTAATATAATTAAAAATAAATTGTTATAAAATTTTTTCACCAGCTTATTTATAAAATTAAAGATATTATTAATAAGCAGATTAATTAAATCATGAATATAATAGAATCTTAAATTCAATTGCCATTAATTCATCAGGGCAAAGAATTAGATTATTTTTACGGAGGAATAACTTGGCTTTAATAGCTCAAAATCATCTGCAATTCATCATTGAAATAGGACTAATCCTTTATTTAGGGATAATTTTCCTATTGAATTTATTCCCTATAACTTTAAGTGCAGTCCTTTTTGTTGCTCTGGGATTAGGAATAGGATTTTCGGTACTATTTGCTATTGATGCACTTTACCTCTTCCTGGCATTTGGTCAAAATGAATTCACTCACCCCTTTGGACCTATTGCACTTTTAGCGGTCATAACAGCTCTTGCTGCTCTACCTATGATGAAAGACTCTGGAGTAGAAATTGGTAAATTAAAAGGATTTATTTATCTTATAATACTGGCCATAACCATTTTCGGGGGATTAATGCATCGATCTTTTCTCTTACTATGGTTACTTGGTTTATTAATTGGCGTTTTCCTTATATCCAAATCTTTCCGCCAGAAATCTATTTTCACCATTAAAAGAATAATTTTAATGGGTGCAGCAGGGCTAGCTGGTTTTGGGGCACTGGAACTTCTTTCTCAGGTTTTAGATATGCCAATTTTTAGTCCATTATTGAGAATATTGCGGCTGGAAACATTTGCAACACCCAGCCTAAATATGGTTATTAAAAATACCACCTTGTTGGGCCATGAACCAGAATCAGCATACTGGGCTGCATCTACAGGGTTTGCAGATGGATATGTATCTCTTCCCATATCCCTTCTACTGTTATTTGGCCTGCCTTTTCCAGTATTTTTTGGGATACTGGTTAATAAGAAGGATACTATAGATTATATGTTGCCGGGAATATTTGGATGGTCTTATGATTTCGGTTATCTTACCCTGATCATGCTCTTAATCTGGTGTGCAGGTATAATCTTCATAGGGCTAAAGATGCTCCACATATATAGGGAGCGAAGAGAAAATGGCGATAAGAAATATTTGGGGCGGGAAGCGATATTAATAGGATCTCTAGGTGCATTTACTGCACAGGCCTTAATAGGTTTATTTGTAATAAATCGTTCTATGAATGGAACCGCACTGCTTACCTTTATTTTCCTCTCGGCAATGGTAGTATCCCATTTAGTTCTCTTAAAAAAGGATTGATTTAAGGATAAATTTTAATTGTTACAAATCAAAAAAAATTATTTATATATGATAGGGGGAGTAATTAATGAAAAAAGCTTTAATATTGTTGGGGTGTCCTGAATCACCATCTCAAACTCCTTTAGCTGTTTATGCGGCATACCAACTTAAAAAAAAAGGTTTTGAAGTCACTATCGCTGGAACTCCATCTGCCATGAAGCTGATGGAGATTTCCGATCCGGAAGAACATTACCTTACCTTTAAAATAGATATTGATTCCTGTTTAGGCGACTTAGATCAGGGATCATACGATCTTCTTCTGGGATTTGCTCATAAAGACGCAGCAGTATCCTATTTTGTAACTTTTTATCATATACTCCAGGTCCCTTCCATTGCTATGGTATTTGAAAAAGACCCTCAATTACTGGAAGAATTTGAAAAACAGGTGGAAGAAAGTACAGGAGCAAAAATAGTTTCTGCACGAGCTTATCACAATCCCACACCCCTCAGGGTTAAACTGGATAGGGCTATAGAAGAAATGGTGATTTAATGTCATTTTGTCTTGAAACTTACCTCCAACAATCAGATGATTATCAGATTCTTTTATCCCGGGCAGGATTTAAGGACTGTGCTAAAATTATTCAGGAAAATGCCAGTGAAATTGTTTTTATAAAACCTGGAGAAAAAATACTGGGTGCAAGGATAATTGGCATTCCCCCTATTCCAATTGGAATAAATGAAGAAAAAGGGACTATCATCATCCCCTATACCAAGCCCTGTTACGGTACTGCGGCAGTGGAACTTCCAGTGGAATTAGAAGAAATCGAAAAGATAAAAGCGGTTGCCACCAGTTAAATAATCTATTTCTATTTTTATTTTAAAAACACATTTAATAGTTATTAAATAAGTTTTGATTAATTTTCAAATTAAAGCTATTTCTTATTTTTCATATTGTCTCCTTTAAAAAATATAATCATGGGGGTGGTATTTATTTTTAAATTAAATTTTTATAGGGTTAAGTATAATCAGAATAATAGAATAGTACCTATTTTCCAGAGCTATTAAAATTTGTATAAAAGATTAAAATGCACTGATTGCACAAAAGGTAAATAATATGCTAACTACTGTGGTTGGAAGCTATCCGGTGATTCTAAAAAATCCCTCATCAACAATAGAAAAAATATCTGACTTTTTAGGTCTTCATGACCCTTATAAAGCCGCCATTAATCTGGCTGTTTCTGATCAGATTAATGCAGGGATAGATATAATCTCTGATGGACAGCTCAGGGGAGAGATGATTCAATTATTTGCAAGTAAGATCCCGGGAATGATGGTGGAAGGCCATCTATCCAAAATAAAAAATAAAATAAATATTCCCTTATCTTCGGTAGGTGCAGATGATTTAAAATATGCTAAGAATATTTTAAATAAAAATTTAAGGCAATTGAATCTTCCTGAAGAAGAGGTAGATAAAAAGGGAATAAAGGGACTCATAACTGGCCCTACCACCATGGTTTACTCTTCCAGGATAGAAGGTTTTTATAACCCTCATGAAAAGGAGGCTGCCATAATGGATATGGCCCAGGCCCTGAAAAAAGAGGCGGAATTCCTGGAAAATGCAGGTGCCACCATTATTCAGATTGATGAACCATTTATATCCACCGGATTGGTGGATGTTTCCACTGCCCGTAAAGGAGTAGAAATCATTTCCAAAGATTTAAAAGTTCCGGTGGCCCTACATGTATGTGGGGATGTGGGAGGAGTACTCCATCACCTGTTAAAATTCAGGGTTGATATTATTGATTGTGAATTTGCAGGTATAAATAAAAATATTCAACTGCTGGAAAGTGTAAGTGATTTTCAGGGTAAAAAAATAGGTTTTGGATGCATCGATACCAAAAAAGAAGATGTAGAGGATGTAGATACTGTAAGAACTCTTATTAAAAAGGGTCAGGATATTATAGGGAAGGAAAACATGATCATCGACCCGGACTGTGGAATGAGGATGCTATCTCGCCAGTCTGCGTTTTCTAAACTAAAAAATATGGTGGAGGCAGCTAAATGGCAGAATTAATTAGGGTTTCAGAGATTGCCGATGGATGGGAAACCCTGGTAAAAAAAATAATGGAAGATGGAGTTGAAATAAAGGATGAGAGAGGATCACTTACCCGAGAATTGTTAAATGTCATGGTTCACATTGAAAAGCCATTAGGAAAGACCCCGTCTGATAATTTCTATCTAAGCAAATTGCAGGATAAATTAGCGGGCATTAAGAATATTAGGGTACCTGAAGGCTATTTCTGGAGTGGTGAGAAACTGGAGAAGTACTCCCAGCAATTTATAAGTGACGACAAGCAGGGGTTTATTTACACCTACGGTAATCGATTACGGGCACACTTCGCCGGTATTGACCAAATCCAGGTAGCTATCAATCGCCTGAAAAATTGTAATGAATCTCGAAGAGCCATTTCAGTTACCTGGGATCCCATCCAGGATACTAAAACAGATGAAGTTCCCTGTATGATACTGGTAGATTTTAAAATTCGGGATAATAAACTTCAAACCACCGCCCTGTGGCGGTCCCATGATATTTATGGGGCCTGGTTTCCCAATGCAGTTGGTTTAACTTACCTGGCCCAGTTCGTCGCTGGTGAAGTGGGATTATCCCTGGGATCAGTTACCATTCATTCCATCAGTGCTCATATCTATGAAGTTGATTTCAATGAAGCTAGACAAGTTTAGTTCATTTTTATAGTTAATTTCATTTAATGAGGCTGTCTCATAATTAATTTTTTATTATTTTTTTCTATTTATTTTATATTAGTGTTTTTAAGGGTTAGTTTTATATTCTAGTAGTGTTATATTTTTATTTAGTTATTTATAGTTTCTT